>JBEKGK010000038.1:0-27043 GCA_050012835.1 Solirubrobacteraceae bacterium | reverse complement strand
GTCGAGCGCGACGAGGATGACGTTCGGCGTGCCGTCGCCCAGCTGGGCGAGACAGTCGAGCGCGTGCTGAAGGACACCGGCATGGGCGAGGAGGAGCTAGCCGGTCTACTCGACCTGCGCCGAGCGCTACCCGAGTGATCGTCGTCGCCGACGCCAGCGTGCTCGTTGGCGAGCTTCTGCGCAGGCGAGGCCGGGAGCTTCTGCTCGACCCCGACCTGCGGCTAGTGGTTGCCGAGGATCAATGGGAGGAGGCCGAACATAAAGCGCGATTGGCCCACCGTGGCGCTCGCGATGGTGCTCAATGCCGGCATCCTGACCGGCGACAACGACTTCCTGGGCTGCGGATGTCCGACGTGGACGGTCGAGACGCTGCGCGCCGAGCTACGGCGACGAGGCTCGCAACCGGCGTAGCCGAGGCTCGGTCATGGCAGCGAATGACGTACGCAAGCCTCTGCCTGACGAACCTGGCCACGAGGCTGCTCCACGCTCGGCTGCTATGGGAGTCGGCGGAGTTCCCTGATCATCAACACGGGCCCACCGATGGGCTCCGTCCGTTGCAGGCCGTCGGGTCGTAGTCCCTGGTCGGGGATATCCGTATGCATCCCGCCCCCGCTATGGCCTTATTTGCGACCATCGACGCGAAGTCGTCGAGGTCGCTGGCGGTGCTGAAAGCGCTTTACAGGCGCCCTCGTAGTCGAGGTCGAAGTGAGCTGGTCGGTGCTACGGCCGGTTGCGCCCGTAGCGGTCGTGGGCATGTACCCACTCGTCGGCGAGGATCGCCCCGCCAAGCGAGACCTCACCGCATAGCACTGTGGCGGCGATGATCTCGGCCAGCTTGCGAACCTTGCCGGCTCCGCAGCAGCCAAGCAGCTCGAGGCACTCGCGCTGCGTGGCGAGCCCCGTGCCGCCGCCATAGGTCGCGACGATCAGCGACGGGATCGTGATCGAGACGTAATAGTCGCCGCCGGGGAGTAGCTCGCTGAAGTTGAGGGCTGCGGAGCACTCGGCGACGTTGGCCGCGTCCTGGCCGGTGGCGATGAACAGGGCGGCAATCCCGTTGGCAGAGTGCAGACCGTTGTTGTTGACCCCCGACATGAAGCTCCCAAGGTTGGACACCTGTCGCGCGCGAAACAGTCTCTCGCCGCTCGTGTGCATGTACTGCTCGATCAGTGCCGCGGGCAGCGTCGCCTCGGCGACGACGCGCTTGCCGCGAGTGCGCAGGACGTTGATCTGCGAGCTCTTCTTGTCGGTGGCGAAGTTCGACTCCAGATAGAAGTCGACGATGCCCTCATAGCTGGAGTTGATCCACGCGCACGCCACAGCCGTCGCCTTGCCCGTGAGGTTCTGGCCGGCCGCATCCCCGGTCGTGTAGTCAAAGCGCGTGAACAGGATTCGGCTGGCGGAGTACTGCTCGATCCCGCGCAGCCGGCCGATCCGCGTAGTGCTCTCCGCCGCCTGCTTGATCTCCGCGAAGTGCTCGGTCAGCCATTCCCCGAATCGGCGCGCCTCGCGCGCGCTTGCGAACACGAAGGCGGGTGCGCGCTGCATGGCGTCATCGAGAATCGTGGTCTTCACGCCGCCTGCCCCGTGCAGCATCTTCATGCCGCGGTTGTAACTCGCGACCAGGGTGCCCTCGGTAGTCGCCAGCGGCACGTAGAACTCTCCCTGCGCATGCTCCCCGTCGACGAGCAGCGGCCCGGCGATGCCGATCGGCACCTGCGCCACCCCCGTGAAATGCTCGACGTTCCCCGGGAGAGCCGATGGGTCGAGCGAGTAGTGGGCGAGGTGCTCCAACGCAACGCCCGTTTGCTCGCGCAGGAAAGCGCGGCGCGCGGCCGCTGCCGCGGGCGTGTAGTCATCCTCGCGATCGCGAGGAATCTTCTTGCGGGGCGGCTCGCCAACTGAGATGTCCTTCGGTCCGGCGGCCGTCGGCTCCTGCGACATGATCAGGCCAGTATCCCCCAATGTAGGTAGCGTTTGGATCGTTCGCCGGCGAGTGCGGCGCATCTCGCCCATCCGTGGATCTCCGGACCCACCTGCGGGATAGCCCCGATGACACAGGCAGCCTCCGCAGATAGGTTCTGATCGGGCACACCGCCGACGGCCAACGCCTGTGTGGGCGTCAGCAGCCGGCCTTCTTGCCGGTCGTCATGAGCGAGCACCTGACAGCCCTGGACGCGACGTTCCTCGAGCTCGAGGAGGCTGACGAGAGCGCGCACATGCACACCGGCGGGATCATGGTCTTCGATCCTCTGCCGGATGGCGGCCCGCCGTCGTACGAGGCTCTGTGCCTGCAGCTCGCGAGCCGGCTGCGCCAGCTGCCGCGCTACCGACAGCGGCTGTCGCAGCCGCATACCGGCGGGCTGTCGTGGCCCGAATGGGAGAACGATCCCGCATTTGACATACGCACGCACGTAGCCCGCGCGGCGTTGCCCGCCCCCGGAGGCTACGAGGAGCTGGCGGAGTGGGCATCGGGCTTCTTCTCCCAGCGCCTGGATCGCCACCGGCCGCTGTGGGAGATGACGCTCGTCGACGGACTCGCCGACGGTCGCTGGGCACTCGCGACCAAGACGCACCACTGCATGGTCGATGGTGTCGGCTCGATCGACGTCAGCCACCTGCTGCTCGACCCCACCGCGGACGCACCGCCGGCCGCTCCGGCGCCGCCGTCCTCCGCGAGCGGGCCGGACGGCGGCCGCACACCCTCCCCTATCGATGTCCACGGCCCAACGTCCACCGTCCAACCGACCGCATCAGGCTCGCTGGCCTCTCTGGCGCACGCGTGGGCGGGCCTGCTGCCGGTTGAAACGATCCGCCAAGCGGCCCAGATGGGAGCCCATGGCGCGCTTCACCCACGTGAGGCGCTGCGCAACGCGCGAGCGGCACTCGGTGTGATCGTGCGCGAGGAGCTGCTGCACCCGGCGCCGCGCACGAGCCTCAACGGGCCGACGATCGGCACCCGACGCCGCTTCGATGTCGTGCGCGTCCCGCTGGCGGACCTGAAGGAGATCAAGAACTCTCTCGGCGGCACGATCAACGACGTCGTGCTCACGGTCACCGCGAGCGGGCTGAGGGCGCTGCTCCAGTCCCGCGGCGAGGCACTGCCGGCGCAGGGGCTGCGAGCGATGGTCCCGATGAACCTCCGCGCCGCGGGCGAGCACCTCGCGCTGGGGAATCGGGTCTCCTCGCTATATGTGGAGCTGCCTGTAACTGAGGCCGATCCAGTGCGGCGCTATCGCGAAACCGTGGTCCACTCGGAGTCGCTGAAGTCCGACGGACGCCAAGCGGCAGGCACCACCGCCGTGATCGAGCTGGCGGGACTGGCGCCACCGGTGATCCATGCCACCCTTGCACGGGCCCTTTACGCCACACGGCTGTTCAACGTGACCGTCACCAACGTGCCCGGTCCGCAGCAGACGCTGTACGCCTTCGGGGCGCCGCTGCGTGAGATCCATCCGCTTGTGCCGCTCGCCGCCGAGCACGCCGTCGGCGTGGCCGCGGTGAGCTATGACGGCAACGTGTTCTTCGGCGTGGTCGCCGACCGCGACACCGTGCCGGACCTCGAGGTGCTGCTGAGCGCCCTGCGTGCATCCATCGAGGAGCTGCTGTCTGCCGCCCGCGCGTAGGTTGACTTCCGGCGCCTGGCCTGGTGCTCGATCACTTTCCCGAACGTGTCCTCCAGCTGTGTGGTCATCGTCTGCTTGAACAGCGCGAGCAGCGCCTCGGAGGCCAGGGGTCTGAGGGTGTTCACGGCCTCGATCAGCTCCTCCCATTGCTCGTCGGGTTCGCCGGCCCGCTGGAAGGGTTGCCACAGCTCTCTGAGGTAGAGCCTCGTGAATGCCCGTGAGATCGACTCGCAGTTGCGGCTGACCCGCTCGGCGAGTGATAGCGCGGCGTGCAGCGGGATCCCGAGGTCGATGACCTGTTCGGCGGCTTTCAGCAGTGTCGGACTGGGGACTTCGAAGCGGTCTTCGCCGAGTGGAACGAGCAGCCTCAGCTTGCGGATCCGCTCGGTGCCCTTCGCGTCGATCTGACCGAACCTCTTGGCCAGTTCGTCGCCGGTGATGATCTCCGGGGTCTCCGGCTCGAAGGGTGCGGTGACCGCGCTGCGCAGGCCGAGCAGACGCTCGGCGAGCCCGTGTGATCCGTTCAGGAGCCGCTCGATGGCGGCGAGGTTGAAGCCGTCTGCCTGCAACTCCTGGATCAGGCGAAGTCTCGCCACGTGCTCTGCGTTGTAGTAGCCGACCCGTGCTCGCACCTGGGGCGGGGGCAGCAGCCCCCGGGTGTGGTGGTTGCGGATGTTGCGCACCGACATCCCGACTTCGCCGGCGAGCTGCTCGACGGTGAGGTCATGGCCGGACGTGCGGGCCCCGCGCGCTCGGTCCGGCCGGTCGATGGTGTCGGAGCTCGAACGCGCCATATGAACGCTACGATACTACAAACGATGTACCCTCATTTGAGGTATCATCGTTTCCAGTTATGGCTGTCCCCACCCAGCGTGATCCAGCTGAGATGTCGCGTCTTGCGCCGTCCTCGGGTGGCCTCGGCCGCCGTCTGCTGCGCTCGAAGCTGCTCGAGGCGCTTGCCTACCCGCACGGCGTTGACCGCTATGTCGAGCTCGTCCGCCCGCTGCTCGTAAAGCGCGACGTTCGCGCCGAGGTCACGGCCGTCCGCCATCAGACCTCGAAGAGCGTCACGCTCGCGCTGCGCCCGAATGAGAACTGGCGCGGCTTTCACGCCGGGCAGTTCGTCGGCGTGAGCGTCGAGGTCGACGGGGTCCGCGAGACCAGGCCCTACTCCCCGGCGGGCTCGCAGCATGCCGCCGGCGCGCTCGAGCTGACCGTCTCCACCCACCCAGAGGGCAGGGTCTCGCGCCACCTGCGCGACCACGCGCGGCCGGGCATGATCGTCGGCCTGACCCAGGCGGAGGGTGACTTCGTTCTGCCTGAGGAGCGGCCCGCGCGGGTGCTGCTGATCAGCGGTGGCAGCGGCATCACGCCGGTGATGGCGATGCTGCGCACGCTCTGCGACGAGGGCTTTGAGGGGGAGGTCGGCTTCCTGAACTATGCGCGCTCGCGCGCGCTCGCACTCTACGACCCCGAGCTGCGCAAGCTGGCGCAGCTGCATGAGGGCCTGAGAGTCGCACGCGGCTTCACCCGCGCACGCCGGTCGGAGCTCGCCGGGCGCTTCGATCGCGAGCACCTGTCCGCGGTGACATCCGACCATGCGGCCGCTACGACGTTCGTCTGCGGTCCGCCGGCGCTGATCGACTCGGTCCGCGCCGTCTGGGCGCAGGACGGCCTGCCCGAGCCGGCCGTCGAGACCTTCACGCCGCCCGCGCTGCGCTTCGACACCGACGGCGCCAAGGGCCTCGTGAGCTTCACCGTCAGCGGACGCGAGGCCGCCAACAGCGGCCTCCCGCTGCTCGAGCAGGCCGAGGACGCCGGCCTCGCCCCCGAGCACGGATGCCGCATGGGCATCTGCAACACGTGCAGCTGCCGCAAGACGGCCGGCACGGTGCGCAACGTCTTCACCGGCGTGATCTCGACTTCCGGCGAGGAGCAGATCCGCATCTGCGTGTCCGTGCCGGTCGGCGATGTCGCGCTCGACCTCTGAACCCGCCCCCGAGAAGGAGCCAGCCATGCCCAGCAGCGCACCCAGTCTCTCCCCCGAGCAGCTCGAGGCGTTCGGCCGGGAGCTCGACGCGATCCGCGCGCGCGTCGTCGCGGACCTCGGCGAGCGCGACGTCGACTACATCGAGAAGGTCATCCGCACCCAGCGCGGACTCGAGGTCGCCGGCCGCGCCCTGCTGTTCCTCGGCTTCCTGCCGCCCGCCTGGATCGGCGGCACCGCCGCGCTGTCGCTGTCGAAGATCCTCGACAACATGGAGATCGGCCACAACGTCATGCACGGGCAGTACGACTGGACGGGAGATGAGCGGCTGAACGGCAAGAGCTTCGAGTGGGACACCGCCTGCCCCGCCGACCAGTGGCGCCACTCGCACAACTACATGCACCACACCCACACCAACATCGTCGGCAAGGACCGCGACATCGGCTACGGCATCCTGCGCATGTCCGAGGATGAGCGGTGGCGCCCGTACTATCTCGGCAACCCGCTGTACGCGGCGCTGCTGGCGACCTTCTTCCAGTACGGGGTCGCCATGCACGATGTCGAAGCCGAGCAGATCGCCGCCGGCGAGAGCGCCCTGGACGACGAGAAGCGCCACAAGCTCCAGGCCATCTGGCGCAAGGTGCGTGGCCAGACGCTCAAGGACTACGTCCTGTTCCCCCTGCTTTCCGGTCCCTCGCTGCCGTTCGTGCTCGCGGGTAACGCGACGGCGAACCTCACCCGCAACCTGTGGGCGTTCACGATCATCTTCTGCGGCCACTTCCCCGACGGCACAGAGCAGTTCACCGAGGAGGAAACCGAGAACGAGACCCGCGGCGAGTGGTACTACCGCCAGATGCTCGGCTCGGCCAACCTGACCGGCGGCAAGCCCTTCCACATCCTCGCGGGCAACCTCAGCTACCAGATCGAGCACCACCTCTTCCCTGATCTGCCCGCCCACCGCTATGGCGAGATCTCCGAGGAGGTCCGCGAGATCCGCGAGCGCTACGGCATCCCATACAACACCGGCCCGCTGCACAAGCAGTTCGGCAGCGTCGTGCGCAAGATCGTCAAGCTCGCGCTGCCGCCGCTGCCCGGCCTCAAGGGCTCCGAGCCGGGCCTGAACAAGCCCGCCGCGCAGGCGCGGCCGCCAAAGCCGGCCGCTGCCAAGGCGGGCCCGCGCGCGCTGCCCGCTGCGAGGACGGGCGCGCGCAAGCCGACCGCCGCCAAGACTGGCCCGCGCAAGCGGGCCGCGGCGGCCTGAGCGTATGGCCCGCACCCCCGACGCGCTCCAAGTCGCTGCACCGATCGCGCCGACCGCAAGCACGTCGCGTCTGTGATCTCGCTGGAGGCAGTCCCGGTCCCGTCGATCCCGCGCCTTCCGCTGGTGCCAGACCCGCTGCGACGCATCCGGGTGCCACGCGACTTCGGCTCTGTCACCGCGCGCTCGTCCGAGGCGAGCGACCTCCGGGCGGTGGGTATGACGGCGAGCGGCGTCGAGCGCATCTGGGCAGGGGTCGAGCGCCTCTACCGCAGCGGCTTCTATCCGGCGATCGCGCTGTGCGTGCGCCGCGAGGGCCAGGTGGTGCTCGACCGTGCCATCGGGCACGCGCGCGGCAACGGGCCGGCGGATCGCAACGACGCCGTGCGCACGCCGGCCACACCTCAGACGCCGTTCGTGATCTTCTCGGCATCCAAGGTGATGACGACGGTGGTGACCCACCTACTCGAGCAGCGCGGGCTGCTGCACGTCGGCGACCGTGTGTGCGAGTACATCCCCGAGTACGCCGCCAACGGCAAGCAGGTCATAACGATCGAGCAGCTGCTCTCCCACCGCGCCGGCGTGCCCAACCTGCCCGCCGACGCGTTCGACCTCGACCGCTTCGGCGACCGAGAGTTCATGCTGGAGATGCTGTGTGCGGCCAAGCCCCGCTCGCGACCCGGGAAGCTGCTCTCCTACCACGCGGTCTCAGGCGGCTTCATCATCGCCGAGATCGTCCGCCGGGTGACGGGCAGGGACATTCGCACGGTACTCCGGCAGGAGATCCTCAAGCCGCTCGGCTTTCGCTGGGGCAACTACGGCGTCAGCGCCAGGGATGTGGGGCGGGTCGCCCTCAGCTACCCGACCGGACCGCCGGCGCTGCCGCCGCTCTCCACCGTGCTGAAGCGCGCACTCGGCCTCCCGCCAGATGAGATCACCGTCCGCTCCAACGACGCACGCTTCCTGACCGGCATTGTGCCGTCGGGCAATGTCGTTACGACGGCCAACGAGCTCTCCCGCTTCTTCGACCTGCTGCTCGCTGGAGGTGAGCTCGACGGCGTGCGCATCCTGGAGCCGCGCACGATCCGCCGCGCGATCTCCGAGCGGGCGTTTCGCGAGATCGACTTCTCCCTGGTGGCTCCCTTGCGTCACGCCAGCGGGTTCATGCTGGGCGCCAGCGCGTTCAGCCTGTTCGGCCCCGACACCGACGAGGCGTTCGGCCACCTCGGCTTCACCAACGTGCTCGGCTGGGCCGACCCCGAGCGCGCGCTCTCGGTCGGCCTGATGACCAGCGGCAAGCCGATGCTGCACCCGGCGCTGGGTGACCTGTGGCTGCTCACGCGTGCGATCGGCCAGGAGGCGCCCAAGGTGGCGCGCAGCGGAATCTGGTTCACGCAAACATGACGCCCCAGACGAAGGCTTCGGCGCGGCGCCCCTAAGCGCGCTGCGGAGCGCCCGCGCACTACGATCCGCTCCGTGAGCTGGCCGCGGCCCAAGACGTCTGTGGCGAGGCTCGGCTTCGTGATCGCGCTCGCGCTTTCGATCGGCTCTCTCACACCCGCCGCTGGGCTCGCCGCGAGCTCGCCGGTCCCCAAGCCGTTTGCGGGCACCGCGTTGTGGGTCAATCAGCTGACTGCTGGCCAGAGCGGCCAGGAGCTGGTCGCCGCGGCGGCCACAGCTGGCGTGCGGACCCTGTACGTGAAGGCGGCCGAAGGCTCCACCCCAGAACCGCAGTTCTCGACGGCCCTGGTGAGCGAAATGCGCGCTGCCGGCGCGACGGTCTGCGCGTGGACGTTCGCGTACGGCCAGGCTCCGTCGGGCGAAGCGGCGGCTGCGGTGGCGGCGGTGCACAACGGGGCGCAGTGCCTGGTCGTTGACGCCGAGGCTCAGTACGACAAGCTGTATGGCGCCGCGCAGCTGTTCGTGCGCACGCTGCGCTCCGAGCTCGGCGCCGGGTTCCCGATCGGACTGGCCAGCGAAGCTGAGGTCTCCCGGCACCCCACGTTCCCGTACTCGGTGTTCCTCGCGCCGGGGGGCTTCAACGTCGTTCTGCCGCTGATGTACTGGCGCGACTTCGGCGTCAGCGTGGACGCCGCCTACGCAGCCACGATCGGGGGCAACTCGATCTACGCTCGCCCGATCCTGCCGGTCGGACAGCTGTATGGCTCACCCACGCCGCCAGAAGTGCTGCGATTCCGCACCCTGGCCCACGCCTACGGCACGCCCGGGCTGAGCTTCTTCGACCTCGATAGCGCGCAACCGGAAGCGCTGGCAGCTCTCCACGCGCCCCTCCCCGGGCTCGCGCGCAGGACGCTCGTCGCGCCCACGCTGCACGCCGGTGCCTGCGGCGACGAGATCGTGCAGGCCCAGGAGCTGCTCGACGCGGCGGGGGCGCACCTGCCGGTCGGCGGGTTCTTCGGCGCCGAGACCGCGCGCGCCGTGGCCTCGTTTCAGGCCCATCATCGCCTGCCGCCAAGGGGGGTACTCGGTCCTGCCACGTGGAGGGCGCTGCTGCATTTCCATCCGCGCGAGCCCTCGTGGGCGAACGCGCCGCCTGACTGCGAGCGATGACCTGACGGCACCCCGGCAGCGCGGCTACGTCGAGTACAGCGCCTCGATCGCGCTCTCGTACTTCTCGGCGATCGGCTTGCGCTTGAGCTTCATGGTGGGCGTCAGCTCGTCGCCCCCAGGGAGCCAGTCACCTGAGACGATCTCGAACTTCTTGATCTGTTCGACGCGCGCCAGCTTGGCGTTGGCCGCGTCCACGCCCGCCTGCACCGCCGCACGCACGCGCTCGTCGCCGGCGAGCGACTCGAGCGTCGTGTCCTCGATGCCGTGCGTGGCGGCCCACGCGGGCGCGAAGTCGGCGTCGAGGACGATCAGCGCCGTGTTGTAGGGACGCCGGTCGCCGATGCAGCACGCCTGGCCGATCACCGGCGAGCTGCTCTTCAAGGTCGCCTCGATGTTCGCCGGGGACATGTTCTTTCCGGCGGCGCTGATGATCAGCTCCTTCTTGCGATCGACGATCGTCAGATAGCCGTCCTCGTCGAACACGCCGATATCTCCCGTGCGCAGCCAGCCGTCCTCGGTGAACGCCTCGGCCGTCTTCTCAGGCAGGTTGCGGTAGCCGAGCATCACCACGTCGGACTTGACCAGCACCTCGCCGTCGGCGTCGAGCTTGATCTCGATGCCCGGAGCGGGCGGTCCCACGGTTCCGAGCTTGATCTTACCGGGAGGATTGACGCTCCCGGCACCGCACGTCTCGCTCATGCCCCACAGCTCGGCGAGCGGCAGACCGATCGCGTGAAAGAACTCCAGCACCTCGACCGGCGTGGGCGCGGCGCCGACGTTGATCGCCTCGACCTGGTCGAGGCCGAGCATCGTGCGCAGCCCGGAGAAGATCTCCGCGTCGGCCTTGTCGACCTGCTCGGCCAGCTCGGCCGGCACGGGTTCTCCTGCCTGCTCCAGGCGCACCTTGCGCACACCCGCCTCGAGCGCGGCCTGCAGCTGCTCGCGGCGCTCGTCGGGCTGCGCGGCGACCATCGTCTCCAGGCCGGCCTTCAGCTTCTCCCAGATGCGCGGCACCGCGAAGAACCAGCTCGGGCGGACTTCCGGCAGGTAGGAGAGCACTTCGCGAGGGTCCTCGCAGCATGTGATCTGCAGGCCGAAGACGATCGGCAGATAGTGGTGGGCGTTGCGCTCGGCGACATGGGCTGCCGGCAGCCACGAGACCACGCGGCCATCGCGCGGGAACTGGATCAAGTGCTCGATGCCCTGGACCGTCGCGAGCAGGTTGCGGTGTATGAGCTGCACGCCCTTCGGCGGACCGGTCGTGCCCGAGGTGTAGATCAGCGTGAGCACGTCCGTCGACTTGATCTGCGCGACCGAAGCGTCGACGTCGAAGTCCGGGTTCGAGCCCTCGACGTCGGACAGCGCGAGCGTTCCCAGCGGGGCCTCGCCGTCCACGACGATCACGTACTCCAGGCCCGGCAGCTCCCTGCGCGCCTCGCGCACCTGCGGCAGGTACTGCTGCTCGCAGATCAGCACCTTCGCATCCGCATCGGCCACGACGTACCGGATCTGCTCGGGCGTGTACGTGTTGTAGATCGAGAACGGCGTCGCGCCGAGCATCATCGCCGCGAGGTCGCACAGGTGGAACTCAGGGCGGTTGCAAAGCATCAGGGCGACGCTGTCGCCGCGCTGAACGCCGAGCTTCGCCAGGCCGCCCGCGAGCGCGTCGACGCGCTCGCGCAGCTCGCCCCAGGTGATGCTGAACTCGTCCCCCCTGGTGCGGATCGCCACCTCGTCGGCGCGCTCAGCCGCCGTGATGCGGAACGCCTGCGCGATCGTCGCCGCGCCGAGGGCCTCGCGAGTCATCGACTCCGTGACTTCGACCTCCATCGCACGCTCCCTCTCTCGCGGTTCTCCCCATCCCCATGGGACCTGGCCCTGCGGACCCGAAGATCCATGTGGATCATACCTGCCGGCTGAATAGTCTCAAGCAGATGCGCACGGGCGAGCTTGGCTACTGGTGGCGCTCACTGGGCGGCCCGCCGGCGCCGAGGCCGCCCCTGGCCGGGCCGACTGAGGCCGACGTGGCGATCGTGGGCGCCGGCTACACGGGCCTGTGGACCGCGTACTACCTCAAGCGCGCGCGACCGTCGCTGCAGATCGTGATGCTCGAGCGCGAGCACGCCGGCTTCGGCGCCTCCGGGCGCAATGGCGGCTGGGTCTCCGGGTTCTTCTCCGGTCCACCGCGCGTTTACGAACGTCACGCCGGGCGCATCGGCTACGCGGCGCTGCAGCGGGTGATGTTCGACACCGTCGACGAGGTCGGCGCGGTGCTCGCCGAGCAGCGAATCGACGCCGACTTCGTCAAGGGCGGACGCCTCACGGTCGCGCTCGGCGGCGCCCAGGCGCTGCGCCTGCGCGGCGAGCTCGTCGACAGCCGCGCGCACGGCCTGGACGACGACGATCTGCGTGCGTTGACACCCGGCGAGCTGGGGGCGCGCCTGCGCATCGCCGGGGCGCAGGGCGCGACGTTCTCGCCGCACGCTGCGCGCGTGCACCCGGCGAAGCTGCTCGCCGGCCTGGCCGCGACCGTCGAGCGCCTGGGCGTGGAGATCCACGAGGCCACACCGGTGAGCGCGATCCGCCCGCACGAGGCGATCACCCCCGCCGGAGGGGTGCGCGCACGCTGGGTCGTGCGCGCGACCGAGGGCTACACCGCCGGCCTGTCTGGGCTCAGACGCGCGCTCGTGCCGATGAACAGCTCGATGATCGTCACCGAGCCGCTCACGTCGGGGGCGTGGGATGAGATCGGCTGGGAGGGGCGCGAGGTGCTCGGCGACGGCGCGCACGTGTACGTGTACCTGCAGCGCACCGAGGACGGGCGCATCGCGATCGGCGGTCGCGGCGTCCCGTATCGCTTCGCGTCGCGCAGCGACGGCCGCGGCGAGACCGCCGCGGCGACGATCGAGAGCCTGCGCGCGAAGCTCCACGCGATGTTCCCGCCCGCCGCCGGCGTCGGGCTCGACCATGCTTGGTCGGGTGTGCTCGGCGTGCCCCGCGACTGGTGCGTGTCGGTCGACGCCGACCCCGAGTCGGGGCTCGCGTGGGCCGGCGGATACGTGGGCGAGGGCATCGCCGCCGCGAACCTCGCCGGTCGCACGCTGCGCGACCTCATCCTCGGCGAGGCCAGCCCGCTCACCACGCTGCCGTGGGTCGGGCATCGGGCCAGGCGTTGGGAGCCAGAGCCCGTGCGCTGGGGCGCGATCCACGCGATCTACTCGCTCTACCGCCGCGCGGATCGCATCGAGCAGCGAACGCAGCGGCCGTCGCGGCTGGGGCGACTCGTTGACGCGGTGTCCGGGCGGGCGTGAAGCGATGTCCGCTCCCGGCGCCGTCGCCCGCGCCACGAGCTCTGGGAGACTGTCGAGGTGAGCGACGAGCCGCGCCTCTCCCGGTATGCAGCCCACAACAGGCAGACGTGGGACGAGCAGTCGTCCAAGTATCAATCCACGCACGGAGCTCAGCTGGCGGCGTCGGGAGGCACGGCGTGGGGTGTATGGCAGCTGCCGGAGTCCGAGCTTCGGGTGCTGGGGGATGTGCGCGGGAAGGATGTCCTCGAGCTCGGCTGCGGGGCGGCGCAGTGGTCGATCGCGCTGCATGCGATGGGCGCCCGCGTAACCGGGCTCGACAACTCCTCGGTACAGCTGGAGCACGCCCGCGCGCTGATGGCACAGGCGGGCGCGGACTTCCCGCTCGTGCATTCGAGCGCAGAAGCGACGCCATTCGCGGACCAGTCATTCGACGTCATCTTCTGCGACCACGGCGCGATGGCCTTCGCGGATCCCCACCTGACTATTCCAGAAGCAGCCCGGCTCCTGCGCCCGGGCGGACTGCTGGCGTTCTCGATGAACACCCCGATCCTCGACCTCGCCTGGCCGCTGGCCGCTGCTCATCCCGGCGAGCGGCTGGCGGTCGATTACTGGGACCTGCATGTGTGCGAAGCGCCGGGCGAGCCGGTCGAGTTCCAGCTCCCCTACGGCACCTGGATCGCACTCTTCCGCGAGAGCGGATTCGTCGTCGAGGACCTGATCGAGCTGCGACCTCCGGCCGATGCGACGAGCAGCTACCGCGACGAGCACGACCTCGCGTGGGCCAGGCGCTGGCCGATGGAGCACATCTGGCGCGTGAGGCGCCCAGCCGCCGTCCACCCGTAGATCCCGAGGAGGTCCCGATGCCGCACGAGACGCTGCTGTATGACACCGATGAGGCGATCGCGACGATCACGCTGAACCGGCCCGAGCGGCTGAACACGATCGTGCCGCCGATGCCCGATGAGCTCGAAGCGGCCGTACACGACGCGGTCGCCGACCCACAGGTGAAGGTGATCGTGCTGCGCGGCGCGGGGCGCGCGTTCTGCGCCGGCTTTGACTTCGGCGGCGGCTTTCACCACTGGGACGACGCGCTCACCACCGACGGGGCGTGGGACCCCGGCAAGGACTTCGCGACCGCCACCTCCGACCAGGGCGCGGTGCCGAAGTTCATGAGCCTGTGGCGCTCGCCCAAGCCGGTGATCGCGCAGGTCCACGGCTGGTGCGTGGGCGGAGGCAGCGACATGGCGCTGTGCGCAGACCTCGTGATCGCCAGCGAGGACGCGCGCATCGGAACCTCCTACTCGCGGATGTGGGGCTGCTACCTCACCGGCATGTGGCTGTATCGCCTGGGCCTGACGAAGGCCAAGGAGTACGCGCTGAGCGGCCGGCCACTGTCGGGCCTGGAGGCGGTGCAGGCGGGACTGATCAACGCGGCGGTGCCGTTCGAGCGACTCGAGGCGGAGGTGCGCGAGCGCGCCGAGCAGCTCGCCGGCATCCCGGCCTCGCAGCTGGCCGCGATGAAGCTGATCGTCAACCAGGCCTACGAGAACATGGGCCTGGCCTCCACCCAGACGCTCGGTCCGATCCTGGACGGGTTGATGCGCAACACGCCCGACGCGCACGGCTTCATCGAGCTCGCCGAGCGCGAGGGCGTCGGCGGCGCTGTCGCGCGGCGCGACGGCCCGTTCGGCGACTACAGCCAGGCGCCCGCCGCCTGCAGGCCGAATCCGGAGAACGTGATCACGGTGAAGCCCGACCGGGCTTGACCGCGCCGTAGCGACTGTAATGGCGCTCGGGGATCGCGTCGGGGTCCTTGTACCAGTACCACGTGCAGGGATCCTTGGTGTAGTCCTCGGGTGGATCCGAAGGGTAGAGCGGGTAGCCGGACCACTGAATCGGAAGCGACTCGTTCATGAAGCTGCAGTGCGTGCAGTAGAGCGGGAAGCCCTTGCGCCCGTATGACCAATCGTGCGCCTCGCGCGTTGCGCCGCCATCCGGGAGCCCCTCGTAGGCTCCGTTTCGCACGAGACGCTGGCCCGAGCCGCACGGGTTCATCGTGAACGTCACCTTCTCCTCGTCCTCGGCGATCGTGAAGGAGCCCGGGTTGGGACCCACCCCCGAGCACGAGTGCGCGCGCCAGGTGGCGGCCAGCAAGCCGACCAGCTCGCGCCGGTCGAGCGCCACGATCGCATCGTGGTGGCGGCGCCACCCGTGGCCCATGCTCTCGGTCCACGCCTCCGCGACGCCGTCGTCACCGAGCCGTTGCTGGATGAACGAGACCAAGTCCAGGACGCCGCCGGCCATCAGATCGTGCAGCATCTGCCACTCGTGCTTCATCTCGGCGCACAGGCGCCTCGCCTGAGCCAGATCGCCGGCGTCGATCGCCTCGATGGCTCGATCCATCGTCGGCCGCGAGAGCTCTGCGAGCTCCTCCTCTGAGAACCAGCGGTCTGTCATCGTGTCCTCCTTCGATGATCGTCGAGGCTCAATTGTGACCGAGGGACGCAAAGCGCTGGTGACGGGAGCCGCGCGCGGCATCGGCGCCGCGGTCGCGGAGCGGCTCACCGCGGACGGCTTCGAGGTGCTCACGCTCGATCTGCGCGCGGGCTGCGACCTCGCGCTCGACGTCGCCAGGGACGAGCTCCCGCCACTGGACGTGGACGTGTGCGTAGCCAACGCGGGCGTCACCACGACGATCGCGCCGGCGCATCGGATGTCCGCGGAGCAGTGGCAGCGCGACATCGACGTCAACCTCACGGGCGCATTTCGCACCGTGCAGGCTTGCCTTGGCGGGATGCGCGAGCGCGGCTACGGGCGGATCGTGGTCGTCTCGAGCGTCGCCGCGCTCGGTGGGCTGCCCGGGCAGGTCGCGTATGCGGCATCGAAGGCCGGGCAGCTGGGAATGGTGCGCACGCTGGCCAGCGAGAACGCGTCGCGCGGGATCACCGTCAACGCGATCCTTCCCGGTCTGGTCGCCACCGAGCAGGTGCTCGCGATGCCGGCTGACGTGCGCGAGCGGGCGTTGAGCTCCCTACCGACCGGACGCGCGGTCGAGCCCGCCGAGATCGCCGCCGCGGTCGCATTCCTGGCAGGCGAGGGCGCCGCCCAGATCAGCGGGCAGGCGATCGCGATCGACGGCGCCGCGTCGCTGAACCAGCTCTCCCTCGGCGCCGCGCGCCGCTAGCGCGCGCCCGGGCAAGCGAAGGCGGGCATGTGGCGCACACGGACGAAACGCTGACGGCAGCGGATCTGGACGTCAGGCGCGTCGGCAGCGGACCGACGGTCGTGCTCACGCACGGCAGCGTGGTGGGCGTCGAGCGCACATGGCGCCATCAGCTGGCGCTCGCCGAGCACTGGAGCATCTGCCTCCCCAACCGTCCGGGCTTTGGCGGTAGTCCACCGCTCGCGCGCGGCGACTTCGAGCTCGAGGCGCCGCTGATCGCCGAGCTGCTGGGAGACGGCGCGCACCTGGTCGGGCACTCCTACGGAGCCGTGATCGCGCTGTACGCCGCGGCGCTGCGACCACACGCGGTGCGCTCGCTGACGGTCTCAGAGCCAGGTTGCCTGCGCGTGGCGGCCGGCGAGGAGCTCGCCGACGCGCAGATCGCGGGCGGCGAGCGCCTGTACGAGCTCGCCTCCACGCTGGAGCCGCTGGAGTTCCTGCGCGCCTTTCGCGGCGGCGTCGGCTCGACTCACGCCACGCCCGCGGAGCTCAGCGGCGAGCTGCTGCACGGCGTCCGCCTGCTGATGCGCGAGCGCCCGCCGTGGGAGGCCGACCCGCCGCTCGAGACGCTCGCCGCCACTGCGTTCCCAAAGCTCGTGATCTCGGGCGGGCACTCACCGGTGTTCGAGGCCGTGTGCGACGCCGTGGCGCAGCGCATGAGCGCGCAGCGGCTCGTGCTCCCTGGGCGCGGGCACACGATTCCAGCGCTCGGCGCGCCCTACAACGAGCTGCTGCACTCGTTCCTCAGTGACAGCGAGGCGCGGCGCGCGACCGAATCGAATCCCGCCGTCGAGGGTTAGTCAACTGGAGCACAGCACGACCCGAACCGCACGACAAGGAGAAGGCACAGATGCGATCAATCAAGCTGACCGTGGCGATCGTGGCCGCAGCCACGTCGCTCACGCTGGTCTCCGCCGCGGCGGGGCGGAACAGGCACGAAAACGGCGCCCGCAGGAATGCGAGCGGCTGCCATACCACGCTCAATGTGGCCCCACGGCTGCTCACCTCCGGCGAATCGGTGCTCGCCTTCGGCCGTCTCCGCTGCGCCGGCGCGGGCACAGAAGCCAACCAGACGGTGACGCTATACGAGAGCCCACTGATCTCGCCCGGCTACAGCGTTGCCGGCACGACGACCACCGACGCACATGGCTTCTACCAGATCACTGTCAGCGGCCTGACCGCTGACAGCGTCTTCTATGCGACCGCTGGACCGGCGCAGAGCGGACACCGGACCGTCAGGGTGGCCGCTCAGGTGACCGTCAGCGGGCCACCCGAAGGCGTGGTGCCGACCGCCCTGAGAACGGGGCGTCACAACCGGGTGACGTTCAGCGGCACGGTCAACCCGACGGACAGCGGCGCAGTGGTCGTGCTGCAACGCCAGAACGCGATCAGCGGCAACGAATGGCACCCGATCGGCTTCGGCCACGTCAACACGGAAGGTGACTTCTCGATCACCCACACCTTCGTGGTGGCGGGCGACGCGAACCTCCGTGTGCTCGTGCGCAGCGGCAGGCGCAACGTCGCGAGCCCGTCGAACGTGCTCAGCTACGAGATCTCCCAGGCGCAGAACCCGCAGCTGACGATCGAAAGCTCCGCCAACCCGATCTCATACGGGCAGACGGTGACGATCAACGGCGCCGTCGCCGGGGCCCCGAACACGGCGGTACAACTGCTGGCGCGCTCGGCCGCGCGGCCGGGCTACACCCAGGTCGGGGAAGTCAAGACCAACGGCGCCGGCAACTACACGTTCCCGGCGCAGACGCCGCTGGTGAGCACCTTCTACCGCGTGCAGGGTGCGGGCAAGAAGTCGGCGGTGCTGTATGAGGGCGTCAAATACGTGCTCACGGCCGGGGTCTCCGCCACCACGGTCCAGTCCGGCCAGTCGCTGACGTTCTCGGGGACGGTCACGCCGGGCGAGACCGGTCACGTGGTCTACCTCGAGCGCGAGAACGCGGCGGGGACCGGATTCCACGTGATCGAGGTCGGAACCGTGACCGCCAGCTCGACGTACACGATCGTCCACACGTTCTACGACGTGGGCACGAGCGTTGTGCGGATCAAGATCCCCGGCGGTCCGTTGAACGGCACGACCGACAGCACGCCGTTCACGATCGCGGTGACGCCAGCGCCGGCGGCCGCGCTCACGCCCGAGGCTCCGAGCAACTCCACGCAGCCTCCCGAAGGCAAGGTCTAGTCCGGGGGACGTCCCCAGGCTGCCCTGTGGCCGTCCCCGGAGCGGGGACGGCCACAGCGGCGCCCGGATACCAGGCGCGCACGGGGCCGCGCGAAGCTATGGCGCCAGCGTCAGGCGGCCACGGCGCGTGACTGCAGGTGCGCCCCGACCTTGCGCTTGACTCGCTGTAGCGCGTTGTCGACCGTCTTGGTGTCGCACGACAGCCGGCTGCCGACCTGCTCATAGGAGTAGCCGTCGAGATACAGCGAGAGCACGCGGCTCTCCAGCTCGGACAGCGCCGTCGACAGGCAGCCCACGAGCGAGCGCAGCTCCTCTGATGAGATGACCTGGTTGACCGGGTCCTGGACGCTCGGTCCGGGCAGCATCTGGTCGAGCGTCGGGACGTCGTCGCCGGCGCCCGCGGGCGTCGAGGAGAACGACACGTACTGGTTCAACGGCGTGTGCTTGTTGCGCGTGGCGGTCTTGACCGCGGTGATGATCTGCCGCGTGATGCACAGCTCGGCGAAGTTGCGGAAGCTCGACTCCCGGTCCGTGCGGAAGTCGCGAATCGCCTTGTACAGGCCCACGAGGCCCTCCTGGATGAGATCTTCGGAGTCTCCGCCCGCGAGGAAGTACGAGGAGGCCTTCAGGCGTACGAATCCGTGGTAGCGCCTGACAAGACGGTCGTATGCGTTGCGGTCGCCCTGCTTTGCAAGGGCGATCAGGAACACATCCTCGACCTTAGGTTCAGAGTTAGAGTTATGCGAGATTCGTGCCACGAGCAGATCCTTTCTTGAAGACCACCTCCCTGGCGGCCTCAATCGTGCTCAGTGGCGCACTCCTCCCCTGGCGCCAAAGCTATGAAATTGCGCTTTACCTAAGCTTTTCTCAACCTTAGGTTCAGCGTTATGTCGGCGCAGCCTTACACAGTTATGGAACCTTGTCAAGGCCGCGAGCTGCGACTCTGCAAGATCTCGTACAGAACCGCGGCCGCCGCCGCGCTGACGCCCAGCGACTCGATCCTCCCCAGCAGCGGCAGCGCGATCAGCTCATCGCATGCGCCCGCGACCCGCGGCCGCAGGCCGGAGCCCTCGCTGCCCAGCACGAGCACCACGCCCGATCCGCGGTAGTCGGGCGCGTCGTAGGCAACCGGCGCGCGCGCGCCCGTGCCACCGGCAGCGCTGGCGCCATAGCACCAGCATCCGGCTCTGCGCGCGTCCGCGAGGAAGTCGGCGAGGTTGCGCACCCGCGCCACCGGCAGGTGCTCGACGGCCCCGGCCGAGGCCTTGCACACGGCCGGCGTCACCTCAGCGGCGCGGCGCTCCGGGATGACCACGCCCGCCGCACCCGCGCACTCGGCGGTGCGGCAGATCGAGCCGAGGTTCTGCGGATCCTGCACCTGATCCAGCGCGACCAGCAGGGGGTTCTGTCCGGCGAGCAGCTCGTCGGCGCCTGCGTAACGGTAGGGCCCCGCGTCCGCGCACAAACCCTGGTGAGCGTCTGAGCCACAGCGGCGCTCGATCTCCTCAGCGGTGACCATTCGCACACCGACGCCCGCCAGCCACGGCTCGCGCGCGGCGCCAGCCGTCGCCCACACCTCCCGCACGCTGCCCGCCCGCCGCCCGCGCAACGCCTCCCTGATGGGGTTGCGACCGTAGAGGATCACAGCGGTATCAGGTCAAAGCCACCCGGCCTGTCGCGGACCTCCCAGCCCAGTGCGGCGATCTCGTCGCGCAGGCGATCGGCCGCCGCGAAGTCGCGCTCGCCGCGGGCCCGCTCGCGATCAACGGCCAGCTCGCGGACCTGCTCGGGCGCCTGCTCGGCCGGCGCGAGCAGCGACTCGAGCCCGAGGACGCCCAGCATCTCGCGCAGGTGAGCGTCGCCGGGCGAGTCCCACGTAGCGCTTGTCGCCTCGCCGATCCACTCGTTGAGCACCGCAAGCGCCTCGGCAGTGTTGAAGTCGCGGGCGAGCGCGTCGAAGAACCTGTCGCGCAGGCCGTCCAGGTCCGCCGGCGAATCGCCTTCGGAGAGTCGCCGGCCGGCCTCTCGGATGCGCTTGACGTTGGCCTGTGCCTGCTCCAGCGCAGCCTCGGAGAATGCCAGCGGCTGGCGGTAGTGCCCCGAGACCAGGTACATGACCACCGCCTCCGGGCCATAAGCGCCCAGCACCTCGTGCAGCAACGCGATGTTGCCCACCGACTTGGCCATCTTCTCGCCGGTGAACTGGATCATGCCGTTGTGCATCCACAGTTTCGCCAGCTCCTCGCTGCGGGCGGCGCGCGTTTGCGCCGCCTCGTTCTCGTGGTGGGGAAACACCAGGTCAGAGCCGCCGCCGTGGATGTCGAAGCCGACCCCGAGGACCTGCTCGGCCATCGCCGAGCACTCGATGTGCCACCCCGGACGGCCCGTGCCCCAGGGCGCCTGCCAGTACGTGTCCTCGCCGGGCTTGTGCGCCTTCCACAGCGCGAAGTCGAGGGGATCCTCCTTGCGCTGGGCGCCCTCCACCCCCTCGCCCTGGTCCATGTTCTCGAGCTGACGGTGCGAGAGCGTGCCGTAGCCGGGATCTGAGCGCACACGGAAGTACACGTCTCCATCCACCGCGTAGGCGTGCCCGCCGACGATCAGCGTCTGGATGTAATCGACGATCGGGCCGATCGTCTCTGACGCGAGCGGCTCATGGTCGGGGCGACCCAATTCCAGGGCGTCGGTGTCGGCGCGGTAGTGCTCGGTCATCTCCGCCGCCAGCTCGGCGCTCGAGCGACCCTGGGGGCGCGCGGCGTCGTAGATCTTGTCGTTGACGTCGGTGATGTTGATCACGAGCGTCGTCGCATAGCCCTCGTGCTCGAGGAAGCGCTTGAGCAGGCTGAAGACGACGTATGGACGCGCGTTGCCGATGTGGATGCGGCTGTAGACGGTCGGGCCGCACGCGTAGATGCCGACCTTTCCGGGGTCGCGTGGGCGCAGCGGCAACAGCTCCCCGCTGAGCGTGTCGTGCAGAACGATCTCGCGCATCGCCGCGCAACCCTAGCGGGCGAGACAGGCCGCGGACGACCAGGACGAGGCCAACGCGTACGCCTCCTCGCACCGGCCGCGTAAGACGCGACCAAGGCTCCATAGCCGGAGCCGCAGCCGCTTCTATGACCCGCCGTGGGCCGCCGGCCGGCGGCCCGGCCGCTTGACCTCGATCGGTCGCAGCTCCGCGAACGAGCGCTCGATGCCCTCCGCGAGCACCCCCACGTCGGGCGCTGTCATGCGGTCGGCGTTGAGGCCGAAGACCATCTGGCCGGCGTACGAGACGACCGCGATGCCGATCGTGTGTCCGGCGAACAGCGGCACGAGCGGGAGGATCTCGACGAGCGGGGCGCCAAACGCGTACAACCGCTCCCTGGGTCCGGGGACGTTCGTGATCGTCAGGTTGAACATCCGGGTGCCGCCGAACATCGAGCGCGCGAGCAGGCCGCCGGCGAGCGGCGGCCCCATGTCGGCCAGGTCGACGATCGTCTTGCCCCCGGTGCGCTGCGAGCCGGCCTTGAGCTGCTCCGCGCGCTCGACGACGCGGCGGTAGCGCATCATCGGGTCCGCCTCGGTCACCGGCAGCTCGACGAACAACGACGTCAGCTCGTTGCCGAGCGCGTGCTCCTGGTACTGCGAGCGGATGTTCACCGGCACCTGTGCCCGCAGATCGCCCTCGGGCAGCGCGTCACCGCGGGAGAGCAGCAGGTGGCGCAGCCCGCCCGCGCAGACCGCGAGCACCACGTCGTTGACCGTGCCGCCGAGGCGCGTCTTCGTCGCCTTGACGTCGGCGAGGTCAAGGCGCACGGTGGCGAAGTGGCGCGTGCCGCTCATCGGCCCGTTCAGGCTCGACTGCGGCGCCCCGATCACCTCGTCGCGCACGATCAGCTCGACCGCCGCGCGCACGCGATCGAGTGATTCGCGCGGGTGCAGCGCCGCGCCGACGCCGGCCCGCGCGCCGCGCAAGACCAGGCCGGGCGAGAGCCAGAAGCGGCCATTGCCGTGCTCTGCCATCTCCTCGTCACCGTCGGGCAGCGGCTGCAAGGGCAGCGGCGCAGCCTCCGGGGAGGCGTCGAGCAGGGCGTCCGCGATGTCAAGCGAGCCGACGCCGTCAACGAGACAGTGGTGCGTCTTGGTCGCCAGCGCCCAGCGCCCTCCCTCGAGCCCATCGAGCAGCGTCATCTCCCACAGCGGCCGGTGGCGGTCCAGACGGTGCGACCAGAACTCCCCAAGCCACTCGCGCAACTCGGCTTCTCCACCCGGTGCCGGCAGCGTCGCGTGATGCACGTGGGCGTCGGGGTCGAACTCCTGTGCCGGCTCCCACGTCAGCCACGTCAGCGGACCCGCATGCGCGCCGGAGAGCTGCTGGGAAAAGCGGGGCAGGATCCCCACCCGCCCGCGCACGTAGTCGCGGAACTCGGCGAAGTCCGGCGTCCCGCCACGGGGGAGCGGATCGAAGATGAGCGCCGCGCCGATGTGCATGTGCGCGCTCTCGTCGAACTGCTCGAGCTCGAGGAACATCGTGTCCAGCATGCTGAGCTGCTCAGCCATGGCCCCTGACTCCCTCCGGTACGGTCTTCAGGGCAACTTAGCGCGCACCGCACGAATCGACATCGGAGTCTCCCCGCGTAGTGGGTGCGTACTTCCCCACGTCCGTTGGCCTGGCACCTGCACGTGCGCCGGCGCCTCGGTTTCAGCGGCCGAGCTGGTCGAGGTCATCCTCGACCGCCGTTGACTCGACGTCAACCGGACGCACGCCGGGTTCGCGTGACGTGAAGCGTCCTGCAGTTGCGACGAAGCTCATCGCGCGACCGGCGTAGTGGCGTGACATCCAGCGGCGCGTCAGCCTTCGAGTGGGCGGAAGCAGGAGCAGTGCGCCGAGGACATCTGTAACGAACCCTGGAACCACGAGCAGCGCGGCTCCGAGAAACCCGAGCGCCCCGTCGAGCGCAGCACGGCCGGGTGCACGGTGCTCAGACACCGCCAGTGAGACGCGCTCGATCGCCGAGCGCCCCTGGATGCGCACCAGTCGCGCGCCGAGCGCCGAGCTCCCGAGCAGCAGCAGGATCGCCAGTAGCCAGCCGATCGCGCGTCCGACCTCGATGAAGACGAACACCTCGACCACAGGCACCCCGATCAGGACAAGCACGAACATCTCGGCAGTCAGCCTACGCGTCCTAGCTTGATGGCCGTCTAGTAGACGAACGCGGACAGCGCACGCGCGATGTCCGCAGCTCGCAGCGGGCCGAACCGCAGTGTCCATGCGCCGTCGAGCTCTTGACGGAACGTGTGCGGCACGCCATCGCGTTCCAGCTCTTGCCTGTGCTGCTGTGCTCGCTGGTAGCCGGAGCCGCCTTGGAACGTCGCGTCCAGTCCATACCGACCATCGTCTACCGGCCAGATCGTGAGCCGATCAGGCACCGGTCCTGCCCGGGTCGGGAGCAAGGGATCAGAGGTCACGTTGAGCTCATTGTCCTCCAGGACGCTCGGCTTGACGGCGCTTGGCCATCAACGGTTGTCCCTCCGCAGGACTGCGGCGTCCTACCGATGCCCGCGCCTACGCTTCGGAGAGACGATGCTCGACATGAGCGTCCTAGTCCTGCTCGTAGTGGTCATTCTCGTCCTCGTCGTGATCCCGGCGATTGTCGCGCGCATGCGTGGTTATCCCCTTGGCGGCCGGGTGGTAGTGCGCTGCCGCCAAGGCCACATGTTCATGACCGTCTGGACTCCAGGCGTCTCGTTCAAAGCGGTTAGTCTTGGCTGGTGGCGCTTTCAACACTGCCCGGTCGGAAAACACTGGACGCTCGTCAGCCCGGTCGAGGAATCCGAGCTGACCGAGGAGCAGAAGCGGCTCGCGCACAACGCGGCCGACGTCGCAGTGCCCTAAGGCCGCCGACGCGGTCGCCATCTGCGGGACTACCCAGCTCGAGCCGCTGTCTGCGCTCGAGTGCGTAGACACGTCCACCGCTCACGAGACGAGCTGCTTGGTTCCGAGTGTCTTGCGCATACCCGCGAGAGCGCGATCGCCGACCCGCTTGAAAGCGAGCGCGAGCAGCGGGTCGGCGAGCTTGAACGGACCCTTCAGCGCGAGGTCCGCGTCGTAGGTGATCCGTGTGCCGCCGTCCGACGGCTCGAACGTGATGCGGTCCAATGAGACGACGCTCGAATTCTCGCCGCGAAAGGTGACCGCGTCCGGCGGGTCGTATTCGACGATGCTGTAGGTGAGCGTTGTCTTGCGGTGCAGGAAGTCCGCCACGAGCCGAAACTGGCTCCCCGCTGCGACCGGCGCGTCGCCGAGGCGCTCGGCTTCGACGACCCCCGGGTCCCACTCCGCGGTCGTCGAGAAGTCGCTGAGGTACGCGAACACCTCATCGGGGGGATGGGGCGTGTCGACCGTTGCCTTGTAGCGAGCCATCGGGTTCTCCTCATCTGTTTGTATGGGTTGTGGCCGGAATGTCCTGCCAGCCGCTAAGTCGTTCGCACTCGGCCCAGAGCCGCTCACGGTCCTCTGAGGTCTCCTTGGTCCACGGCACGCGGTGGGTCGGGCGTTCTCGGCGGTCATGCCAGAAGCCGCCGGAGCAGCGTGCCGGCTCGGGAGCGGCGCCCAGCCAGACGATCGTGTCGGCGCCCTCCTGCGGCGTGCGCAGCAGCCACTTTGTCACGCCGTAGAATCGTGGCAGCGAGGACTCAAGGCCCGGGGTGTCGGCCCAACCGGGATGCATCGCGTGGACGACGACGCCGCTACCCTCGAGCCGCTCCGCCCACTGCTCGGTCAGGATCACCTGGGCGCGCTTGGCGCGAGCGTAGGCGGTGGCGCCGTCGAACTCACCGTGGGCGCTCTGCAGGTCCTCGACGTGGATCCGCTGGGTGTACATGCCGCCTGAGGACACGTTGACGATGCGAGCGGGCGCGCTCTTCTCAAGCAGCGGGGTCAGCAGGTTCGTCAACAGGAACGGTCCGAGAACGTTGGTGGCGAATGTGAGCTCGATGCCGTCGACCGAGAGCGTCCGCTCGCCGAGCAGCGCGCCCGCGTTGTTGACGAGCACATCCAGGCGCGACACGTCGCCGCTGAAGCGCTCGGCGAACCGCCGCACGGCTTTGAGGTCACCGAGGTCGCAGAGGCCGACCTGAACATCGCGATTGCCCGACCGCGCCACGATCTCCGCGCGAGCCCGCTCACCGCGTTCCTCGCTGCGGGCGAGCAGCCAGACGGCGGCACCGAGGCGCGCGAAGCCCTCGGCGGCGGCGAGCCCAAGCCCGGAGCTGGCGCCGGTGACGAGCACTGCCTTCCCGTCCAGCGAAGGCAGGTCGGCGGGACTCCACATCCCCCTGCGGATGCGATAGCCGACGCTCGTGTAGCCCGCAACCACGGTGCGGTCGAGGATCGTGTCGAGCAGCGAGTTGATCATGCGGTTCGTCCCGGGCAATCGAGCCACTCGCACGGCGCGCTTATCGCATCGGCTCGCCGTGTCGGCTTGCTCGCGTCGGCTAGGTTTGTGTTCCCGTGCAAGTCCTCGTCACCGGCGCCGGCGGCTTCATCGGCGGGCGTCTCGCCCGCCGCCTTCGCGACCGGGGCGATGAGGTGCGCTGTCTGGTCCGCAACCGCGACGCCGCTCGCACCCGAGCGCTCCTCGACGAGGGCTTCGAGGTCCACGTGGGGGACGTTCTCCGTCCCGACTCGCTCTCGGGCGCCGGCCGCGGCGTCGATGTCGCCTACTACCTGGTGCACTCGATGGGCCGGGGCGGCGATGGCTCGGACTTCGCAGCACGCGAGCAGCGGGCGGCCGAGGGATTCGGGCGGATGGCCAAGCAGGAGGGCGTTGGCCGCGTCATATATTTGGGTGGCCTCGGCGATAACCCCGGCTCGGAGCACCTGCGCAGCCGCCACGAGACCGCCACACAGCTCGCGGCGCACGGCCCGCCGCTGACCTACTTCCGCGCGGGAATGGTCGTCGGCAGCGAAAGCGAGTCCTACCGCACCCTGCGCTACCTGGTCGAGCGTCTGCCCGCGATGATCGCTCCCGCCTGGCTCGCCACCAGAACCCAGCCGATCGGGATCGACGACGTGCTGTCCTACCTCTCGCAGGCGCCTCACCTCGAGGCCTCGACCGGCCGCGAGCTGCAGATCGGAGGCCCGGACGTGCTCACCTACGGCGACATGCTCGACGTGATGGCACGCGCCCTCGGCAAACGCCCGCGCCCGAAGATCCCGGTGCCTTTCATAACCCCGTGGCTGTCCTCGCTGTGGATCGGCCTCGTGACACCGGTCGACGCCGGTGTGGCGCGTCCCCTGATCGAGGGGCTCAGCACCGAAACCGTCGTGACCGACGACTCCGCTCGCAGGCTCTTCGACATGAAGCCCGCTCCGTTCGAGGCCGCGTTGCGCCAGGCGCTCGCCGAGGACAAGAGTGCGGGTTAGCGAATTGGGGGCTGTCGACCACACAGAGACCGCTCACGCTGCGAGGCCAGCGGCCTCGCCTATCGCATCTCCGCCGAGCAGCTCGACGCCCATCCTGTGAGCGAGCGCCAAGGTGGCGCCGGCCCCGCCGAGGCCCACACGGACACGCTCGCTGAGGTCCGTGATCTCCACGCCTGCGTCGAGAAAGCGCTGCGGGCTGGTCGCGGAGAGCACGACAATGGTCGGCAAGAGCTCCCCAAGGGCGTCGGTGATCTCGCCCAGAGGCGTGTCTGCGCCGAGGTAGGTGATCCGCCAGCCGTGCTCCCTGAGGGCGAGCCCGAAGCAGAGCAGCCCGAACTCGTGTCGCTCGCCGGGCGGACACGCGAGCACGGCGCGCGGGCCCACGCCATTGCCCCAGCCCGGAGTCAGCGCGCGCAGCCGCCCGTCGATCACGTTGCTCGCGAAGTGCTCGTGGGCGATGCTC
>JBEKGK010000037.1:0-27951 GCA_050012835.1 Solirubrobacteraceae bacterium | reverse complement strand
CGACGGGACGATCCGCGAGCAGCTCCTCAACCCTGGAGAGCGCTGGCTCCTCGCCGTCTAGCCAGGCGAGGACCGCCCAGGAGTCCAGACAGACGCTCACCGAGGCTCGCGTGCTCGATCTTCAAGCAGGCGAGCCGCCATCCCGGTCTTCGAGAACCGGCCGCCCAGCCGCACGAGGGATCGCCGCGCGAAGAGCACGATCTCCTCGTCACGCAACTCGAAGTCGACCTCATCGCCCGGCTGCAGGTGCGCGCGATCCCGCAACGCCTTCGGAATCACCACCTGTCCCTTAGCACCGATCCGACCAGTCATACCTCGTAAGTATAACCACCTGGCCTGCTGAGAAGCGCCGGTGCGAACAACGCCGCTCTGCCCGACTACAACGGAGGGGGAGAGATTCGAACTCTCGGTACGCCAATAAGACGCACAACGGTTTTCGAGACCGCCGCATTCAACCGCTCTGCCACCCCTCCAGGGCGACGTCCCCCAGGGTACTAGCGCCGCGACGCGAAGAACTCGCTGAGCAGATCGCCACACTCCGCCGCGAGCAGGCTGCCGGCGACGTCGGGGCGATGGTTCAGTCGCGGCTCGCCGAGCACGTCCAGCACGCTCCCGCACGCCCCCGCCTTCGGGTCGCTGGCGCCGAAGACGACGCGCGCCACCCTCGCGAGCACGATCGCTCCGGCGCACATCGCGCACGGCTCGAGCGTGACGTAGACGACGGTGTCGAGCAGCCGCCAGCTGCCGGCGAGCCGGGCGGCCTCGCGCAGGGCCACGATCTCGGCGTGGGCGGTGGGGTCCTGACGCAGCTCGCGCTCGTTGTGGGCAGACGCCACAAGCTCTCCGTCGCGAACCAGCACCGCGCCGATCGGCACATCGTCGTGTTCCAACGCACGCTCGGCCTCGCGCAGGGCCATGCGCATGAAGTAGTCGTCACGTGGGAAGAAGCGTCCGCTCATCGGTCTCGCCCGCAAGGTCTGCGACAGTGCCTCCCCCGCCGCGTCGCCGGCGCATCATCATTACTCAAACCGATGTCCTCTCCAACCGCCCCCCCAACGCTGCGCCGTGCCGTGCACAGGATCTCGATCGTGCTGGCGCTGTGCGCCACCCCGGCCCTGTTCGGCGCCGGCGCGCCGGTGGCCGTGGCGGCCTCCCCCGCTCCGTACGCGCCGAATGAGGTAGTCGTCGGCTATGCCACACACCCCGCCAGCGGTGCGCTCGCCGCCCGCTTCGCAGGCTCCGGCGAACAGGCGGCGCCAAGCGCCCGCACCCGGCTGCTGCGTCTCGCGCCGGGCGTGAGCGTTGCGAGCGCGCTTCGGCGCCTACGCACGCAGCGGGGCGTGGCGTGGGCGGTGCCCGACTACCGCGCACACATCGCCGGCGGGCTGATCCCCAACGACGAAGGCACCGGCCATCAACCGGGGGACTGGGCGGAACTGCAGTGGAACTTCTCGGGGCTGTTCGGCGTGAACGCCCCCGAAGCGTGGGCCAACGTCGCCGCCGACGGCGCGCCAGGCGGGCAGGGCGTGACCGTCGCGGTCCTCGACACAGGCGTCGCCTACGCCAACCGCGGGCCGTTCCGCCGCTCGCCCGACTTCAGCCGCTACACGTTCGTCAAAGGCTATGACTTCGTCGCGAAAAACCCCTACCCCAACGACCGCAACGGCCACGGAACGTTCGTGGCCTCGACGATCGCCGAGGCCACCAACAACCACTACGGCCTCACCGGCCTGGCGTTTGGCGCGCACATCATGCCCGTGCGCGTGCTCGACAGCCAGGGCGAAGGCGAAGCGTCGACGATCGCCGAAGGCGTGCTGTTCGCCGTCAAACACCACGCCCAGGTGATCAACCTCAGCCTCGAGTTCTCGCCTGGGGTGACCGCCGCGGACATCCCAGAGCTGATCCGAGCGCTCCGCTACGCCCACCGCCAAGGCGTGCTGGTGGCGGCGGCAGCCGGCAACGAGGGCCACGCCGCGATCGCCTACCCGGCAAAGGCGCCAGACGTGGTGTCGGTCGGTGCGACCACCGAACACGGCTGCCTGGCCGACTACTCCAACGACGGTGCCGGCCTGACGCTCGTCGCGCCCGGCGGCGGCGCCGACGCGAACCTCCCGGGCGACCCCAACTGCTTCCCAGAAAAGCCCCCCGGTCGCGACATCTACCAGGTGACCTTCACGGGCAGCTCATTCACCAAGTTCGGCCTGCCCACGGGCTATGAAGGCACCTCGATGGCGACCCCCCATGTCACCGCGACCGCCGCGCTGATCATCGCCAGCAGCGTGCTAGGCCCCCACCCGACCCCTGCGCAGATCACCGCTCGCCTGAAGGCCACAGCACACAAACTCGGCGGTGGCGGCGACGAACGCCTGTACGGGGCCGGCCTGGTGAACGCGGCTGCGGCCACCGCGCCGGGCGGTCCCGGCGCGGTGGCCCGGTAGCCTGCGCTGGGTGTCGAGCACCGACCAACAGCGCCAGCAGGCGCCCGGGCGCTGTGACCTGGCTGTGGTGGGAGGCGGGATCGTGGGCCTCGCGGTGGCGCGTGAGCTGATCCGGCGCAACCCGCAGGCGTCGGTGTGCGTGCTCGAGCGCGAAGCCGAGATCGGCACGCATCAGACCGGCCACAACTCCGGCGTGATCCACGCCGGCGTCTACTACGTGCCCGGCTCGCTCAAGGCCCGCCTGTGTGCCGAGGGCGCACGCGAGCTGTATGAGTACTGCGAGCAGCGCGGCATCGCCCACGAGCACTGCGGGAAGGTGATCGTCGCGACCGACGCCTCCGAGCTGAGCCGCCTGGACGAGCTCGAGCGCCGCGGCAAGGCCAACGGCGTGCCCGGCCTGCGCCGTATCGACGCTGCCGGGATCGAGGAGCTCGAGCCCCATGCGCGGGGGATCGCCGGGCTGCACTCCCCCGAGACCGGAATCGCCGACTTCGCCGTGGTGGCGCGCTCCTACGCGCGGGACGTCCTCGAGGCGGGCGCCACGGTCGCGACCAGCTGCGGCGTGCAGGGGGTCTCCGTGACGGGCCGCGCCGTGCGACTCGAGCACGCGCACGGCAGCACCGAGGCCGGCCACGCGGTCTTCTGCGCCGGCGCGTGGGCGGACCGCCTGGCCGTCGCCGCCGGCGCCGACCCCGACCCGCGGATCGTGCCGTTCCGCGGCGCCTATCTGCGCCTGGCTCCCGAGCGCCGCGATCTGGTCCGCTCGCTGATCTACCCCGTGCCCGACCCCTCCCTGCCGTTCCTCGGCGTGCACCTCACCAAGCACATCGACGGCGACGTCCTGATCGGGCCGACGGCGCTGATGGTCGGCGCCCGCGACGCCTACAGCCTCGCGACGGTGCGCCGCCGGGACCTGCTCGACACGCTCGCCTGGCCCGGTACCTGGCGGATGCTCGCCAACTGGTGGAGGACCGGCCTGACCGAGCTGCGCCACGCCGCCCTGCGCTCCACCTTCGTCCACGCCGCCGCTCGCTACGTGCCAGAGCTGCAGATCGCCGACGTGCAGCCCGCCTTCGCGGGCGTTCGCGCGCAGGCGCTCGGCCGTGACGGCAAGCTGGTCGACGACTTCGTCTTCTCCCACACCGAGCGCGCGCTGCACGTGCGCAACGCGCCCTCGCCGGCGGCCACCTCATCGCTTGCGATCGCCCGCTACGTCGCCGACGAGGCACAGCGGGCGTTCGGCCTCGCGGCATGAGCGCCCCGATCGACGCCTGAAGCATCTCCGAGCGCGCACCTGAGCGGCCTTCCGGAATCCGGCCGGATCACAATTCGGCGGCATTTGCTCAAAGTCCAATTGATGAGTATCCTTGCGCGATTCGCGCATTCGATGGTCAGGTGACCAGGGGGCCATGGAGGGCAACAGTTTGATGCGCAAGATGCGCGCGCTACCAGTGCTCTGCACGCTGTTCCTGCTGCTCGCCACCGCGGGGCAGGCGTCGGCGTCGGAAACGCCCGGCTCGGAGCTGACGAACTCGGGCGGGGATCTGCGCACGGGCTGGTATCCGAACGAGCCGTCGATCACGCCGGAACTCCTCAGCGGTGGCACGTTCGGGCGAGTCTGGTCGACGCCGGTCAAAGGTCAGGTGTATGCGCAGCCGCTGCTGGACGACGGCACGCTGTTCGTCGCGACGGAGGCGAACAACCTATATGCCCTGAACCCGGCGTCCGGCGCGCAGCAGTGGACCAAGAACCTCGGCGAACCGTGGAGCCCCGGCGAAATCGGGTGCGGCGATCTGGCCCCGGAAGTCGGTGTGACCTCGACGCCGGTGATCGACCCGGCGACGAACATCGCATACCTGACGTACAAGACCTACCGCGAAACGAAGAAGGAACCGGAGTGGTTCATGGACGCGGTCAGCGTGTCCACCGGCGCACAGGAGCCGGGCTTTCCGGTGCTGCTGAGCGGCAAAGCACAGAACGCCTCCGGGCAGGAATTCCACGCTGGGACCGAGCTCCAGCGTCCGGGGCTGCTGCTGATGGAAGGGGTCGTCTACGCTGCCTTCGGCTCCGACTGCGACCACCCTGTCTGGCAGGGTTGGGTGTTCGGCGTCTCGACCGAAGGCGCGGTCAAGGCGCGCTGGGTCGCAGACGAGACCGGCGAAGGCGCCGGCATCTGGCAGTCGGGCGCGGGGCTCACCTCGGACGGACCGGGCACGATCCTGCTGAGCACCGGCAACGGCGGCGCGCCGTCGACGCCCGCGCCGGGAGACACACCGCCGCCGAACCTGGGCGAGTCGATCGTGCGGCTGGACGTGCAGCCCGGCGGCTCGCTGAAGCCGGTCGACTTCTTCGCGCCGTACAACGCCTCCTACCTGGACACCTGGGACGCCGACTTCGCCTCCGGCGGCGTCACCGGCCTGCCCGAAGAATACTTCGGCACGCCCGCCATACCGCACCTCGCTGTCGCGGTCGGCAAGGACGGCTACGTGTATCTGCTCAACCGCGACAACCTCGGCGGGATCGGACAGGGGCCAGCAGACTCTGACGAGGTCGTCCAGCGAATCGGCCCCTACGGCGGCGTGTGGTCGCGGCCCGGCGTGTGGCCCGGCGAAGGCGGCTGGGTCTACATACCGACGGCGTCGGGCGGCAACACGGCGGGGGGAAGCTCGGGGAACTTTCGTGTCTACCAGTACGGGCTCTCGGGCAGCGGCATGCCCACGCTGTCGCTCCAGGGCACATCCAAGGAAGCCTTTGGATTCTCCTCGAGCCCGCCCGTCATCACCTCCAACGGGACCACGCCAGGGTCCGCGCTTGTGTGGATCGTGTGGGCTCCCAACGGCGCCGGCGAAGGCGCCCAGCTGCGGGCCTACAACCCGATTCCGGTGAAGAACGAACCGGTTCTGCGCTGGAGCGCGCCGATCGGCACCTCGGCCAAGTTCGCGCTGCCAGGGGTGGGCGCGGGCCGGCTCTACGTGGGCACTCGCGACGGGCACGTGATCGCGTTCGGCTCGCCCGTCACGCCGGTGCTCACCGGCTCGGAAACCACGTTCCCCACGACCACTGACGGCGAATCCTCGGAAAAGACGGTGACCCTCACGGCGACCGAACCGCTGACGCTCTCCACCCTCGCCTCGAGCTCGTCTCAGTTCAAGCTGGGAACGCCCTCGCCTGCGCTGCCCGCGACGCTCGCGACGGGCCAGACGGTCCAGGTGCCGATCACCTTCTCGCCGACCGGGTCCGGTCCGATCGGCGCGACGCTGACGGCCACCACGAGCACCGGCACGAAAGTGCCGTTCGGGCTCTCCGGCATCGGCCAGGCGGCGGGCCCCAAGCTCGAAGCGACACCGCCGCTCGTGACGTTCGGCGGCACGATCGTCGGCGAACACGAGTCCGCGGGCGCGACGTTCCGCAACGTCGGCGGCGCGCCGCTGACGATCAACGGCGTGCACCTACCGTCGGCGCCATTCGCTACCAGCGGCGTTCCCACGGTCGGCTCGACGATCGAACCGGGGCACTCGATCACGATCACGGTCACGTTCGAACCGACGGCGACGGGCACGTTCAACGACGAAATCGGTTTGGAAACCACCGGCGGCAACGAAGCGATCGGCCTCTCCGGCAGCGCGAGCCTGCCCGGGACACTGCAGATCACAAATGAAACGGTCGAATACGGGCAGGTGCAGGTCGGCTCCAGCGAGCTGGAGAGCTTCACGATCAAGAACACCGGCGGCAGCGCCGTCCCCCTCACGAAGTCCAAGCCCCCCATCGGGGGCGAGTTCACAGCGACGACGACGCTGTCCGAGGGCACCACGATCGAGCCGGGAGAAAGCGTGACCGAGACGGTCAAGTTCGCGCCCACCAGCGCGGGAGCCGCAAGCGGCGTCTGGGTGATCAACGGCGAAAAGGACACGAACGGGTTGCAGGAAGTGAAGTTCAACGGTGAAGGGATCCTGCCTCCGGCGCTCACGCCGTCCACGAAATCGCTCAACTTGGGCTCGACGCCGGTCGGTGGCGGGCTCGCCGGCGAAGTGACGTTCAAGAACACGGGGGGCACGACGCTCGAAGTCAAAGGCGTGAAATCGCCCTCCGCCCCGTTTGGCGCAACCGGCCTGCCCGCCATCGGCACGAAGATCGAACCCGGCAAGACAATCACCGTGGACGTGAGCTTCAAATCCTCCACGCGCGGTGAATTCAAAGAATCTCTCGGCCTCACCACACAAGCCGGAGAAACGACAGTGGCTCTCTCGGCGTTCGCCGAAGAACCCGCCCTCACTCCGTCGACGAAATCGCTCGAACTCGGCTCCACGCTCGTGGGCAAACAGCTCAGCCGCGAACTGACGCTGACGAACACGGGTAACACCACGCTCGAAGTCAAAAACGTGAAATCGCCTTCGGCTCCGTTTGGCGCGACCGGCCTGCCCGCCACCGGCACGAAGATCGAACCCGGCAAGACAATCACCGTCAACGTGAACTTCAAATCCGCTACGCGCGGGGAATTCAACGGCTCGCTCGGCCTCACCACGCAAGCCGGGGAAACGACCGTGGCGCTCTCAGGGTTCGCCGAAGAACCAGCCCTCACGCCATCGACGAAATCGCTTGAACTAGGCTCGACGCTCGTCGGCAAACAGCTCAGCGGCGAAGTGACGTTCAAGAACACGGGCAACACCACGCTCGAAGTCAAAAGCGCGCAATCCCCGGCGGCTCCGTTCGCGGCAGCCGGGCTACCCGCCACCGGAACCATGATCAAACCAGGCGAAACGATCACCGTCGACGCGAGCTTCAAATCCTCCGCGCGCGGCCAATTCAACGGCTCGCTCGGCCTCACCACGCAGGCCGGAACAACCACGGTCGCGCTCTCGGCCTTCGCCGAAGAACCCGCCCTCACACCGTCGACGAAAGCGCTCGAACTCGGAGCCACGCTCCTCAACAGCCAGCTCACCGGCAAAGTGACGCTCAAGAACACCGGCAACACCACGCTCGAAGTCAAAAGCGCACAAGCCCCCTCCGCTCCCTTCGGCGCAACCGGCCTACCCACCACCGGCACGAAGATCGAACCCGGCAAGACGATCACCGTCAACGTGACCTTCGAATCCCCCACCCCCGGGCCGTTCACCGGATCGCTGAGCATCACCACCCAGGCCGGAGAAACCAGCGTCGCCCTCTCGGCCACCGCGGAAGTCGCGCCCCGACCCGAACTCACCGCGTCCACCAAACTGCTGGACCTCGGCTCCACGCCCGTCGGCGAACAGCTCAGCGGCGAAGTCACATTCACGAACACGGGGAACGTGACGCTCGAAGTCAAAGGCGCGCATCCCCCCTCGGCTCCGTTTGGCGCGACCGGCCTGCCCGCCACCGGCACGAAGATCGAACCCGGCAAGACAGTCACCGTCGACGTGACCTTCAAATCCGCCACGCGCGGGGAATTCGACGGCTCGCTCGGCCTCACCACGCAAGCCGGGGAAACGACCGTGGCGCTCTCAGGGTTCGCCGAAGAACCAGCCCTCACGCCATCGACGAAATCGCTTGAACTCGGCTCGGCGCTCGTCGGCACGCAGCTCAGCGGCGTAGTAACGTTCAAGAATACGGGCAATACCACGCTCGAAGTCAAAGGCGTCCAATCCCCTGCGGCTCCGTTCGCCGCAGCCGGGCTCCCCGCGACCGGCACCAAGATCACGCCCGGCGCGACGATCACCGTCAACGTTACCTTCGAATCCTCTATTGCCGCCCCCTTCACCGGGTCCTTGAGCATCACCACCCAAGCCGGAGAAACCGCCGTCGCGCTCTCCGCCACGGCAGAAGTCGTGCCCCGACCCGAACTCACCGCCTCCCCCAAGCCGCTCGAACTCGGCTCCACGCTCGTCGGCGAACAGCTCAGCGGCGAAGTCACGTTCAAGAACACGGGCAACACCACACTCGAAGTGAAAAGCGTGAAAGCGCCCACAGCCCCCTTCGCCACGACCGGGCTGCCCGCCACCGGCACGAAGATCGAACCCGGCAAGACAATCACCGTTGACGTCAGCTTCCAATCCCCCACCGCCGGCGAATTCGAGCAGACGCTCGCCGTCACCACCCAAGCAGGGGAAACCAGCGTCGCCCTATCGGCCTCGGCCACCATTCCGACGTCCCCGAAGTCCACCACCCCCGTGCAATCGCCTCCCCCGACGAGCCTGGTGACCCCGATGATCGGCATCAGCCCCTTCACCGAAGCGAAGGAACCGCAGCTGAGCCTCACGGAGCTGCGGATCCGCGCGAAAGCCTCGAGGAGCAACCCGCACACGCACAAGCTGGCTGTGAGCTACACGCTATCGGCACCAGGCACCGCCGAGCTGGCAATATACCGCCAGATTACGAGCCACCGCTGCGAGCGCGGTGCCACGACGTGCGAGCATTGGATCCTTACCACTGTCAGGCTGAAAACGACCGGGCACGAGGGGGTCAACAGCATCACGCTGAACCTCGCAGGGCTCGTGCCGGGCGCCTACCGACTTGACGCGACGCCGATCGCGCGATCGGGCACCCCGGGAACAACGCGCTACCTCCACTTCACGACGGCCGGCTAGCTCCGCGCCAGCCGCGCGACGGCGTCGGCCAAACCCTCGCGCGCGCTTGCAAACCGCGGCTCCCATCCGAGCTCGCGCTTGATCTTGACGTTGGAGGAGCGCGCTGAGCGCACGGCGGCGGCGACCGCGTTCTGTCCCGCGATCAGCCGGGCGAGCGCTGCGGGAATGCGTCTGGGCGCGCCGAGGCCGAGCGCGTCGGCAGTCAGGGCCATGAAATCGTAGAACGTGATCGGCTGATCGTCGACCACGTGATAGATCGAGCCAGCGGGCGCGCGCTCGGCGGCCAGCAGCAGCGCGGAGGCTACATCGTCAACGTGCACCACGTCCCACAGGTTCTCGCCGCTGCCGATCACGGCAAACCGGCCGGGCTGGCGCAGGTGCGCGACGAGCTCCTTGGCATACCACCCTCCGGGCCCGTACACGTGCGAGGGACGGACCACCACCGCGGGCAACCCGGCGGTGAGCACCAGACGCTCGCCCTCCTGCTTGGAGCGCCCGTAGGGAGTCCGCACGGGCAGCGGCTCGTCCTCGGTCAGCAGCGCGCCGTGCGCATCGCCCGTGACGACGGTCGAAGCGAACACCAGCCGCGGCCCGGCGGCCGGCTCGGAGCCGGCGAGGCTCAGGCAGGCGTCCACGAGTCGCTGCGTGCCAGCGACGTTGACCTCGCGGACCTTGCGCTCGCTGCGCTGGGAGGCGATCTCGGCGGCGAGATGAAACACGCAGTCCGGGCGAGCACTCGCCAGCGCGTCTGCCAGACCCGGGCCGTCGCTCAACTCGCATACAACGCGGCGCGTGCCCGCGGGCTCCGAGCCCGGCCGCCGCACGAGCGCCACGACCTCGTGCTCGCGCTCGAGCAACTGCCCGCAGAGCACGCCACCGATGAAGCCGCTCGCGCCCGTGACGAGTGCGCGCATCTACATCTCGAACGCGGTGCGCCCGCCGGAGTCGACGAGGTCCTGGAGCAGCTCGCGCCCGTCGCCGACCACCGGGCCGCCGTGCGCGAGCAGGAGGTGATCGAAGTCGAGCTCCGCGAGCAGGCGCGCGCACGCCGCCAGCAGACCGCGCTTGGTCGCCGGCGGGTCGTCCATCAGCGAGTCCGGCACGAACCCGAGCGGGCCCGACTCGCCATACGGGCCGCCGCGCACGACGCCGTCGGCAATCACCAATGCCCGCTTGGCCGGCACGTACAGGGCGGTGTCGTCCGGGCAGATCGCGCCGAGCTCGCACGCCACCACGCCACCGGGCAGCGTCTCGCCGATGTCGAAGCCCTCGACCGCGTCATCGCGGGAGAACTCGTGCAGGCCCGCACGGTTGCAGTGCACCGAGCAGCCGAAGCGCTCGACGAAGCGCTGCGATTCGCGGTGGTGGTGGCGGTTGGACAGCAGGATCGCCGTCGGGGTCACAGCGCGCTCGGCGAACCACTCCAGGCCCTCCTGCGCCGGCACCAGCGGGTCGAACAGCACCCCCGACCCATCCAGCCAGTAGCTCGACACCTCGATGTGGATCTTGGGATGACGGCCCGTCCAATGAAAGACGCCCGGGAGTGTCTCCTGCACGCAGCAGACACTATCCCGATCGCCGTGAGTCATGCTCGTCAGCGGCCTGCGCGATGACGCGGGCCATCTCCGCGCGAAAGCGCTCGCGACCGAAGCGGCGCGCGTTCTCGCGCACCGCCTGCTCGTCCAGGGTCAGCGCCTCGAAGCGCTCGATCGCCGCCGCCAGCCCGTCCGCGCTCTGCTCGGCGAACAGCACGCCGGTGCCGCCGTCGATGACCGTCTCAGCGGCCCCGCCAACGCCGTAGGCGATCACGGGCAGGCCCGCCGCCTGCGCCTCGACGGGCACGATCCCGAAGTCCTCCTCGCCCGGGAACAGCAGCGCGCGGGCACCCTCCAGCAGCCGATCGCGCTCGGCCGCCGAGACCTTGCCGAGGAACTCGACGCCCTCAGCCGGCGCCTGCGCGCGCACCCCCTCGAGCGCCCGGCCGTCGCCGGCGACCCGCAGGCCCCTGCCGAGCCTCGCACACGCCGCGACGGCGAGATCGACGCGCTTATAGGGGACCACCCGCCCGAAGACGAAGTAATAGTCCTCGGGCTCACGCTCCAGACCGAGGAAGTGATCGACGTCCACCGGCGGGTTCACGATCTCGGCAGAGCGTCCGTAGTAGCGCCGGACACGCTCCGCCACGTGTCCTGAGTTGGCCACGATCACGTCGGGACCGGCGGCGCCCGCGAGGTCCACCCGGCGCAGCCACGCAAGCAGCGGCGGCAACGCCAGGCGCATCGCGCGGCTGACCTCCTCGCCGTCGAGGAAGCCCTCCTCCCACGCGTATCGCATCGGCGTGTGGCAGTAGCAGACGTGCAGCGCGCCGGGCGGCGTGCGCACGTTCTTGGCGCACGCGTGGCTGCTCGAGAGCACGAGGTCGAAGCCGTCCAAATCAAACGAGCGGAACGCCCTGTTCATCAGCGGCAGCAGCTTCGGATAGTGGCGCGCGGCGCCGGGGACGCGGTTCAGGAACGAGCTGTGCACCACGCGCTCGGTGATCTGTGCCGGCCATGGCGCAGGGTCGTAGATGGACGTGAACAGCTCCGCCTGCGGGAACATCTCCAGCAGCTCCAGCACGACCTGCTCGGAGCCGCCGGGGATCGTCAGCCAGTCGTGGACGACGGCCACGCGCGCAAAGCGCTCGCGCAGCTCGTCGAGGACCGGGGGCCCGCCCGCCCCGCCCGCCCCGCCCGCCGGGGCCGCACCGCCCGTTTGACCTCCTGTCGGCAAGAACGCGAGACTACACGCCCCGGCGCCTGGGATCATGGCGCCGATGCCCGACTCGCCCACGCTGCGCGGCCGCGACATAGTTTGCGTCGGATTCGCCGACTGGGACACCGAGCTGTGGACCAATCAGCACCACCTGATGGCGCGCCTGGCGCGCGAGAATCGGGTGCTGTTCATCGAGTCGCTCGGCCTGCGCCAGCCGCAGCTCGCGGGGCGCGACCTGGCGCGCATCGCCCGGCGACTGCGGCGCGGCCTGGCACCGCCACGAGCCGTGGACGGACTGCACGTGCTCTCACCGCTGGTGCTGCCGTTCCATCGCAGCAGGCTGGTTCGCGCGCTGAACGCCCGCCTGCTGCCGGCGCTCGTGCGTCGCGCCGCACGCCGGCTCGGCATGAGCGCGCCGATCCTGTGGGCGTACGTGCCGCAGGCGGAGGTGCTGATCGACGCGCTGGGACCATCGCTGATCGTCTACCACTGCGTCGATGACATCGCCGCCCACGCGCGGATCGACACCGCCAGCTTCCGCGCAGCCGAGCAGCGCTTCGCCGCCCGCGCCGACCTCGTGCTGGCGAGCGCGCCGGCGCTCGCCGAGCGGCTGAGGCGCTTCTCCGCCAACGTCCTGGACGCGCCCAACGTGGCGGACACGGAGCTCTTCTCGCAGGCGCTCATCCCGAGCCCGCCCGCGACGCTTGACCCGCAGATGGCGGCGCTGCCGGCGCCTCGGATCGTGTTCACGGGCGCGATCGTCGCCGTCAAGCTCGATCTGGGGCTGCTCGCCGAGCTGGCGCGCCTGCGACCGTCGTGGTCGTTCGCGCTGGTCGGGCCGATCGGTCCGGGCGAACCGCACGCTGACATCTCGGCGATAACCGCCCAGCCCAACATCCACCTGCTCGGCCCCCGCGCCTATGACGAGCTGCCGAACGTCCTACGGGCGGCCGACGCAGGCCTGATCCCCTACTCCCGCAACGAGCTGACCGACAGCGTCTTCCCGATGAAGGTCTACGAGTACCTCGCCGCCGGGCTGCCCGTGATCGCCACGCCGCTGCCGGCTCTCGAGGGCGTCGCGGAGGTTCGCAGCGCCGCGGACGCCCAGGGGATCGCGCTGCTGCTCGAGCAGGCGCTCGCCGAGGACAGCCCCGAACGCCGCGCCGAGCGCTCACGGGCCGCGGCCGCCCACTCGTGGGATCGGCGCCTGCAGGAGATCGCCGCCGCGATCGAGTCGCTGTGAGGGACCTGCTCGTCACCACGCACACGCCCGTGCTGCGCTCCGGCCGGGCGCTGCGCACATACGGCGTAGCGCGGGCGCTCTCCGCGCACGGCGGCCTGGACCTGCTGTACCTGCGCTTCGAGGGCGAGCAACCCGACGCGGCGTTCAGCGCGATCACCGGCGTGCACATGCACGGGGTCAGCTCCTCGCGGGGACCGCGTCGCCTGCTGGCCTACGCCCGCGGACGGCTCGCGGGGGCGCCGCGCTCGCTCGCTCGCGGCATCTCGCCGGAGCTGGCCGCGGCCGCCAGCGCGCTCGCCGCGCAGCCCGGGCGGGGCCGGGTGATTGCCGACGGTCCCGTGGCCGCCGCGACGCTCGCCGCGCTCGCGCGACGGCGTCCGGTGATCTACAACGCCCACAACTTCGAGTCGGGCTTTCGCCACGAGCTCGGCGGGCCGCAGACGGACTCGCCTGAGGGCCTGCGCGCATTTGAGCGCGACCTGCTCGCGAGAGCCGCCGAGAGCTGGATGGTCAGCGAGGCCGACATCGCCGCCGCGCGCGAGCTCTGTCCCACCGCGCAGCTGCGCTACGTGCCCAACGTGGTGGATGTCGCCGCGATCCAGCCCGTGCAGCCCCTCTCGCAGGCACGCCGCGCGATCTTCGTGGCCAACTTCGCCTACGAGCCCAACCGCGACGGCCTGCGCTTCATGCTCGAGCAGGTTCTCCCGCGCGTCTGGGCCGAGCTGCCGGACGCGAAGCTGGCGCTCGTCGGAGCCGGCCTCGATCAGCCGCCGTCCTCGGACCCACGGGTCGAGGCGCTCGGGTTCGTCGATGATCTGCCCGGTGCCTACGCGATGGCCTCATGTGCGGTCGTGCCGTTGCTGGTGGGCGGAGGCACGCCGCTCAAGCTGATCGAGGCGCTCGCCTACGCCCTGCCGGTCATCGCCACGCCGCGTGCCGTCGCCGGCCTGGCGGTGAGCGATGGCCAGCACTGCCTGATCGCGGACGGCCCCGACGCGTATGCGGCTGCCCTCGTGCGCATCCTCCGCGACGGCGATCCGGACCTCGGCCGCCGGGGTCGTCAGCTGGCCGCGGAGCGCTACTCGATCGAGACGCTCACAGCGCTGCTCGCCAGATAGCGGCCTGCTCTCGACACAAGCCACCGCGGCGCCGGCAAGACATGCGTCCAGGCGCACGGCCGCCGCTCACAGGCGGGCACTCTTCACCCGAAATATCTCTTGCAGCACTAAAGAGTGCGGTCGAGGGACATAGCTCCCGTTGGTCCGGCCGCATTTCCCGACAACGGCACCCCCGTCGCAAGGCGGGCCCGCAAAGCCAGGGGTCTCACAGAGACAGCCCAGCTACCGAAGGAGATGCCAAGAACCATGTTCCCCAGTTCCCGCCCCCGCTGGACCCGGATTGCAGCACTAGCCGGCTCATCTGTCGTGACATGCCTGTCGCTGCTCACGTTCACCGTCAACGCCGGAGCCGCCATCGCTCAGCCGGCAGCCACCAGCTCGGCAGCCTCGAGCCCGGTGGCCAAAGCCGCTCGGACGCGCACCGCCGACAAGCGCGCGCTCGTCTCCCGCACACGAGCGCTCGCCGCATGTGTGCAGCGCCACCCGCACAGCTGCGCCGCCGCCGAACGTGCGGTGCGCGCCGCCAGCGCGAAGGTCCACGCCGACCGGATCGCGCTGGTCGCCTACTACACCCATCACTCCGGCTCGAGCTCGTTGAGCGCGCCGGTGATCAACGTGTCCGGCCACACGCTCAGCTGGGCACCGGTCGCGAACGTCAGCGCGTACGGCTTCGTACGCAAGACGCCCGGCCTGCCAGACCAGTACTCGCTGGTGCACGCCACCAGCATCACCCCGCCCGCCATTCCCGGCGCGTCGGTGCGCTACAGCGTGCGCACCGACGTCTCCGGCAGCGCTTGGGCGAGGGAAGTCTTGATCACCTACCCCGCCTCCAACCCCGTCAGCCCGGTCACCCCACCGGTCGTCCCGACCGAAGTGACCCCGCCGGTGACCCCGCCCGTGGTCACTCCGCCCGCGCCCCCGACCGAAGGCAGCTCGGGCTCCGGCTCCGGCTCCGAAGGCAGCCCCGGCACCTCCGGCGGCTCGGAAACCTTCGGGCTGCCGTTCGTGAAGGGCATGAACGCGAGTCTCAAAGGCGAAGGCAGCAACGGAACTGAAGACATCGCGAAGATGCGCTCCCTCGGCGTCAGCTGGACCAGGGAGGACCTGGCCTGGTCGGAAGCGGAGCCCGAGAAAGGCGTCTTCAACTGGACGAACTTCGACCACCTCATCGCCGAGACCAAGGCAGCCGGGATCACCGTACTGCCGATCCTGGGCTACGCGCCGTCTTGGACGACTCCGACGAACGCAGCCGCCTACGCCGAATTCGTCGCTGCGGCGGTCGCCCGCTACGGCCCCGGCACCTCCGCGAACCTGCAGTGGTGGGAGCTGTGGAACGAGCCGTATTTCAGCTACGCATGGGACAACAAGACACCTGAACCGGAGGCATACGCCCGCGACTACCTCGCGGCGGCCGAAGCGGCCAAGAGCGTGGCACCCACCGTCAAACTGCTGATCGCGGCCGACTACCAGGAGTCCGCGCAGACAGGTGGAACCAGCCCCCACGAGTTCAACTGGGTAAGTGACATGTTCACAGCCGTCCCGACGCTGGGCAAATGGATCGACGGAGTATCCGTCCACCCCTACGGCGGCGACCCCTCGCTGCCGCTCAAGGAAGCTGGCGGATACCTCGACACGAGTGGCCAGTGGGGCTTCCAGCGAATCAACACGATCCGCGAAAAGTTCCTCGCGCACGGTGTCAACGTGCCGTTCTGGATCACCGAGGAGGGCTGGTCGACGTGGGAAGTGAGCGAAGCCACGCTCGCGCACAACTACACCGACCTGCTCACGCAGATCAAGGCACGGCCGTGGGTCAGGGCGCTGTTCCCGTTCGGTCTGCGCGAAGACGACCCACACCCGACCAACAACCAGCCGGGGTTTGGGCTGCTGAAATACGGCACCCTCGCACCCAAGTCCGGCTGGACCGCGCTCGAAGCGGGCTTCAAGACGCTCGTCTGAGTCACCGGCGAGCGCTCTCCGGAGCGACCCTCCCCCGCCGGCCGCCTGGCCGGCGGGGGAGCTCCCGGTAGCCCCCCTACACTGCGCTCATGGTGATCAACCGCTGGCAGGCTCTGGCGATGATCGGGGCCGTGGTGGGCCTGGCCGGCGGCATCCTGGCGGAGAAGCGCCCGAGCACCGCGATCGAGCTGTGCGTGATCCTCGGAGCGATCGTCGCTCTGGCGATGCTCGGCGACCGTGCCTTTCCCTGGGCGATCGTGATCGTGGCCGTCGCTCCGTGGTATCCGTTCACCGCGCATTCGGCAGCTCCGTCGGGCATCAACCAGAAGGCGATATGCATCGTGATCGCCAGCGCGGTCCTGGGGCCGTGGCTGTGGTCGCTGGGGGTCGGAGGCCGGCGCACACGACCGAATCCCCGCACGCTGCTGCTGGGCCTGCTGTACGCGGGTATGGCGTTGTTCATCTACATGACGGTCGGCGGCATCTCGAAAATGGTCACCCCGGTGATCGCCGGCTATCTGTTCGCCGGCGTCGCCTTTCTGTGCGCACGTCGCTTCGTCGACGTGAGCAGCTGGACGACGCCCGGGTTCGTCGGGCTGGTGATCCTGCTGCTGCTGGGAGCCGAGGCGTATGCCGGGGCTCCCACCGAAAGGGTCGGATACTTCGTCGGCTACCCGATCACCTACGGTGCGCTGCTCGTCGGCCTGATACCCATCGGCCTGCTGTTCGCGTTCCGCCGCTCGCGGGCGCTGGCCGGCGTGATCGTCGCCGCGAGCGTGGCGATGCTGGTATTCAGCGAATCGCGCAGCGCGTGGATCGCCACAGCGGTGGTCCTGCTCGTGCTGATGGCGCTGCTGGCCCGCGGGCGCAAGCTCCGCGCCCTCGCTCTGGTGGTAGCCGCGCTGATGATCGCCTTGGGTCTGGTCGCCGGCACGGGCTCGCTGCAAAAGGTCATCGAACGGCGAGTGAACTCCAAGACGGCTTCCAGCGAGTCCGTCACGCACCGCCTGTGGAGCGTCGAATACGCGCTCACGCAGGTCGGGGCGAACCCGATATTCGGAGCGGGGGCGCCGGGCTTCTCGGCTGAAGAAGCGAACAATCGCACGAGCATCGGGGCGATCGACAATGGCTACCTGTCGGTGTCCGTGGACATGGGCCTGGTTGGCCTTTGCGCTGCGCTGATCCCGATCCTGATCGCGCTGGCGGTGCTGGCGCGCTGCTTTCGCTTCGGCGTGACCCCACCGCTGGAGCTCGCGCTCGCGCTGGGAGTCCTCGGTATGGCCGTGGTCACGCTCTTCTACGACAGCTTCTACTGGTCGCAGATAGACCTGCTGTTCGGGGCCATGGGAGGCGCACTGTCGCTGCGCATCAACGCGATCGCGCCGGCCCCGGCGGAGCAACCCATAAAGGCCGTAAGGGTCGAACGCACGCTCGGCCTGCTCGCCGGGCGCTAGCGTTACTCAGACCGGCGGTGAGACGCGCTCGCGCTCGCGCGCGGCTCGCTCGCGACTGCCACCGTGGGAGCCAGCCGGCGTCTCTGCGTCGTAGTAGTAGGCGCCATCGGGAGCGGCCGCCACCCCTGTGACGACCAGCCCGAAGACCCTCCGGCCGCTCTGCTCGAGGATGCGCCGGGTAGCGCGAACCCGGTCGCGGCGGCTCGTCCCGGCGCGCGCGACGATGATCGCCCCGTCGATCTCCGACAGCCCCATCAGCACGCGCGTATCGGCGACGGGGAGCAGCGGTGGCGAGTCGATGATCACGACTTCGGCCGCCTCGCGCACACCGGCGAGGACCCCGGGCATGCGCCCCGCGCTCAGCAGGTCGGCCGAGTTCGGCGGGTTCATGCCACTGGGCACGATCGACAGGTTCGGATGCCCCGGCGAGGTGATCAGGTAGCTGTCAAGCTCGTCGTCGGAGACCAGTAGATCGGAGAGCCCTGGAGCGTCCGCGGAGACCCCGAGCTGCGACGCTGCCGCCGGGCGGCGCATGTCGGCCTCGATCAGGATCACCCGCCGGCCCACGGCGGCGAGCGCAGAGGCCAGGTTGACCGCCACAGTGCTCTTGCCCTCGCTCTCCTCGGCGCTGGTGATCAGAAAGCACCGTGCTCTCCCGGTCGGATCGAGGAAGCGCAGGCTCTCGCGGAGCATGCGATAAGCCTCGCCGGCCGGTCCGTCGAGCGCGGCGACGACCGAGCCCCCGGGCTGCAGCCGGGTCTGCGGGATGCTGGCGATAACGGGGTAGCCGCCATATGCGCGTTCGATGTCGTCGAGCGTTTTCAGCCTCTTGTCCAGGAAGTCGACGAGCAGCGCAAGCGCGCACCCGAGGAACAGCCCTACCACTCCGCCCAGCAGCAGGTCGCGCTTGGGCTTGGGCGATACCGGCGAGTCGTTCGGCTGGGCGGTGGCGATGACCTCGCCGTTGCCCGTCTGCACCGCCCCCAGCACGCGCAGCTGGCGCAGGCTTTCTTCGAGCTTTGGCGTTTCCGAGGCGCTGGCGGTCGCCAGCGAGTGAAGCACGAGGACCTCGGCCTGCGCGACGAGCGCGCGGTCGGTTTCGCGCTGGTAGATGATGTAGCCGTTGGCGAACGCGTTGGCGACCGCGGCCGCCCCCGCCGGCGTCGAGCGCGTGGCCTTGACGATCGCGATGTTGGCGTTGGAGCTCGGGGTCACGGACACCGTTCCCAGCAGCGATTCGGGCGATTCGGTGGTGTGGAGCAGCTTTTGCGCTGCGGCGGCCGTGCTCGGAGAGGTGACGATGTCGACGTTGGTCTGCGTCGTGCGCTGCGGTTCTTCGGTGGCCGACTGGTAGAGGCCGCTGCCGAAGAGCGCCTGCGCAAAGCCCGGTTCGCGGAAGAGCAGCTGCGCGGAGGAGCTGTACTGCTTGGGCGAGCGTAGCGACAGGGCTGTGGCCGCGCCGAAGCTGATCACGAACACGACCGTGACGATCAGCTTGCGTCGCCATAGGATGCTCAGCAGCTCGAATGGTGAGACGGTCGGCGCCGCCCGGGACTCGGGCGCGAACTCTGGCTCGACCACGGTCAGGCCACCCATGCTGGTTGTTTCGGCACGGTCTGCATCATAGGTCGCTGTCCGCTCGGCAAAGCCTCATCGTAGCTGTATCGGCTCGGCGCCTGCCGCGCTTGACCCACTGACGGCCGTGTCCCCGCCCGCGTTTGCAGCACAGCTTGCACGCTCCGCCGTGACGCGGTTCGGGCGCGGAACAGCTGGCATACTCGGAGGGTGAGTCATGGGGCAAGGATGAGCGCGAATCCCCTGGCGCCGCCCGCGGTTTCCCAGCACCGGCCGACCCCACCGCGCAGCCGGCGCCTGGCCGGGAGCTTCGCGCTGAGCCCGACCCGGCTGGTCATCGGGATCACCGTGTTGGGGGCGGTCCTGCGGTTTGCGACACTGGGCGTGCAGAGCATCTGGCTCGACGAGTCGGCCACGATCATCCTGGTGCACCGCGGATTCTGGGCGATGCTCTCGCACCTGTCCTCCAGCGAGTCGGCGCCGCCGCTCTACTACATGCTGGTCTGGATATGGACGAAGATCTTCGGGATCGGCGCGCTCGGCTTCCGCTCGTTCTCCGCGCTCGTTGGCACGGTCACGATTCCGGTCATGTACGCCGCCGGCCGGCGCATGTCGCCCCGCGCGGGGCTGTGGGCCGCGGCGCTCACGGCGGTCAACCCGGCGATGTACTACTACTCGCAGGAGGCGCGCGCGTACGCGCTGCTGATCCTGTTCAGCGCTGCTGCGTTCGTGCTGTGGCAACGCGCTCTGGAGCAACCGGAGAGGAGGAACCTGGCCCTGTGGGCCGCCATGTCCAGCGTGGCCCTGCTCACGCACTACTTCGCGGTGTTCCTGTTCGTACCCGAGGCATTGATCCTGGCGAGGCAGGTGGGCGTGAAGAAGGTGCGCGCGCCCGTCGGCGCGGTCCTGCTCGTCGGGCTCGCTCTGCTGCCGCTGGCCCTGGCCGAGCGCGCCGGCGGCAAGACCAGCTGGATAGAAGCGGAATCCCTGACGTCCAGGTTCGCCGAGAGCGTCAAGCTCTTGGCGGTCGGACCGTACGGGCCGCTCGAGATCTTCTCGGGGGTGCTCGTCGTGCTGCTCGCCGCCGGCGCCGTCGCGCTGCTGGCGCGGACGGCGGGCGCGCGCGAGCTGCGAGCGGCGCGCAACGTCGCGATCGTCGCCGCTGCGGGGATCGCGCTGCCGCTGGTACTGGCGCTGGCGCACCTGATCGACGTCTATGACGGGCGCAACATGATCGCCACCTGGGTGCCCCTCGCGGTTCTGATCGCGGCAGGGCTGGGAGGGGCCCGCTCGGGGCGCATCGGCTCGCTATTGGGCGTGGGGCTGTGTGCGGTCTCGCTGGCGGTCGTCGTCGGGATCGACGTGACTCCCGTCTACCGGCGCGACAACTGGCGGGGTATCGCCCACACGCTCTCGACACCACCGACTGGCAGCAGGATCGTGGTCGGCGAACAGTTCGCCTCGCTGCCGCTGTATGTCTACCTCGGGCCCCTGCACGGCATCACTCGCTCGAGCGTGTCCACGCGCGAAATCGACTTCGTCGCTCTGCGCATCAGGCGCTCGGCCCGCTCACCGCTTCCCCCTGTGGTGCCGACCACTGCGCCCGCCGGCTTTCACCTGGCGGGGGTGACTCGCACCGCGACCTACGCGGTCTCCAGGTTCGTGGCTTCGCAGCCGACAGACGTTGCCGCCGCGCTCCTGCGTCGCGAGCAGGGCGACCCGAAGGCTGAAATCATCGTCCAGCGCACGGCGTCTCTGAAGTCAGCACCCGAAGCGTGAGCTCAGCGCGGCGCGAGCATCGAGCACGAACCGTTCCTGCCGCTGCAGGTAGGGCTCGAGCCTGAACGCCTGCGCCCGCGCGTATGCGCGCTCCACGCGCGCGACCGTCTGCTCTGGATCTGAGAGCGTGCGGGCGAGCGCCGCGGCGGCCGCGGCCGCATCGCCGCGCGCGAACAGCAGCGCGTGCTCCTCGTTGTGCACGCCCTCGCTGATGCCGCCGACGTCGGACGCCACGATCGGCACGCGCGCGAAGGCGCCCTCGATCGTGACCATGCCAAATGGCTCGTCCCACGTCGAGGGGACGATCAGGGCGTGCGCGCGGGCCAACGCTGCGGCGGCCTCCTCCGGGGTCGCCTGACCGCGCCAGCTGACCGCTGCGGCGACCCCGAGGCGCTCGGCCAGCCGGCGCATGTCCGCGCCGTAGGGCGGATCCTCGGGACCGACGACGGCCAGTCGAGCCGGGATGCCGTGCTCGGAGCGCAGCAGCGCCAGCGCCTGGAGCGCGACCGCGACTCCCTTGTAGGGCGTGACCCGCCCGAGGAACACGATCTCCGGCTCGGGGGCGGGATTACGCACGACGCGCTCGTAGAGCTCACCGTGCGGAGGGACCGGATGGCAGACCCGCTCGAGCACCGGCTCGACGAACGCCGGCACCGGCGCCATGCGCCGCATCGCCTCCGAGTTCCACGAGACCGCTGCGCGCAACGGTGCCGTCGGACGCAGGCGCAGCGCGGGCAGGAGGTTCAGCGCGCGGCAGCCGGCCGCCCACGCCGCCCGCGTCCCTCGACGGTGGGCGGGTAGTAGCTCGCGCAGGTACTGGTCGCCGACGAACAGCCCGCCGAACCAGTGCTCGCACACGCGGAACGCGAGCGGCACGCCGCTGTCGGCAAGCACGCGCAGCGACGCCTGCGGGATCGAGGCGCCGTTCCAAACGTAAACGAGGTCCGGCGCCCAGGCCAGCGCGCGCCGAGCCGAGCGTGCGGCCCGCAGCGAGGCCGACGGCGCGCGCAGCGAGCCCCGCGCGTCAGGCGTCAGGCGCGCCAGCTCGCGCCACACGTTCGCCTGCTCGCCGGCGCGCGCACGATCCTGATCGCTGCTCAGGACGAGCACGTCGTGGCGCTCACGCAGGCGCTCGACGACCACCCCGCACTCGACCTCATAGCCACCGAATACGACCGGCGGGTAGAGCGCCGAGACGACCAGGATGCGCACCGGAGGAAGATAGCGGGCGGCTCGGGACCGCAGCGAGCGGCTCAGAAGGCTCAGAATCGCTCAGGCCCCGGGGCAATCGTGTCGAAGAGACGGGTAGGGACGCAACCGTCGGCCAAGCCGGCGGACAGCGAGCTGTGCCTCTAGACGACGTTTGGACGACGGATGCAGACGGATACCGCGAACCCTCGAGACCCCACCGGCACGCCGGCCAAGGCCAGCGCACCGCCCAGCGCGTTGCGCGCGCCCGCTGCTCCCCCGCGCGCGCCCCTGGCTGACGCGGGCGTGCCCGCTGTGCCCCCGCGCGTGTCACCTGCTCGGCCGCGCACGGCGACTGACGCGCCTGTGCCTGCTGCGCCCCCGCGCGTGTCACCTGCTCGGCCGCGCACGCCCACAGCTCCCCCGCGCGTGCGTGCCACGACCGCCGCGGCACTGCGTCGTGTGCTGCCGGCGCGGCTGCTCGTGCGCAGAGCCGAAGCGCGTGCGGCGAGTGCTTGGGAGACCAGCCCGGCGGAGCGCGAGCGCGCGCTGACGGTGATGAAGGCGATCGTCGGCGGCACGCCGCGCGCCGGCGAGCTCGACGAGCTCGCGCGCCAGTACCTGATCGATCGGGCGGCGCACAGGGAGCTCTTCTGGCAACGATGGAAGATGCCGTCGATGGACTCCCGCTCCACCGAGCATGTCCAGGCGGCGCTGTCGAGCGGTCGCGGCGTGCTGGCGAGCTCCTGTCACCTGGGACCCTTCTTCCTGCAGTTCTGGCCGCTCACCGAGATGCGGAGCGGGTATGGCGTCTTCGGCCCGTGGTTCTTCGAGGAGCCGAGCCCCGACCACTGGGGACGGCGCCTGGCGCATTGGCGCAAGGAACTGGAGAGGCGCGACGAGCGGCGGCTCTCCTCGCAGGGCGTGTTCGCGACGCTCCGCGGCCTGCTCGAACAGGGTGAGCTCGCCATCATCTACTTCGACATGCCGGGCAGCCGCCGCACGCAATTCCTGGGCAAGCCGGTGACGCTCGCCACGGGCACCGCCAGACTGGCGATCGCGGCCGACGCGCTGGTCCTACCCCTGCGCGCCCGACGCGACGGGCACCATGTGCGGACCGACGTTCAGGCGCTGCTGGATCCGCGCGAGTTCTCCGGTTACGAGCAGCTCCACGATGCGCTGGCGGGCGTACACGAACGCTCGATCCTCGAACGGCCGGGCGCGCTGGAGGACCCGAACCGGCGCGGCGCGTGGGAGGGCGGCGCGAGCGCGCGCGAATGGGCACGGCCGGAGCTGATCCACGGACGGCCGTGACGGCTGCGGTGCGTCTGCTGTTCTTCAACGAGGGCAACCTCGGCACGCACATCATGGGTCAGGGTCAGCTGGAGGCGGCGCTGCGGATCGGGCTCGCCGACGCGTCGGACGTGCAGGCGCGCTTCGCCGGGCTCTCGCCGATGGGGCGCTGGGCGAGCGCACTGGCGACCCGTCCCGTCGAGCCGCTCGCGCGCGCGCACCTCGACTTCCGGACGCTGCGCTGGCACCTCGTGCAGTCGCTGCGCGCACGCGCGGCGCTGCGACGTGAGCTCCGCAGCTGGCCGGCCGACGCGATCCACCTGCACAGCCAGGCGGTGGCGCTGACGATCCCGGACACGATGCGCACGGTGCCGGTCGCGCTGTCCGTCGACGCGACGATCCGCGACTGGTCGGAGATGCCGGCGTGGCGCGTGCGCGAGCGCCACGCGCCGCTGCTGCTGGCGCCGAGCAGAGCGTTGGAGCGCCGGGCGCTGCGCCGGGCCGCGATCGTATTCGCCTGGACCGGGTGGACGCGACGGGGCGTCGAGCGCGAGGCTCCCGGCGCGCGCGTCATCGAGCACCACCCCGGCATCGACCTCGACCGCTACCGGCCGGCTGCGCGAAGTCAGCGCCCGCTGCCGCGGGTGCTGTTCGTGGGCGGCCGCTTCGTGGAGAAGGGCGGCGAGGATCTCATCGAGGCGCTCGGCGAGCAGCTCGGCCGCACGGTCGAGCTCGACCTCGTGACTCCCGCCGAGGTGGCGCCGCGCCCGGGAGTGCGCGTTCACCGCCTGGGCCCGTCGGACGCCCGGCTGCTCGAGCTCCAGCAGCAGGCCGACGTCTTCTGCCTGCCCAGCTACGGCGACGCGGCGCCGTGGGCCGTGCTCGAGGCGATGGCGTGCGGGACGCCCGTGCTCGCGAGCCGCGTCGGAGGCATCCCCGACATGCTCGACGAGGGCAGAGCGGGCACGCTGGTCGCTCACGGCGACCGGCGAGCGCTCAGAGAGGCGCTTGGTGCGCTGCTCGAGGATCCCGCCAGGCGCGAGTCGCTGGCCGCCGCCGCGAGCGAGCGCTGCGGCGAGCGCTACGACGCTCGCCGCCAGTTCGCCCGGATGCTCGAGCAGCTCCAGGATGTTGTCGTAGGACGCTGAGTGTCCATAGAACGCCGAGTCCTTTAGGCAGCCTTTAGGATTGGGGGGATATTCGTGAGGATGGTCACAAGCACGGATGCTGAGCTGACGGTGGCGCTGCGGCAGGCAAGAAGTCCGGTCGAGCCCTGTCGCGCGCCGCCCGCGGCAGGGCTGCGCACGCGCATGGCAACGAGCACGCGGGTGCGGCGGCTGCTCCCGACCGGGCTGATGGTCCGCCGGGCCGAGAGGCAGGGACGCGCCGTGTGGGCGCGCGACGCCGAGGAGCGCGACCGCGCGCGCAGGGCGATGGAGGCGATCGTCGGCGGGACCGAGCGCGCCCACGAAGTGGAGTCGCTTGCGTGTCAGCACGTCGTGGAGACGAAGGTCAGGAAGGCGCTGTTCTGGCAGCCGTGGACGTCGCCGTCGCTTGAAGAGGCCGCGAGCGAGCGCCTGCGGGGGGCGCTTCACTCGGGCCGCGGCGTGCTGCTCAGCGCGTGCCACTGCGGCCCCTATCTCCTCGGCGTCTCGGCCGTCGCCGCGCTCGGTCGCACCACCTACTCGGCCAGCTCGTGGGCGCTGTTGCCGCCTATGCCCGGCTACTGGGGACGGCGCATCGCGCGCCGCCGCCAGGAGGCTCGTGCGCGCGACGAGCGAATCGTGCACTCGGCCGGCTCGTTTGCGCTGCTGAAGGCGCTACTGGAAGAGGGGCAGGTCGTCGGCGTCTACTTCGCGATGCCCGGCTCTCGCGAGACGCATTTCCTGGGCAAGACCGTGATGCTCGCCTCCGGCAGCGCGCGGCTCGCGGCGGCAACCGATGCGCTGGTTGTCCCGATCCGCACCCGGCGTGTCGCGCACCGCGTGTGGGTCGACGTCGGCGAGCCGCTGGACGCGCGCGAGCTCGACGGCGAGGAAGAGCTCCACGAGGCGCTCGCCGCGGTCCACGAGCGCTGGATCCTCGAGCTCCCCGCGAGCATGGAGGACCCCAACCGCGAGGGGGCCTGGCAGCAGAGCGCGACCGCCGAGGCGTGGCTGCGGCCAGAGCGCGAGCACGCGGCCGCCCGAGCCGGCCTCAGGCGGGGACTGATCCGGCGTCAGGCGGGGACGTCACGCCGCAGCAGCACGAGCACGTCAGCCGGCTCCAGCGCTCCGAGCCCGAACAGCAGCGCGGGGTAGGACAGGCAGGCCGCCCCGATCAGCGCTGCCAGCGGCGCCCCCACGTCGCGCAAGGCGATCAGCCCGCCGGTGAGCAGCAGCGCGGCGAGCACGGTACGGCCGATGCGCCCGGGATGCGGGAATGGAAGCTCCAGCTCGCGCAGGATCACGCGCAGGCTCGATGCGCACACCAGCACCTCGGTGGCGAGCGTCATCCACGCCGCCCCCATGAAGCCGAGCGGCGGAACGAGGATGAGGTTGCCGGCGATGTTGACGACCAGTGCGAGCAGGCTGATGCGCAGCAGCCGCCGCTGCAGGCCGAGGATCGCCAGCAGGCTGCCGTTGAGGTAGCCGAAGCAGATCAGCACGAACACGGCTCCGAGCACTGGCAGCGCCGGCGCGGCGCCGGCGAAGCCCGCCCCGAAGATCAGCCGCACGAGCGGCGTGGCGGCGGCCACGACGAACGCGAGCGCGCCGAGCGAGGCGACGGTCATCAGCTCGGCCGCCAGTCGCACCACGCGCAGCATGCGCTCGCGGTCGGCGGGCCACGCGGCGGCGATGATCGGCGTGAGCGTGGTCAGGACCGAGATCGGCACGAAGTGCGCCGAGTCGAGCAGGTTGTAGACCGCGCCGTACAGCCCGGCGGCTTTGCTGCCGGCGATCGAGTAGACGATCACCTGGTCGACGCGCGCGTAGGAGATGATCAGCACGCCGGAGATGCCGAGCGGGATCCCGACGCGGATCAGCGGTCGCAGCTGCTTGCGCGAGGGGCGCGGCCAGCGCTCGAGCAGGCGCAGCGCCGCCACCGTCTGCGCCACCGACCCGACGGCGTTCGTGACGGCCAGCGCGATCGCCAGCTCGATCATGTCCCCGCCGCGCCAGAAGATGATCGCCACCGCGATCGCCCACAGCACGCTACGGAGCGTCAGCACGAGCATCGGCACGAGGTTTTTGACGCGCAGCTGGAAGACGAGCCCGACCACGCCGATCCCGTCGAAGGGCATGCCCAGCACGAGTATCACTCCGGCGATCAGCATCTCGTGGCTGCGATGCAGCAGCAGCACCGCGACGAGCGAGGCGGCGACCGCCGGCAGCAGCAGGATCAGCCGCAACAGCATCATCGCGCCGAACCACTCGTGCTCGAGCTCGGGCGCCTTGGCCACTTCCCGGATGACCACTTTTTCCATGCCGAAGCTCGCCAGGTAGCCCATCAGCCCGAGGACGACGAAGATCGTCGACCACTGGCCGTAGTAGTCGCTGCCCAGCGTGCGCGCCAGGAGCGCCGTGACGATGACACCGAGTCCGAGGTTGAGCACCCGTGCGACGACCTGCATGACGACGTCGCGCGCTGCGCGTTGCCGGGTGGCATGGCGGGCTGTGCTCGACATGGGCGCGGCACTCCGTTCGGGCCGGAGCCACAGTATCCCTGCATCCGAGCGGCCGAGCCGGTCGAGCCTCGCGCGTCGCGTTCACCGGGCTCTGAGGCCTCGCCGGCCGGTGCGTGAGGCCTCGCCGGCCGGTGCGTGGGGCCTCGCCGGCCGGGTGCGTGAGGCGTCGCCGGCCAGTGCGCCCTCAAGCCCCCATGAGCGACTGCCGATATCGGCTATACCATTGCGGCGCTCTGCAGCGCAGCCGTTGACACAGGCGCGCCAGGGCGATGCTCGAGCCGCCACAACGATCAGACACGACCAGATAAGGGAGCATCAGGTGGCCACGAGAACACTGGTGACGGGCGGTTGCGGGTACATCGGGGCGTTGCTCGTGCGCGAGCTGGGCGAGGCCGGACACGAGCTCCACGTGCTCGACTCGCTGCTGCACGGCCAGGAGGACATCGCCGCCGAGCAGGAGCGTGCCGGCGTGCTCGTCGTGCGCGGCGACGTCCGCGATGCCGACGCCCGCGGCCGCGCGCTGCAGGACGTGGACAATGTGGTCCACCTGGCCGCGATCGTCGGCGATCCCGCGTGCGCGCTGGATCCGGCGGTCTCCGACGAGGTCAACGTGCAGGCCACCGCGAGCCTCGTGGCCGACGCCGCCCATGCGGGCGTGCAGCGGCTCGTGTTCGCCTCCACCTGCTCCAACTACGGCCGCATGGCCGACCCGACGGTGCCGATCACCGAGGACGGCGAGCTCAGCCCGGTCTCGCTGTACGCCGAACAGAAGGTCAGCATGGAGAAGCTGATCCTCGGCGGCGGCGCGGGCAGCGTCAAACCGACGTGCCTGCGCTTCGCGACCGTCTACGGCGTCGGCAGGCGCATGCGCTTCGATCTGACCGTCAACGAGTTTACGCGCGAACTGTGGGCCGACCGCGAGCTGG
>JBEKGK010000036.1:0-27999 GCA_050012835.1 Solirubrobacteraceae bacterium | reverse complement strand
GCTCCCACAGCTCGCTGTCAGGGAGGTCGCGCAATGGGTCGCTGCGAAGCAGGTACACGGCGGCCAGCTCACCGTCGGCGAGCCCCTCCGCGATCGCCCGCGCATCGCGGCCGACGCTCGCCGGCTCGCTCAGCCCCGGGCCGGCGTTCGGCAGCACGCCGGCCTCGCGCAGCCCGCGCCCGTTGCTGGTCGCGGGGATCTCGAGCAGGCCCGCGCCGTCGACGCCGGCCATGTCGAGCGTGTCGGCGATCTCCAGCAGCGCGTGCACACCGGCCTGTCCGTTGGGCCCCGCAGCCAGGCGCTCGCCCCACAGGATCACGACCTCGGGTGTGCGGCGCTCGCTCTCGTCCTGTGCGCCTTCGCCGCGCGGCGCTCGCAGCAGGGCGGCCAGCTCGCGCACCGCCGCGGGCTCCGCTCCGGCCTCGAGCGCCAGGCGCTCCGCGTCCTGATCGCCCGTCAGCGCGGCGCTCAGCGCCACGACGAAGGGGGCGCCGGCGCCGGGCGCGTGGCGCACGGCCGCGGCGGCGTTCGGGTCCAGCGACGACGGCTTGGGGGAGGCGATCGCCAGCTTCAGCCCGTGACGGCGGACGCCCTTGCGCAGGCGCAGGTCCAGGATCGGCGCGTCGTTGACGGGGTCGGCAGCGAGCACGAGCACGGCGTCCGCGAACTCCAGGTCGCTGAGCTTCGCCTGCAAGCGTGGGTCGTCGAGCGCGCGATAGAGCTCCAACGGCAGCGAGCTCGCGCGACGGGAGTCGATATGGGGCGAGCCGAGGCCGTCGCGCAGCAGACGCGAGAGCAGCAGGCCCTCCTCGTTGGTGGCCTGGGCGCCGGCGATCGCCGCGGTCTGCTCGCCGGCTCGCGCCAGGCCGGCGGCGGCCTCCGCGAGCGCGCGCTCCCACGTGACCGGGCGCAAGTCGCCGCCGTCGCGCAGCAGCGGCTCGGTGACGCGCTCGTCGACGTGGAAGGACTGATAGCCGAAGCGGCCCTTGTCGCACAGCCAGCCGTCGTCGACCTCGACGTTGTCGCGCTGCAGGATCCGCAGCGCGCGCTCGTCGCGCACGGTGACCGTGACGTTGCACTGCGCCGGGCACAGCGTGCACACCGAGCCCGCGCCCTCGATGTCCCACGGGCGCGCCCGGAAGCGGTAGGGCCGGGAGGTGAGCGCGCCGACGGGGCACAGCTCGATGATGTTGCCGCTGAACGGCGCAACGTAGGGGTGCCCGTCGAACGTCGAGACGTAGGAGTGCGCGCCGCGCTCCAGCAGCACGAGCTGGTAGTCCTCGGCGACCTCCTGCGAGTAGCGCACGCAGCGGTAGCACAGGATGCAGCGCTCGCGGTCGATCGCGATCAGCGGCGAGAGCTCGAGCGGCTTGACGAAGTGGCGCTTGGGCTCGATGTAGCGCGAGATGCCGCCGCCCCAGCCGAAGGTGATGTCCTGCAGCGGGCACTCGCCGCCCTTGTCGCACACGGGACAGTCGAGCGGGTGGTTGATCAGCAGGAACTCCACGACCGACTGCTGCGCGGTCTTCACGCGCTCGGTCTGCGTATACACGACCATGCCGTCCTTGACCGGCGTGGAGCAGCCCGTCTGCAGCTTGGGGATGCCCTCGATTTCGACCAGGCACATGCGGCAGGCGCCCACGGGCTGGCCGAGCTTGGGCTCGTAGCAGAACACCGGGATCTCGACGTCGCCGTGCTTGGCGGCGTCGACGAGCATCGCGTTCTCCGGCCCCTGCACCTCGCGGCCGTCGATCGTGAAGGTGATGGTTCGCGGCTCGGGCCTAGGCATCGGGCGCTCCCTGCCTGTGCCCCGCTACGGGGTAGGCGGCCAGCGCGGTCTGCGAGGCGGCGGCCCCCAGGCCGTTGCGAGCGCGTGCGGCCTCGATGTGCGCCTCGAACTCGTCGCGGAACTTGACGATCATCGAGCTGATCGGCATCGCCATCGCGTCGCCGAGCACGCACAGGCAGTTGCCCATGATGTGCTCCTGCACCGAGGCCATGATCTCGATGTCCATCGGCGTCGCCTCGCCGGAGTCGATGCGCTCGAGCATCTTCACGGTCCAGTTGGTGCCCTCGCGGCAGGGCGTGCACTTGCCGCAGGACTCGTGCCGGTAGAACTTGGCGACCTTCAACGCGACGTCGACGATCGGCGTGGAGTCGTCGACGACGATGACCGCGCCGGAGCCGAGCATCGTGCCGGCCTGGGCGAGCGAGTTGAAGTCATAGGGGACGTCGAGGTCCTCGGCCTTCAGCACCGGCGAGGAGGAGCCGCCGGGGAACCAGCACTTGACCTCGCGCCCCTCGGGCGGCCCGCCGGCGAGCCCGTAGATGATCTCGCGCGAGGGGATGCCGAGCTCGATCTCGTAGTTGCCGGGGCGCTTGACGTGGCCGGAGACAGACACGAGCTTCGTCCCGGTCGAGGTCTCGACGCCGAGCTTCGCGTACTCCTCGCCGCCCATCGCGATGATCGTGGGAACGGTGGAGAGCGTCTCGACGTTGTTGATCAGCGTCGGCCCCTGGTAGAGGCCCTGCAGGGCCGGGAACGGCGGCTTCAGGCGCGGGTTGCCGCGCTTGCCTTCGAGCGAGTCCAAGAGGCCGGTCTCCTCGCCGCAGATGTACGCGCCGGCGCCGCGGTGCACGACCAGCGACAGCGAGTGCCCTGAGCCGAGGATGTTCTCGCCCACATATCCCGCGGCGCGCGCTTCGTGCAGCGCGGCGTCGAGCATGTCGGCCTGCAGCTCGTACTCGCCACGGATGTAGATGAACGAGCGGCTGGTGCCGGCTGCGTAGGAGGCGATGATGATCCCCTCGATCAGCGAGTGCGGCGTCTTCTGCATCAGCTCGCGGTCCTTGAACGTCCCCGGCTCGGACTCGTCGGCGTTGCACACCAGGTACTTGTCCATCGAGCCCTTGGGCAGGAACGAGATCTTCGTGCCCATCGCGAAGCCCGCGCCGCCGCGGCCGCGGATGCCCGACGATTTGAGCTGCTCGAGGACCTCTTCGGGCGTCATCGCCAGTGCTTTGCGCAGCGACTGGTAGCCGCCGCGGCGCTCGTACACGTCGAGCGTGCACAGCCCCGGCTCGTCGATGTCGGTGAACAGGAGGATCGGAGCATCACCCACCGCAGCCATGCTCACGGGCCTCCCTCGGCCGGATGCAGCGGAAACTCACGGCTGTTCGCGTTGGGATCGGCGACCAGCCGTCGCGCGAGCTGCTTCTCGGGCAGCACCGGCCGCTCCGCGCGAACGTCCTCCAGCAGCTGCGGCACGTCGGCGACGCTCAGGGGGCCGACATAGACGCCGTCGACCGACGCCATCGGCGCGATGTCGCACGCTCCGAGGCACTCGAACGAGCGCACGTTGACGTCCGGCTCCTCGCCCGCACGCGGCGCGGCCGCCTCGCTCATGGCCGCGTACAGCTCGTCGGCGCCGCACAGCGAGCAGGAGATGTTCGTGCACACGTACACGCTGTGGCGGGGCACGGGCGCGGTCTCGAGCATGTCGTAGAACGTCGCCACCGAGTCCAGGTAGGCGGGCGTGACGCGCATCACGCACGCGACCTGCTCGAGCGCCTCCGGCGAGCACCAGCCGTGCACGCGCTGCGCCGCCGCGAGCGCCGGCAGCGTCGCCGAGCGGCGGTCGGGGTAGTTGGCCATGTGCGCCTCGATCTCCGCACGCAGATCCTCAGGCACGGCCGTCGTGGCCGGGTCGGGGATCTCCGCGGGGTCCTTCTCGAGATCCGCCGCCTGATCCCAGCCGGGCACGCGCGAGCCGTGCTCGAAACGTCGCACGGCGCTCATCGCCGGACCTCCGGACATGCCACGCGAACGCTCATCTATCTATCTATTCCTCCCAAGATCGGGTCGAGCATCGCCAGGGTGGCGATCAGGTCGGCTATGTAGGCGCCCTTGACCATTGGCGCGGTGGCCTGCAGGTTGACGAACGAGGGGTCGCGCATGTGCACGCGCGCGGGCTTGGAGGAGCCGTCGGAGCGCACGAAGCAGCCGAGCTCGCCGCGCGGGGACTCGATCGGGAAGTACACCTCGCCCGGCGGCACCCGCATGCCCTCGGTGACGAGCTTGAAGTGGTGGATCAGCGCCTCCATCGACGTCGCCAGCTCGTGGCGCGGCGGCAGCGCGACCTTGCGGTCCTCGGTTATGTGGGGCCCCTCGGGCAGCCCTTCGAGCGCCTGCTCGGCGATCTTCACCGACTCGTACATCTCGGCCACGCGGCACGCGAAGCGGTCGTAGTTGTCGCCTGCGGTGCCGACCGGGATCTTGAAGTCGAAGTCGTCGTAGGAGCAGTAGGGGTCGGCCTTGCGCAGGTCCCACGGGTTGCCCGCGGCGCGCAGCAGCGGGCCGGTGACGCCCAGCGACAGCAGCGTGTCGGCGTCCAGCGGGCAGGTGCCGCGCAGCCGCTGCAGGACGATCTCGTTGCCGTTCAGCATGTCCCGGTACTGGTCCACGCGCGAGGGCATTTCCTTCAAGAAGCCGCGCAGCTTCTCGACGAAGCCCGGCGGGATGTCCTCGATCACGCCGCCCACCTGGAAGTAGCGCGTGTGCATCCGCTGGCCGGAGGACATCTCGAACAGGTCGAGGATCTTCTCGCGCTCGCGGAAGCAGTACCAGAACATCGAGATCGCGCCGAGGTCGAGCGCGCTCGTGCCGAGCCACACGAGGTGCGACATGATGCGATTGAGCTCCAGGTGGATCACGCGCAGGTACTGCGCGCGCTTGGGAACCTCGACCTCGAGCAGCGTCTCGACCGCCCCGCAGAACGCCATCGCGTTGAAGTAGTAGGAGAGGTAGTCCATCCGCTCGATCACCGGGATGACCTTCCAGTAGGCCTTGTCCTCGGCGGTCTTTTCGATGCCCGTGTGGACGTAGCCGATGATCGGTTTGACGTCGCGCACGACCTCGCCCTGGAGCGTCACCAGCAGCCGCAGCACGCCGTGCGTGGCCGGGTGGTGAGGGCCGAAGTTGAGCGTCAGCAGCTCCTGGGTGGGCTCGCCGTCGCTGCCCTCGCCCTGCTCGCCGAGCTGCTCCTCGAGCGGAGCCATCGTGATGCTCTGCTCGCGCCGGCGGTACTCGGACATGGTCGGCTGCTCGGCCGGGCTCACTCGGCGCTCCCAAGCGCCTCGCGCTCGTTGTACGTGAAGATCACGGGTTCGCCGCCGATCGGGAAGTCGCGCCGCTGGGGGTGGCCCTCGTAGTCCTCGGGCATCAGGATCCGGCGCAGGTCCGGATGGCCGCGGAAGACCACGCCGAACATGTCATAGACCTCGCGCTCCTGGTGGTCGGCGGTCGGCCAGTCCGCGGTCACGGACTCCACCTCGGGCGAGTCGGTGGGGACGCGCAGCTTGACCGTGAGGCGGTCGACGCTGGCCATGTCCAGCAGCTCGTAACAGACCCCCAGGCGCGGCTCGTGGGGGTAGTAGTCGACCCCGTGCAGGCTCGCCAGGAACGCGTAGCCCTTGGCGCGCAGATGCGCGAGCACGGCGCGCACGTGCGCCGCGTCGATGCTCAGCGTGGCCCGCTCGCGGAAGAACAGCGTGTCGGTGACGACGTCCGCTCCCTCTGCCTCGCGCAGCTCCTGGGCGATCAGCTCCAGGCCGGTCGCATCAGGCACCGGCCGAATCCCCCTCCAGTGCCACTGGCACGTTCATCGTTGCGGGGCGCTCGGTCGTCGCGTCGGGCTCTGGCAGCAGCTCCTCGGTGCCCCGCGCGCCGTAGCGCTCGCGCCAGCCCATGTCGGGGTCGTCCTGGACCATCTTGCGCAGCTTGAGCACGCCGTGCATCAGCGCCTCCGGGCGGGGTGGGCAGCCGGGGACGTGCACGTCGATCGGCATGAACTTGTCGGCGGGGACGAGCGCGTAGTTGTTGAAGACGCCCGTCGAGCTGCAGCACGCGCCCATCGAGATCGCCCACTTCGGCTCGAGCATCTGGTCGTAGATGCGGCGCACGATCGGCGCCATCTTGATCGACACGCGCCCGGAGAGGATCAGCAGGTCGGCCTGGCGGGGCGAGGCACGGAACGCCTCGAAGCCGAAGCGCGCGACGTCCACACGCGCGGCGACGATCGACATCATCTCGATCGCGCAGCATGCCAGCCCGAACGTCGCGGGGAAGAACGAGTTCGAGCGCGCCCACGCGACGGCCTTGTCGAGCGTGGTCGTCATCACGCTTTCTTCGACGTGGCGCTCGAAGTCGGCGCCCTCGAGATGCGCGGACGGGTTCGGGCCCACGAGGTCGCCGCCGCGCAGCAGCTGGCGCGAGTTCAGCGAGCGCACGCGCAGGTCCGCGGCCCCGCCCGTCGCTCCGCCAGGCGCGGCGCCGCTGGCCCGGCTCCCCGTGCCGAGGATCTCACGCTTCACTTCCACTCCAACGCCCCCCTCCGCCATACGTAGACGAAGGCCACGAACAGCAGCACGATGAACACGATGATCTCGAACAGCGCGAAGCTGCCGTAGGCGCGCAGCTCGATCGCGATCGGGTAGAGGAAGACCACCTCGATGTCGAACAGGATGAACAGCATCGCGATCAGGTAGAAGCTGATCCCGAAGCGCAGCCCGCGCTTGACCTCGGACGGCAGCCCGCACTCGTACGGATCCTGCTTGTGCGGGGTCGCACGGCGCGGTCCCATGACCGAGTTCAGCACCGCAAACGCGCCGCCCACGGCGCCACCAAGAACGAGGAACACGATCGCCGGGAGATATGTGCGCAGCACCGCGCGCTGTTATATCACTGCTTGTGGCAGGGTGTTACTAGTGGCAATCGGCTCGAAATCCAAGCCGTGACGGAGGCTGTCGTGGCGGGCTCGCTGGCCGTTGCCGCGCTCAACGCCGTCTCCGGCCTGCTCGGTGCGTCGGTCTGGTATCGCGGCGACATCGGCGGCACGAGCACCGACCACGGCGCGGCCGCCGGGCCGGTGCGCGCGTTCTGGGTGCTGCTGCGCGTGGGGCAGGGCTCCGCGCTGACGCTCGCGATCGCGGTCGGCTCGCTGGCGGCGGCGGGCAAGTACTCAAGCGTTCATCTCTTCTATCTGTACGCGCTGCTGCCGCTCGCGGTCGCGTTCGTAGCGGAGCAGCTGCGCGTCGCCTCGGCGCAGACGATCCTCGACCAGCGCGGCCTCCAGGACGCCGCTGCGGTGGGCGCGCTGCCCGAATCCGAGCAGCAGACCGTGGTCGTGGCGATCGTGCGCAGGGAGATCGGCGTGATGGCGCTGTCGGCGCTCGTGGTGGTGTTCCTCGCGCTGCGCGCGGCGAGCACGGCTCACGGGTTCTAGATCGATGATTCGGCCGGCGCTCCGTGCCGGCCTCGTGCCTATATATTCCCGGCGCATGAAGCGCGCAGCCATGACGATCGCCCTGCTCGCCTGCTCCACGGCGCTGGGCGCGTGCGGGTCGCAGGGGATCCAGCTCGCCAAGACCAGCCTGTACTACAAGGGCGCGGTGCTGTTCCGCGACCACTGCTCGGGCTGCCACACCCTGGCGGTCGTCGGCGCGGAGGGCTCGGCGACGGTGATCTCCAACCGCGTCAAGACCAACGGGCCGAACTTCAACATCCGCAAGGAGAACGTCGAACAGGTGCTCTTCGCGATTCGCAACGGCGGCTTCTCGGGCGCGATCATGCCCGAGAACGTGGTGGTCGGCGAAGACGCTCAGGCGGTCGCGGCGTTCCTCGCGAAGTACTCCGGGCTCAAAGCCGAAAAGGTGCCCACCACGAACATCACGCTGTCGACCAAATAGCGCAGGTTCGTGACGTCGTCCCGACCGTGACGCTTCGCGTGTCGGTCGTGCCGCCGTCACGAACCTGCTTGGCCGAGACCACCGAGCCCAGAGGTATTGGTGACCCCAGGTGCGCTGTCACAGACGGATAGGCTCCTAGCGTGCTTGACCTGAAGCTGATCCGCGAGGACCCCGACGGCGTTCGTGCGGCGCTTGCGCGGCGCGGCGCGGGGGCGGCGGACGGCCTGGACCGTGTGATCGAGCTGGACGGCCGCCGCCGTGAGCTGCTGCCCGAGCTGGAGGGGCTACGCGCGGAGCAGAACGAAGCGAACGCGCGCATCCAGACGGCCGCCGGGAGGCTGGGCGGCAACGATCTACGTGACCGCGAGATCGTGGCGATGCGCAGCGTGGCCGCGCGCGCCAAGGAGCTCGAGCAGGAGCTGGGCGAGGTCGAGCTGGGCCTGCAGGCGGCGCTCGCGCCGCTGCCCAACCTGCCCGACCCGACCGCCGCGCCGGGACCTGAGGACGAGCTCGTGCGCGAGGTCGGCGAGATCCCGCAGCTCGACTTCCAGCCGCGCGACCACCTCGAGCTGGCGGGCGAGCTGATCGACATGGACCGCGCTGCCAACCTCTCGGGGGCGCGCTTCGCGTACCTGAAAGGCGACCTGGTGATGCTCGAGCTGGCGCTCGTGCGCTGGGTGCTCGAGAAGCTCCGCGCGGCGGGGTTCGAGCCGGTGATACCGCCGGTGCTCGTGCGCGAGCGGGCGCTGTACGGGACGGGCTTCCTGCCGGACACCGAGCAGCAGATCTACAGCCTGCCCGAGGACGAGCTGTTCCTGGTGGGGACCTCCGAGGTCGCGCTGGCCTCGCTGCACGACGGCGAGATCATCGATGCCGAGCTGCTGCCACTGCGCTATGCGGGCTTCTCGCCGTGCTTCCGGCGCGAGGCGGGCGCGGCGGGCAAGGACACGCGAGGCATGATCAGGGTGCATCAGTTCGACAAGGTGGAGATGTTCAGCTTCGTCGCGCCCGAGGAGTCGACCGACGAGCACGAGCGGATCCTCGCGATCGAGGAGGAGATCCTCGGCGAGCTGGGGCTGCCCTACCGCGTGGTCAACATCGCGGTCGGCGATCTGGGCAACTCGGCGGCGAAGAAGTACGACTGCGAGGCGTGGATCCCGAGCCAGGGTTGCTACCGCGAGCTGACCTCGTGCTCGAACACCACCGACTACCAGGCCCGGCGCCTGAACATGCGCGTGCGTGCCGGCAAGCGCACGCAGGCGTTGCACACGCTCAACGGCACGGCGATCGCGGTGGGGCGCACGATCGTGGCGCTGCTCGAGAACGGCCAGCACGCGGACGGGAGCGTGGATCTGCCCGGGCGCCTGCTGGAGTACGGAGCGCCCGCAAGGCTCGCTCCGGCGCCCGGCTGAGTAGACAATAAGGGGATAGGCTCCCGGGTCGGTGTCAAGCGGGGAGCTGCAGGGGCGTGGACGAGGTTCAGCGAACGAGGATCCTGGAGGCGATGGCCCAGGCGATGAGCGAGCGCGGCCCCGGTGTGACGGTCGCGGACGTGATCGCGCGCTCGGGCGTGTCGAGCGGGGCCTTTCACGAGGCGTTCCCCGATCGGGAAGCGTGCCTGCTGGCGGCGGTCGATCTCGGTGTGGAACGCGCGTGCAGGGGGATGCTCGCGGCCTACGACGCGGAGTCGCGCTGGCTGGACGCGATCAAGGCCGCGCTCGCGGCGTTCCTGGCGTTCCTCGAACGGGAGCCCGCGCTGGGGCGTCTGCTGGTCGTGTATTCGATGAGCGGCGGCGAGCAGGTCCTGCGCCGGCGCGTGCAGATCCTCAGCGCGCTCGCGGAGGCGGTCGATCGCGGTCGCCTGGAGGGGCCCGCCGACAGGCAGCAGCCCCCCGCGGTGATCGCCGAGGGCGTCGTCGGCGCGGTGCTGGCGGTGCTCCAGAACCGGCTGCTGGCGGATGAGCCAGCGGGGGTGATGGACCTGTTCGGGTCGCTGGTGAGCATCATCGTCCTGCCCTACCTGGGGGCGGGGGTCGCGCGGCGCGAGCTCACACGCCCGGCGCCTCGCATCCGGATCGGCGCGGGAATCGAGCTGCCGGACGGCGGCGGCTCCGCCGAGCGGCACGGTGGCGGCACGCGGCTCACGTACCGCACCACGCGCGTTCTGCGCGCGATCGCCGACTACCCGGGCGCGAGCAACCGCGAGGTGGCTGACCGTGCGGGCATCGTCGACCAGGGCCAGGCCTCGAAGCTGCTCAACCGCCTGCAGGCTCGCGGGCTGATAGCGAAGGCCGGCGAAGCCCGCACGCGGGGCGCGCCCAACTCGTGGCGCCTCACCGAGCGAGGGGAGCTGCTGCTGCGCGACGCGTCGCCCGTCTAGCCGATCTTGAACACGATCGAGCGCGCGCTGCCGTGCACCGGGGTGAGCGTCAGGCGATATGTGCCGTTGCTCAGCGCCCCGTGTCTTGCGAGGCGTCTGCTGTTGCGGCCGCTCGAGGCGGCGATCGTGAGCGGGTGCGTGAACGCCTGCCAGCGCGCGTGTCCGTGCTTAACGACTCGCTTTTGGAGCGATACGACAAGGTGCGCGGCGACGTTGATCGTGAACGTGAAGCCGATCTGGGCGATCTTCGGCCGGCTCGTGTTCAGCGCGATCAGGGCTTTCAGCGTGAGGGCAAGCGCTGAGACTCGGACGAAGGCTGTTGTAGCGGTCGTCGTGCTTGTGGTCTCCGCGCCGGTCGAGGAGCCGCCCGACGAGGAGCTGCTCGTGGAATTGCCTATTTCTTCGGCTTGTCTCTGGTCTTCGATCTCCTTTCTTTCTTCGGCCTTCCTGCTTTCTTCCGCTTTGGCTCTTGCTTCCGCGTTCGCCCTTTCCTCCGCCGCGAATTCTGCTTCGGCTTGCGCTCTTTCTTGGGCTTCGATCTGGGCTAGCTCTTCGGTCTCTTCCTTTGTTAGAGCTTCAAATGCCCTGATGCCGTGCGGGGCTCCCACCCCGGTCGGTCCGTCATAGCCGGCGTGGGCGAGACAGATGAGCTGGAGGGAACAACTGGCCGTGGCCTCCTGTTCGGGCGTGCAAGCTGTCAAAGCCGTTTCTTCGTCGAATGGTTGCGAGCATCTCCCGTTCGAGCCGGACGTCGCGGACGCGGTGATGTCGTGGAGCGAGCCCGGCCGCAGCTTCTCGTGCTGGTAGAGCGTCTTCGCTGGATATTCGACGCCGCCGGCGCCGCCGGCGAGCGCGAACGCCGAGGCGATGAGCGGCGATGCCAGGCTCGTGCCGCCGATCGTGCACCAGTCCTGGAGGCTGACCACGCCCGGTTCTTCTTCGACGCTGCAGATCGGCTCCGAGTAGCGCACGGCGACGCCGGTGTACGGGTCCGCGTCGGCGGCGACATCGGCCACGGCGCGGTGTTCGCCGCACCCGACCGCCGACCAGTCGGCGACGTTCTGCTGCCACGGCTGCGCCGCGAACACGACGCTGCAGCCACCCCCGCCGGCCCCGTGTCCGTCGGGGACGCCACCGCTTTCGCCGCCGTCGTTCCACACGGTCTCGTTCGCCCACGTGTGCGTGTCTTCGTTCAGTTCCAGGCGCGTGCCGCCGACGGCGACGACGTCTGGAAAGGATGCCGGGAAGGAGGCGAAGCCGCGTTCGGCGCTGTCGGCGGCGGTCCAGCTCAGATAGCCATCATCGCCGGCGGAGGCCGTGACGACGATCCCGGGGTGATTGAAAGCCTGGCCTTCTTCGCACTGGCGCACCGGCGGCGCTTCGAAGCACTCGGGGCTGCCCCATGAGTTCGAGATCTCGGTCGCGGAGATGGGGAGGCTGGCGGCGGCGCGCTCGGCGGCTTCGAGGTCGGTGTTCGCCGTCGAGCTGGCCTCGACGAGCGCTATGTGGCAGTTGTTGCAGATGGCGTGGGCGGTCTCGACGTCGAGCGAGATCTCCAGGCCCCAGCCTTCGGCCTGCGCGGCTTCTTCTCGCTTGGCTTTGTTGGCGCTGGTGCGCCAGCTTTTCAGTTCGGCGGTCGTTTTCGGGAACGGCAGGCTCGTCGGTGTCGTTTCGCCGTGCTCGTTGTATTGCGTGAAGCAGCCGCTGCCGCATTCCGGTAGACCAAATTCTTCGCTGTAGGCCGTCAGGTCGGCGGCGGCGGTCGGGTCGTTGTACGCGTCCACCAGCGCGATCGTCTGCGAGGGCGGGGCGGTGGCGGGCAGTTCGTAGGCGACGTGCAGGTCTTCGGGCGTGTAGCCGACTTCACCGCTGGCCGGCGAGGGCGCCGGCAGCGGGGAGAGACGAGTCGAGCTCGCGTGTGCTCCAGCTCTGGTCGCCGGATGGGCCGAGGTGGTCCGTCGCACGAGCCGCAGCGCAAGGCAGCCTGCATAACCGAACGCCGGTGGGGCACAAGCTGGACTCACCGTGTATTCGGACAGTCGCGCCTGTGCGAGGGTGCCTGCTGAAGCTGGTCCAGCCCAGGACGAACACAGCCCGGCCGCGACGGCGAGGGAGATCAGCGCTGTCTTGTGGCGCTTACGTGTGGTCATCCGTTGTGCTTGTCTGTCTCCACGTGCCTATCGGCTGGATCGCGGCTCCGACTTGAGCGACGCGTATCGATTCAGACGCACGAGCCGGTCACGAGATCGTCACAGCGTGATCACGGGAGCGTCACGTCGCGGCAGGCGCGGCTCTTCATGATGATCGCCGGGACGGTGGGACAAGGCAGCGAGCGGGGCTCGTCGAGGGCGAGCCCGGTTCCCGCGCACCGAACCGCGCAGGGCGCACCGAACGGGGCGGGAGGCGAGACCCGCCCCGTTCGCCTTACGCTGATGTCGATGGCCTCCCCGTTCGGCTTTCTGCTGGCTTCAGAACCGCCCCCCCGCAGGGTGGGGGCGATCGTGGCGCTGATTGCAGTGGCGCTGTGCACCCTGATCGTCTATCCGCTGGCGCACGTCGCGCCGGTGGTCTCGCTGAGCGTCGTCTACCTGCCGGCGGTGCTGGTGGTGTCGGTCACGTGGGGCGCCTGGCTGGGGGTCGCCACGGCCGTGGTCAGCGCGGCGGCTTTCAACTTCTTCCATCTGCCTCCGGTCGGGCAGTTCACGCTCCAGAACTCCGACAACTGGGTTGCGCTCGCCGCGTTCCTGGTGGTCGCGGTGCTGGCGAGCTCCGTCGCCGAGGTCACGCGCGCACGCACCCGCGATGCGGAGGAGCGCCGGCGGGAGGCGGATCTGGCGGCGGAGATGGCCAGGCTGCTGCTGCGCGGGAACAGCCTCGCCGAGGCACTGCCGACGGCGGCGGCTCGTCTGGCGCATACGCTCGAGCTGAGCTCGGCGGCGATCGAGATGGATGCCGTCGAGGGAGACGAGCGCAGGGTCGCGTTCCCGCTGCGCGAAGGGACGAGCCGGCTGGGGACGCTGCTGGTCGGCGCGGGCACCTCGGAGGCCAACCTGCGCAGGCTGCAGGAGCGCGTCGTGCCGGCGCTCGAGGCGCTGCTGAGCGCCGCGCTCGAGCGCGAGACGCTGCTCGGCGGCGTTGTGGAGACGGCCGCGCTGCGGCGGGCGGACACCGTCAAGACGGCGCTGCTGCGCGCGGTCTCGCACGACCTGCGCTCGCCGCTGACCGCGATCTCGGCCGCCGGCGAGGCCGTCGGCTCACCGTCGCTGTCGCCCGAGGAGCGCGCGGAGATGGCCGCCGTCATCCAGGAGGAGACCAAGCGCCTTGCGCGGTTGGTCGACAACCTGCTCGATCTCTCGCGCCTGGAGGCCGGCGCCGCCGAGCCCCGCAGGGACTGGACCTCGATCGAGGATCTGATCCGCTCGGCCGTCGCCGACGTGGGGGCGGGCCCGGAGGCGTTCACCCTGTCGATCGACCGCGACATGCCGCTCGTGAGCGTCGATCCGGTGCAGATGGAGCGTGCGTTCGTGAACGTGCTCGAGAACGCGCGACGCCACTCCGGCGGGCACCCGGTGTCGGTGCGCGCGCGCGCGGTGCGACGCCTGGCGGTCACGCGCGGGGCGGCGCTTGCGGTGGACCGTGACGGCGGGGATGGCTCGCACGGGCGCGGGCCGGCCGGCGGACGCGTGATCGTGCGGGTCGTAGATCGTGGCCCAGGCATCCCGCCGGCTCAGTTGGAGCGGGTGTTCGAGCCGTTCTATCGGGCCGGCACGCCCGGCAGCGGGCACCGGGGCTCGGGCCTGGGGCTGGCGATCGCGCGTGGCTTCACGGAGGCCAACGCCGGGTCGCTGCACGTGGAGTCCCTGCCCGGCCAGGGTGCGACGTTCGTGTTCGAGATGCCGCTCGAGGAGTCCCGCGGGGAGATCGATCTCGACGCGCCGTCGGGTGCGGGCGCCGCGGGCGAGGTCCGAGCGCCGGCCGCGCCGTCCGCCGGCCCGGAACGGGCCACGTGAGCGTCCGGCCGCCGGCTGAGCCGGCGAAGCTTCCGCGCGTGCTGGTGGTCGACGACGAGCCGCAGATCGTGCGCGCGCTGAAGGTGGTGCTGCGCGAGGCGGGTTTCGAGGCGGTGCCGGCGGAAACCGGCTCGGAGGCGCTGGACCTCGCGGCGGTGCGTCCGCCGGACGCGGCGATCGTCGATCTCGTGCTCCCCGACATCGACGGCATCGCAGTGACGCGCACGCTGCGCGAGTGGAGCGACATGCCGATCCTGGTGCTCTCGGCGGTGGGCGAGGAGGAGCAGAAGGTCAGAGCGCTCGAGGCCGGAGCCGACGATTACATAACGAAGCCGTTCGGCGCGCGTGAGCTGGTCGCCCGGTTGAACGCCGCGCTGCGCCGGGCCGCGCGCGGGGAGGGGGAGCCGCGCATCGAGGCGGAGGGGCTGGAGATCGATCTCGCCGCGCGGCTCGTGCGTCGTGATGGCGAGCCGATCCATCTGACGCCGATCGAGTTCGACCTGCTGCGCGTCCTGGCGCGCAACCGCGGGCGGCTGATGACGCACCGCAAGCTGCTCGCGGAGGTGTGGGGCCCGGAATACGTCGATGACATCCAGCCGCTGCGCACGCACATCGCGCGGCTGCGCGCCAAGATCGAGCCCGAGGGCGAGGCTGGACCGCGCTACATCGTGACCGACCCGGGGGTGGGGTACCGGTTCTCGGAGTGAAGCCGACCTCGCAAGCTGTGGAGGCCCTGCGTCATCCCCGCCACGGATACTGCAATATCCCCGCCAGATACGCAGCAATCTCCCCGCTAGACTAGGTGCATTCTCCCCGCTAGCTATCAGCCCAGGATCGTCGATCGCGAGCTCGCGGCTCGTCTGAACGCCGTTGGCGCCGTCGTGATCGAGGGACCAAGGGCGTGCGGGAAGACGGCCACCGCCAGACAGATCGCTGCGAGCGAGGTTCTACTAGACATCGACACGAACGCCCGGCAGGCGATCGCGGTCGATCCCGCACTCGTGCTCGATGGCCCGGCGCCCCGACTCATCGACGAGTGGCAGATCGAGCCGACCATCTGGAACCACGTCCGACGAGCGGTCGATGATCGCCCCGACCCTGGCCAGTTCATCCTGACCGGCTCTGCTGTCCCTTCGGACGACATCACGCGGCACACGGGCGCCGGGCGTATCGCCCGTCTGCGCATGCGTCCGATGAGCCTCTTCGAGGCGGGCCGGAGCACTGGGCGCATCTCGCTGACCGAGTTGCTGGACGGCCGGGTGAGCCCAACCGCCGACCCGGGGCTCACGGTGGTGGACCTCGCGGAGGAGCTGGCCCTCGGTGGATGGCCGGGCCTTCGCGGGCGTGGCGTCCCCGACGGCCTGCTCGCGGTGCGTGACTACCTGGATGAGATCGCCCGTGTAGATGTCGGTCGTGTGGACGCGACTCATCGTGACCCGAACCGCGTGGCCCGCCTGCTGTCGAGCCTCGCGCGCAACGTCGCCACTCCCGCCGCCGCAACCACGCTCGCCCAGGACACCGGCGGCGCCGACGGCCCGTTGAAGGATGACACTGTGCGCGAGTACATCGGCGCGCTGGAGCGGCTCATGGTCGTCGAGGACCAGCCCGCCTGGGCGCCTCACCTGCGCTCCAAGCACCGGCTTCGAACGGCACCAAAGCGGCACTTCGTCGACCCCTCGCTGGCAGTGGCGGCGCTGCGTGCGGCACCCGATCGGCTGCTCAGAGATCTCAGCCTATTCGGCTTCCTGTTTGAGTCGCTCGTCGTCCGCGACCTTCGTGTATATGCGCAAGCCGCGGATGCGCAGGTGCTGCAGTACCGCGACAGCGGCGGGCTGGAGGTCGACGCGATCATCGAGACGGGTGATGGTCGCTGGATGGCATTCGAGGTGAAGCTCGGACACGGGCAGATCGATGACGCTGCGGCGAGCCTGAGTCGGTTCGCCGCGCGGATCGACAAGGCGAGATGCGGGAGCCCGGCACTGCTGGGCGTGATTGTTGCGACCGGCTACGGCTACCGTCGTGACGACGGCGTGGCCGTGATCCCGATCGGCGCGCTCGGACCGTAGCGAATGTGAACTCTGCGGTGGGCTACTGACTGTCCGACAGTCGTTGCTGCGGATGCGCCGCCGCTGCGGGCCAAGCAGGATCCACGCATGCAGTGCACCCCCTCTCCCCAGCAGACACCGCGTGCCACCACATGCAAGCCTCGCCTCTCGTCGTCACGAAATCGTTATGTGCCGGGTGGGATTCGTTACGCCGCCGTGACGCGGTAGCGCCAATAGTGTGCCCATGGACGTCGTGGCAATAATTCTCGGGATCGTGGTGTTCGCGATTCTGCTGTTGATGGTCGAGGGGATCGACCGGGTATGAGCGCTCCGCTGCCATTCGGTTTCTTCATCGCGCATATGAGCGGCGCCGACTTCTTCGGCCTCGTCGTCTCTGTGCTGGTGATCGCCTACCTCTTTTACGCCCTGATCCGCGGGGAGAAGCTCTAAGCATGACATTCGCAGGCTGGCTTACCATCATCCTGTTCGCGGTGATCCTGACCGCGCTTGCCATGCCCCTCGGGAGCTACATGGCGAAGGTCTACACCGGAAAGAGGGTGTTCCTCTCGCCGATATTCGCCGGTCCCGAGCGGTTCCTGTACCGCGTTCTGCGGGTCGACCCGGAGCGTGGGCAGGACTGGAAGTCATTTGCGAAAAGCCTGCTGATCTTCTCGCTCGCGGGCTGGCTGCTGCTCTACCTGATCCTGCGCACGCAGAACGCCTTCTTCGTCCCCCACGGGCTCAACCCGCTCGGTTACAAATCGGCCCCGTGGAACGTGACGTTCAACACCACCTCTTCGTTCCTGACGAACACCAACTGGCAGTACTACAGCGGCGAGACGACGATGAGCTACCTCAGCCAGATGATCGGGCTGACGGTGCAGAACTGGCTCTCGGCCGGGGTCGGGATCGTCGTGGCCGTCGCGCTGGTGCGCGGGATCATCGGGCGCAGCGGCAAGAGCATCGGCAACTTCTGGCAGGACCTGGTGCGCACGATCCTGTACGTGCTCGCGCCGATCTCGGTGCTCGGAGCGCTCGTGCTCGTCTCCCAAGGTGTGATCCAGAACTTCACCACCTACCTGACGGCGCACACGATCACCGGCCTCACCCAGTCGATCGCGATGGGCCCGGTGGCATCGCAGGAGGTGATCAAGGAGCTCGGCACCAACGGCGGCGGCTTCTTCAACGTCAACTCGGCGCACCCGTTCGAGAACCCGACCGCATTCACCAACCTCTTCGAGATGCTGCTCGTGCTGATCATCCCGGCCGCGCTCGTGTTCTTCTACGGGCGCATGACCGGCAACCGCCGTCAGGGCTATGCGATCTACGGCGTGATGATGGTGATGTTCCTGGGCGCCGCCTGCGTCGCCTACGTCGCCGAGGCGCACGGCTCACCGGCGCAGCACGCCGCAGGCCTGCACACGCACGTGATCTCGGGCTCGACGGGCGGCAACATGGAAGGCAAGGAGCAGCGCTTTGGGATCGCCGGCTCAGCGCTGTTCGACGTCGTCACCACGGTGACCTCGTGCGGCGCGGTCAACAGCGCGATCGAGTCCTTCACGGGCATCGGCGGAGCTGTGCCGATGGCCAACCTGTCCGCCAGCGAGGTGATCTTCGGCGGCGTCGGCACCGGGCTGTACTCGATGCTGCTGTATGTCCTGCTGGCGGTGTTCATCGGTGGGCTGATGGTCGGGCGCACGCCCGAGTGGCTGGGCAAGAAGCTCGAGGCGAAGGAGATCAAGCTCGCCGGCCTGGGCATCCTGATCACGCCGCTGGCCGCGTTGTTCTGCACTGCTTTGGCTACGGCCAGTCATGCTGGGCGCGCATCGATCTCCACACTTGGCAAGGGTCCGCAGGGTTTCTCTGAGACTTTCTACGCGTACCTGTCGCAGGCGAACAACAACGGTTCGGCGTTCGCGGGCTACACCGGCTTCATCCAGCCGAACGCAGGCAACGCCGGCTCCCACGGCGTCACCTTCGCCGATCTGCTCGGGGGCTTCGACATGCTGTTCGCGCGCTACGCGCCGATCTTGTTCGCGCTCGCCGTCGCCGGCGCGCTGGCGGGCAAGCGTGTCACGCCCGCGGGCCTCGGCACGATGCGCACCGACAACCCGACGTTCGCCGTGCTGCTGATCGGCGTGGTCATCCTCGTCGGCGCGCTCACGTTCTTCCCCGCCCTGCTGCTCGGACCGATCGTCCAGGGCCTGACCGGACACCTCTACTGACATGAAGCGCGACATCATCACCTCGGTCATCGGCATCATCGTCTTCACGATCCTGCTCGGGCTCGTGTATCCGCTCGTGATCACGGGCGTCAGCCAGGTCGCGTTCCCGGGCGACGCCAACGGGCAGAAGGTCTACGTGAACGGCAAGCTCGTCGGCTCGAAGATCATCGGCCAGAGCTTCAAGGCGCCCGTGCTCGAAAAGAACGGCAAGCCCAAGGAAGAAGAAAAAGAGCTCGTCACCGAAGCGGATCCCCGCTACTTCCAGAGCCGCCCGTCCGCCACCGAAGGCGGTGCTTACAACGCGGCGGCGAGCACGTTCTCCAACCGCGGCCCCAACGACAAGGCCACCGAGGAAGCCGACGCCGAAAACATCAAGGAATATCTCGAACTGAACAAGCCATATGACGCGGGTCTGACCGTGGCGAAGATCCCGGTCGACGCAGTCAACACCTCCGGCTCGAACCTCGACCCCGAAATCTCACAGGCGAACGCCTGGATCCAGGCCCATCGCATCGCCGCGGTGCGCAAGCTCTCGCTGAGCGTCGTCGACGGCCTGATCTCCAAGTACACCGACGCGCGCGGGCTGGGCTTCTCCGGCGAGCAGGGAGTGAACGTGCTCGAGCTGAACCTCGCCCTCGACCGCCTTACCGGAGGAACACACTGATGTCCGCGCAGATGCCCGCAACCCACGAGCGCCAGGCGATCTCGCTGTTCCAGCGGGACATCGTCCGCCGCGCGCTGATCGACAGCTTCAAGAAGCTCGACCCGCGCGTGCAGATCCGCAACCCGGTGATGTTCGTCGTGGAGGTCGGCTCGCTGATCACGACCGTCACGTGGCTGATCCAGGTGTTCGGCGGCAAGCCCCTTGGCGGCGGCCACGAGCCCGCTTGGTACACGCTCACGATCTCGATCTGGCTATGGCTGACGGTCGTGTTCGCGAACATGGCCGAGGCGTTCGCCGAGGGCCGCGGCCGCGCGCAGGCGGATACGCTGCGCTCGATGCGCAAGGAGACCGTGGCGAGGATGCGCGACGGCTCCACCAAGGCGGCCTCCGAGCTCACGCGCGGCGACGTCGTCGTCGTCCCCGCGGGGGAGTTGATCCCGGGCGACGGCACGGTGATCGAGGGCATCGCCACGGTCGACGAGTCCGCCATCACCGGCGAGTCCGCGCCCGTGATCCGCGAGTCCGGCGGCGACCGCAGCGCGGTCACCGGCGGCACCCGGGTGACATCTGACGAGATCGTCGTCGAAATCACACAGGAGCCCGGCCAGTCGTTCCTGGATCGCATGATCGCGCTGGTCGAGGGCGCATCGCGGCGCAAGACGCCGAACGAGATCGCGCTGAACATCCTGCTCGCGGCGCTGACCCTGATCTTCGTGATCGTGGTCGCCACGCTGCGCCCGTTCGGCCTGTTCGCGGGCACGTCGATCTCCGAGACGACGCTGATCGCGTTGCTCGTCGCTCTGATCCCGACGACGATCGGCGCGCTGCTCAGCGCGATCGGCATCGCCGGCATGGACCGCCTGGTTCGTCGCAACGTGCTCGCGCTGTCCGGCCGCGCGGTCGAGGCCTCCGGCGACATCGACGTCCTGCTGCTCGACAAGACGGGCACGATCACGATCGGCAACCGGCTGGCATCCGAATTCGTCCCGATGCCCGGCGTGGCCGAGTCCGAGCTGGCGGAGGTGGCGCAGCTCGCCTCGCTCGCGGACGAGACGCCCGAGGGCCGCTCGATCGTCGTGCTGGCCAAGCAGTACGGCATCCGCGAGCACGACATGGCGACGCTGCGGGCCGAGTTCGTGCCGTTCACGGCGCAGACGCGCATGAGCGGCATCGACATCGACGGCCAGCAGTTGCGCAAGGGCGCCGGCGACGCGATCATCGAGCTCGTCCAGCGCGAAGGCGGCTCGCCGCCGCCCGAGTTGCAGGAGGCGCTCGACCGCATCGCCCGCGAGGGAGGCACGCCGCTGGCAGTCTCGCGCGACAACCAGGTGCTGGGCGTGGTCTACCTCAAGGACACGGTCAAGGAGGGCATGAAGGTGCGCTTCGACCAGCTGCGCGCGATGGGCATCAGGACGGTGATGGTCACCGGCGACAACCGCCTGACGGCGGCCAAGATCGCGGAGGAGTCCGGCGTGGACGACTTCCTCGCCGAAGCCACGCCCGAGCGCAAGCTCGCGCTGATCCGCGAGGAGCAGGCCGAGGGTCGCCTCGTGGCGATGACCGGCGACGGCACCAACGACGCGCCCGCGCTCGCCCAGGCCGACGTCGGCGTCGCGATGAACACGGGCACCCAGGCGGCGCGCGAGGCGGGCAACATGGTCGACCTCGACTCCAACCCGACGAAGCTGATCGAGATCGTCGAGGTGGGCAAGCAGCTGCTGATCACGCGCGGTGCGCTGACCACGTTCTCGATCGCCAACGACGTCGCCAAGTACTTCGCGATCCTGCCGGCCGTGTTCGTCGCCACCTACGCCGCCGCGCCGGGGGGCAAGGGGCCGCTGCACGTGCTCAACATCATGAGTCTCGGCACCCCGCAGAGCGCGATCGTCTCGGCGATCATCTTCAACGCGATCGTGATCCCGCTGCTGATCCCGCTGTCGCTGCGCGGGGTGCGCTACCGGCCGATCGGCGCGAGCGCGCTGCTGCGGCGCAACCTGTGGATCTACGGCCTCGGCGGGATCATCGCCCCGTTCATCGGCATCAAGCTGATCGACCTGATCGTCCACAACCTGCTCGGAGGATGAGCGGCGAGCGCGTCGCGACGGTCGCGACGCGATTGCACTGTCATGGTCGTCTCCGCCGAGCAGAGCCGCGGTCGCCTGAAGGTCTTCATCGGGATGGCGGCGGGCGTCGGTAAGACCTACCGCATGCTGCTCGAGGGTCACGCCGAGCAGGAGGCGGGCCGCGACGTCGTGATCGGCCTGCTCGAGACGCATGGTCGCGACGAGACCGCCCGCGTCGCCGAGGGCCTGCCGATCATCCCGCGCAGGCGCGTGAAATACCGCGAGACGGTCGTCGAAGAGATGGACCTGCCCGCGATCCTGCGGCGGGCGCCGGAGCTCTGCCTGATCGACGAGCTCGCCCACACGAACGTCCCCGGGATCGAGCACGCCAAGCGCTACGAGGACATCGAAGCGGTCCTCGCCGCCGGGATCGACGTCCTTTCCACGCTCAACGTCCAGCACCTCGAGTCGCTCAACGACCACATCACCGAGCTCAGCGGCATCCGCGTCCGCGAGACGATCCCCGACGCGATCCTCGGGCGCGCCGACGAGGTCGTCCTGATCGACCTCACCCCGGAGGCGCTGCTCGACCGCCTGCGCGCCGGCAAGGTGTATCCGCCCGAGCGCATCGACGCGGCGCTCAACAACTTCTTCAAGATCGAGAACCTGTCCGCGCTGCGCGAGGTCGCGCTGCGCCAGGTGGCCGAGGAGGTCGGCGCCAAGCGCCTGACGACCGAGCTCGTCGGCTCCCGCGAGGAGAGCCTCGCGGCGGACGCGCCGCACGCTGTCGGCGAGCGCCTGCTCGCGCTGGTGGAGCCATATCCGGGGGCGCAGCGGCTCGTGCGCCGCGCGTGGCGCTCCGCCCAGCGCTTGGGCGCCGGGCTCGATCTCCTGTGGGTCCGCGCGCCCGGGAAGAAGCTCGCCGAGGATGAGCAGCGCTCGCTCGCCGCGCTTCGCCAGCTCGCGTCTGTGCTCGGAGCGAGGATGATCGAGGAGGAGTCCGATGACTTGACGGGCGCGGTAGTCGACGTCGCCTCGCGGCGCGGGAGCACCTACATCCTGATCGGCGGCTCGCGCCCGGCGCGGGGCCTTGCTCGCCTGCGCACACCCCTGCCCCAGCGGCTGATGCAGCGTCTCCCGGGCGTCGACGTGCGCATCGTCGCCGATCGCTCGCAGCGCTCAAGTGACTCGAGCGTGGAGGGACCGTGAACGTGGGCGTGATCATCGCTGTCGCCTGCGCTGGCGCCCTATTCGGGATCGCCGCCGGCTACTGGCTGCCGCCGCATGGGCGCCGCCCGGCGCGCGACCGTCTGCCGGGGGGCCGCCGGATCCTGCTCCCGTTCACCGGCGAGGAGATCTCGCGCCGCTCCTTCGAGGCGGCCGTGCGCCTGGCGAAGGCGGAGGATGCGATCATCATGCCGGCGTTCCTCGCGCGCGTGCCGATGAACCTCCCCCTGGAGACGGCCCTGCCCGTGCAGTGCGCGCGCGGGATGCCGCTGCTGGAGGCGATCGAACAGCGTGCCTCCTCACAGGGCGTGCCGGTCGACTCGCGCGTCGGTCGCGGGCGCTCCGCGCGCGACGCGCTGCGCAAACTGCTCGAGCAGGAGCACTTCGACCGCATCATCGTCTCCGCCGACGAAGATCCCCGCTCGGGCTTGAGCTATGACGATCTGCGCTGGATGCTCGACCGAGTGCCGGCCGAGATCCTGATCCTGCGCCCCGCCCCGGAGGACAACCGCCGGATCTCGATCGAGGCGGTCAAGGGGCACTTCTAGAGGCAGGCCGCACGCATGAGCCAGCGGCAAGCCAGGGGATACGTCATATGAGCCCGCCCGAGCACCCCATCTCTCACGACCAGCGAGTCCTCATCGAGGTGCGGGGCCCCGGGGAGTGGATCGTCGACAGCCCCGCAGGCGGGCGTTCGCTGCATGTCTACAGGTTGGCGCCAGTCGATTGGCTCGTCTCCGAGGTGGGGCGCGACAGCGAGGGCCGCGGGAGCGATCTCAGGCAGGCGCTCGCCGCGCTGTCGGCTGGTGTCTCCGCGCCCGATTGGTGGGACCTCCTCGTCGACACGCTCGATCGCGAGGACCCGCGACAAGCGCGCGGTTGACCTGCTGCCGATCTTCACAAAATCGTTATGGCGGCAGCGTCATTTGTAACACGAGCGTAATCGTCGCGATGACACACTCAAGTCGGGCAGCCTGGCAACGGCTCCCCACTACACAATGCCGATGCCTTCAGGTGAATGTTCACCTGCTCCGTCGACACCGAGCGCCGGCATAGCCCGGCAGGAGCAATAGATGAGTACCTTTCACGCAGTACCGCTGCACCGCGACGGCCTATCGACTACCGCGACTACCGCGAAGGCACCCGTGAAGCTTCGGCTCAGGGTCTACGTCGCCCGTGGAGCACTCGACCGCCAGATCGCGGCCGGACGCCCACACGAGTCGACCCCAGCCCTGGCGTTGCGAGCCCGCCAACTCACCGACCCGCGCACCCGGCAGCAGATCGCGCGCAGCCTTCGCGGGATCGTCGACTACGCCGACTACCGCGCGTCGCATCGGGTCATCTCGGCGAGCGTGGTCGAGCCCGCCGCGGTGCGTCGCGCTCGGCACCCGATCCTCGGGCTGGCAGAACGACTCGAAGGTACGGTGCCGGTTAACCCCGCAGGCGTCGCGCGCGCCCAGGTGCTGCTCACCGATGGGCTGAGCCCGCTGTACAACAGAAACTGTCCGCGAACCGCCACCCAGGCGATCTACGAAGTGCAGGATGCGCTCGAGGCGGACACCCCACGGGCGACCTTCGATGCCGTCGCCTCGTGATCTGAAGCGGCGGCATCGGTGGTCCGGCGGGCGCCGCCAGGGCTGAGCCGGAGGCACTGCGATGACGTTTGCGGGCTGGGCGCAGATCGTCATCTTCCTGATAGTGCTGACCGCGCTCACGCCGCTGGTGGGCGGCTACCTCGCACGCGTCTACCAAGCCGAGCCGGTCGCGCTGTCGAGGCTCGTCGGGCCGTTCGAGCGCGTGCTGTACCGCATCCTGCGCGTCGCCCCCGATGAGGAGCAGGACTGGAAGGCCTACGCGCGCTCGGTCCTGATCTTCAGCCTGGCGAGCTGGCTGGCCCTGTACGCGATTCTGCGCACGCAGGGGGTGCATCCGTTCAATCGGCAGGGCTTCGCCTCGGGGCCGTGGGATCTGTCGTTCAACACCGCGTCGTCGTTTGTCAGCAACACGAGCTGGCAGTTCTACGCGGGAGAAACCACCCTTACGTACTTCTCGCAGATGGCCGGCATCACCGTCGCCAGCTTCACCTCGATGGCTGTCGGCATGGCGGTGGCTGTCGCGTTGATCCGCGGACTCGCGCGGCGCGAGACTGAGCTGCTCGGCAATTTCTGGGTCGATCTCACCCGCTCGCTGCTGTACGTGATACTGCCGCTGTCGATTCTCGGCGGCCTGTTCCTGGTCTCACAGGGCGCGCTCCAGAATCTCTCGCGATACCTGAGCGTCACCGGGCTGACCCATCTAAAGCAGACGATCGCCATGGGGCCGGTTGGCTCGCAGGAGGTGATCAAGTTGCTGTCGGGCGACGGCGGCGGGTTCTTCAACACGAACTCCGCCCACCCGTTCGAGAACCCCACCGGTCTCACGAACTTCGTAGAGGCGCTGCTGATGCTGCTGATTCCCGCGGCGCTGACGTACACGTTCGGGCGGATGGTGGGCAACAGGCGGCAGGGCTGGGCGCTGTACTCGGCGATGCTCGTGCTGTTCGTAACCGGCGCCGGCATCATCTATGCGGCCGAGGCGCACGGCACCCCCGCGATGCACGCAGCCGGCCTGCACGGCGCCAACCTGCAGGACAAGGAGCAGCGCTTCGGAGCCGCCGGCTCAGCGCTGTTCGCGGAGACCGGCACCGCCAGCGGCGACGGCGCGGTCAACAGTGGCCTTGAGTCGTACACCGGGATCGGCAGCGCCGTTGCGATGTCGAACATCATGACCGGTGAGGTGATCTTCGGGGGGCCCGGATCAGGGCTGTTCGGGATGCTGCTGCTCGTCGTTCTCGGCGTGTTCCTCGCGGGTCTGATGGTCGGGCGCACGCCGGAGTACCTGGGCAAGAAGCTCGGGATGCGCGAGATCAAGCTCGCTGCGCTGGGGACGCTGTTCGTCCCGATCCTCGTGCTCGTGATGACCGCGCTCGCCAACGCCACCCCGGCCGGCCGGCAGTCGCTCTCCAGACACGGGCCTCAAGGCTTCGCGGAGTCGCTCTACGCCTACCTCTCCCAGACCAACAACAACGGGTCCGCGTTCGCCGGCTACGCGGGCTTCGTCCAGCCGAGCGCCGGCAACGTCGACTCTCACGGAATCGCCTTCGCGGACATCGCCGGGGGCCTTGTGATGACCTTCGGACGGTTCGTCCCGATCCTCGCCGCGCTCGCGCTCGCCGGTGCGCTCGCCAAACGTCGCATCACACCCGCGGGACTCGGCACGCTGCGCACCGACACGCCGACGTTCGTCATCTTCGTGATCGGGTTCGTCATCATCTTCGCGCTGCTGAACTTCCTCGCTGCGCTGTGTCTCGGGCCGCTCGACCAGTCGCTCACCCAACATCTCTACTGATCGGCGGAGCCGCTTGCGGGTCTCCCACCAGCACGATGTCCAGGCTCGGGTCAGCAGCGACGATCTCATCCACGAGCGTGCTCGACGGCCGGCCGAGCCTCTGGTGGGGGTGCGGGGTGCCCATGACTATGTGCGTTGACTGACACCGGGTGACGACACGGGCGACCGCGCGGGCGACGCTGCGATCGGTCTCGACGATCATCCGTGCGCCGAAGACCGCCGCCAGGCGGCGTAGCTCGTCGACGCGCCGGTCGGTCTCGGGGTCGTCTGCCTCGCTGGAGGGCACGACCCACAGGAGGTCCAACTCGCCCCCCAGCCGCTCGGCGATCGTCCACGCGCGGCGGATGATGCGGTTGGCGCTCGGGTCGGGCCGGACGAGGCCGAGGAACCTGTGCGAGCGCTCCGCCGCCACGTTGCTGATCAGGCGGTCTTCGTCGTTGAGCACCTCCGCTGTGAGCCTGTGGGCCTCGACCTCCTCGACGACCTGCAGCAGCGCCATCTCGCGCAGCACGCCGAGGTTGTCCTTGTTGAAGAAGCTCTCCAGCGCCACGGGCACGCTGGCGGCCGGGAACACCTTGCCCTCGGTGATGCGCGCCTGCAGGGCCTCGGGCGTCAGATCGACCACCACCACCTCGTCGGCCTCGTCGAGCACCCGGTCGGGCATCCTCTCCGTGATGGCGATGCCGGTCTTCTCGGCGATCCGCTCGCTGACGCTCTGCAGGTGCTGCACGTTGACCGTGGAGAAGACCGTGATCCCGGCTGCGAGCACGTCCTCGACGTCTTCGTATCGCTGATGGTGCTCGAGCCCGGTCGTGTTGGTGTGGGCGAGCTCGTCGATCAAGCACACCTGCGGCGAGCGGCGCAGGATCGCGGGCAGGTCCATCTCCTCGACCACGGCGCCCTGGAACGGAACGCGCTGGCGCGGGATCAGCTCGAGCCCCTTCGCCAGCGCAGCCGTCTCGGGCCGCCCGTGAGTCTCCAGCAGGCCGATCGCCACGTCCTGGCCCTTGGCGGCCACCGAGTGGCCCTCCTGGAGCATGCGGCAGGTCTTGCCCACGCCGACCGCCATGCCCAGGAACACCTTGTGCTCTCCGCGGGGCATCGCCGGCTCAGGCTCCGAGCACGCCGTGCAGGAGCAGGTCGATCAGCTTGATGCCGATGAACGGTGCGATCAGGCCGCCCACGCCGTAGATCGCGAGGTTGCGGTACAGCAGCGCGCTTGCGCCGAGCGGCCGGTAGCGCACGCCGCGCAGCGCGAGCGGCACCAGGGCGGGAATGATCAGGGCGTTGTAGATGATGGCCGACAGGATGGCTGAGCGTGGGGATCCGAGGCTCATCACGTTCAGCCGCGAGAGCGGGCCGCTCCTGGCACCGGCCGCTGCGTAGGTCGCGACGAACACGGCCGGCAGGATCGCAAAGTACTTGGCCACGTCGTTGGCGATCGAGAACGTCGTCAGTGCGCCGCGCGTGATCAGCAGCTGCTTGCCGACCTCGACGATCTCGATCAGCTTCGTGGGGTCGGAGTCGAGGTCGACCATGTTCCCGGCCTCGCGTGCGGCCTGGGTGCCGGTGTTCATCGCCACGCCGACATCGGCCTGCGCCAATGCCGGGGCGTCGTTGGTGCCGTCGCCGGTCATCGCGACGATCCTGCCCTGGCTCTGGCGCTCGCGGATCAGGGCGAGCTTCGTCTCCGGCGTCGCCTCGGCCAGGAAATCATCGACGCCGGCCTCGCGGGCGATGGCGCTGGCGGTGCGAGGGTTGTCACCGGTGATCATCACGGTCCTCACGCCCATCCGGCGCAGCTCCTCGAAGCGGGTATGGATGCCCTCCTTGAGGATGTCGCGCAGGTCGATCACGCCGAGCACGCTCTCGTCACGGCAGACCGCCAACGGCGTCCCGCCCTCGCCTGCGATCCGCTCGAGCTCCCCGTCGAGCTCCGGCGGCACCCGGCCGGAGCGCGCGGTGACATAGCCGATGATCGCGTCGCCCGCGCCCTTGCGCAGCTCGTGCCCGTCGAGGTCGACCCCGCTCATCCGCGTCTCGGCGGTGAACGGCACGAAGCGTGCCCCGGCGTCGCCCAGCTCCCGCTCGCGCAGGCCATAGCGCTTGGCGAGGATCACGATCGAACGACCCTCTGGCGTCTCGTCCGCCAGCGACGCGGCCTGGGCGACGTCGGCGAGCTCCTGCTCGTCGATGCCCGGCATCGGGATGAAGGCCGTGGCCTGGCGGTTTCCGAGCGTGATCGTGCCGGT
>JBEKGK010000035.1:0-28336 GCA_050012835.1 Solirubrobacteraceae bacterium | reverse complement strand
TCGACGGCGAGCTAATCCGAGAACTCACGCTCGACCCCACACGCGACTACCAGCCACTCCAGCAGCCCTAAGCCGTCTACCATCACCCGAGACATCAGTCTCCGATGTCCTGCGACACAACAAGAAGCGGCGGACGGGAATCGAACCCGCATCATCGCCTTGGAAGGGCGAGGCTCTACCGTTGAGCTACCACCGCGCGTGCGAACCCGGCCCGGAGGGCGGTTCGTCGACGATGACAGTTTGCACAAACGACGTCGCACGTGGCGATCTCGTCGAGCACCGACTGCCAGTTGCGGTCGCGTAGGCCCTGCGCGATCCCGAAGCGGTTGTGTCCGACGTGGTCGAACTCCAGGACGAGCGGATCGGCCTCGCCACAGTCGATGCACGGCCGCTCGCGGAAGAAGGCGACGAGGTGGACGGCACGCTCCGCGGCGATCGCCCGCTTGCGGCGAAGGGCGTTCGCGACGTAGCGCTCGCGGTGCGCTGCGTAGTGCTCGCGTTTGTAGTCCGCCCGACATGTCCGGCAGTAGTTATCGCGCTGCCCACAGGCCTTCCGGCGCCAGGCGAAGTCCGATGCGGGCCTGCGCTGCCCGCAACGCCCGCAAGTTCTTGTCGAGCCAGAGTCGGCAGACACGAACAGATGTTCCCATGACGGCCGGATGGCTTGCCGCGGGCGGCTGCTTTCTCCGTAGACTCCTTTCTCCGCAGAAGCAGAGATGCCACGGGGAGTGGCGCAGTCTGGTAGCGCACCCGGCTGGGGGCCGGGCGGTCGCAGGTTCAAATCCTGTCTCCCCGATGACCAGAAGGCCCGTCATTACGGGCCTTCTGGCTGTTAAAGGTGGGTCCTGCGCGCCAGTTGGGGTCCAATTTGGGGTCCAATGTTGCCCAGCCTGACCGCGACGACAGAGCACTCGCCAGCCGCGGCGATGAACGGCTCGAGGATCGGCTCGTCGCGGTGTCGCTCCTCAAACGCCCTGCTTGTCGACGCGATCCGAACCCTCGGGACAGGCCTGCCTGGCGACGTGAGTAGCCAGCTGCCGGCTGGGCTGCGAAGCTACTTGACGTGCGAATCCGTTGGCTAAGGATCGAGAGATTCCGCGGCCTTCGCGAGTTCGAGCTGGTGCCCGCCGCACGCACCGTCTTCCTCGGACCCAACAACGCTGGGAAGAGCACCATTCTCGAGGCGCTTGACTGGCTCTTGTACTCTGGTTTGGGACGTCCGCGCCCGAGTCCGAGCGAGATCGACTACTTCGAACGAAATCCTGGTCTGGGGTTTTCGATCGAAGCCGTGATCGGGGACCTGCCCGGGGAGTTCATCGCCGACGTCCGCGAGTACTTGGAGGGCTGGAAGTCGGAGGGCGAGGAACTCGTTCCCGAGCCAGACGGCGACGGCATCGAGTCGGCCATACGCGTTCGGGTCAGGGGGACTGAGGACTTCGATGTTCTCCACGAGTTCGCCAAGGAGGAGGCGGCCGGCGCTCGCTTTGCGCCTCGGCACCGCTCGGCGATCGGCTGGGTGTTCGATGGGCGCACACGTGACCCGGTTCGGCAACTAGGCTTCTATCAAGGGGGCCTGCTTGAGCGAGTGTTTGGCGGCGTCGATCTTGACCCTGCTGTCGCGACCCTCAAGGACGCACTGAGTCAGGGGGCCGCCAGCGTCAACGCCGATGACGCTGTATCGAGTGTGCTGGCAGAGCTCGCCGACGAGCTTCGGCCACTGGGTTTGCTCCAGGCCGATGAGCTTCCTCAGTTCGAGGTTGGAGCGGTATCGGCCCGCGAGCTTCTGCAGGCACTGCGCCTCGCTCTGCCGGGGCCAGACGTGCAGATTCCGGTCTTCCGCCAGGGTCGAGGTGCGCAGCGGCTCTTGCTCGTCGCGATATTGCTTCGGCTTGCGCAGGCGTCCGGGCGGCCCGCCATCGGTGGCTTCGAGGAGCCCGAGGAGGCACTTGAGCCGCTCCGGCAGACCCAGATGGCACGAATGCTTAGCCGGATCGCGGACGACCGCGGGCAGATATTTGTGGTTACCCATTCGCCGGAGATCGCCCGTGCGTTTTCGATCGAGGACATCGTGTTGCTGCAAGAGCGCGCCGCGGGAGCGGATGCTCGCGTACTCAGAAAGACGCTCTCGGTCCCAGTGCGTCAGAAGTATGAGCGGTGGTTGGATCGCGCAGTCGTGCGGGCACTGTTCTCACGAGTACCGCTTCTCGTCGAGGGACCTGGAGATCGGGCAGTCATCGAGACGTTCTGGCAGGCGCTCACACCACGCCTCAAGAAGCCAGAGGAAGGTGACGAGCAAACGGACGACGCGGAGACGAGTCCCCTCCGACCGGCGGAGCAACTTGGGGTTGACATCGTCAATTGCGAGGGGGCCGGCGAGATGCCGATGATGGCCCGACTGCTGACAGAGGCCGGTAAGACCGTGGTCGCCTGGGTCGAGCAAGACGTGCCGAGCACGATCGAGGATCTCCGCGGACAAGGCAACTACGCGGCCCTCGTGCTGCACGACGACGCGGCGGACCGTCAAAATCTCGAGGCGGCACTAGCACGATCAGCCTCCATGCCAGCGCTGACCAAGGCGCTCGACGCACTCGCCACGAGTCGGAGCTACTCCTGGGAGAAGCAGCGCGACTATCTCGTGAGCACCGCCGAAGGCATCACCCAAGAGGAGCGCGAGGCGATGAAGCGAGCCGCATCCATCGGCGAGCTGTTCGCGGCGCTCGACGAGGGCGAGGCACGCACACTCATCACGCAAGCTCTTGCGGCGAAAAGCGTCGCGCCGTTCGAGATGAAGGGCGCTCGCCAGGGCCGGATCGTCGCCGAAACCATCGTCGAGCTAGATGGTGTCCCCGAGCCGTTTGGTCGCGCGCTCGCCGGGCTGGTCGCCTGGATCGAAAACGGCGGTCCAATGGGCGAAGAGATTTCGATGGGAACATGACTACTCTTCGCCACGACCCAGACCACAACGATGTCTGCAACGCGGCCGATCGGCACGTAGTCGTTGTAGCGCCGCCCGGAACTGGCAAGACCTGTTTGTCTGTTCGGTTGGCAGCAACGATCGCCCAGGATCTCGAACCAACTGAGCGCGTGCTGCTCGTGACTTTCTCAAACCAGGCGCGCGTGCAGCTCGAGCGCGAGGCAGCGCGCCAGCTCGATCACGACCGTCGCCGCCGCATCGAGGTCACGAACTATCACGGCTTCTTCTGGCGAGCAGTGTGGGCTAACCGCCGAGCGCTCGGCCTGCCCCTCGACACACAGATCCGCAGCCGCCGTACCCGAACCGAGGCACTGAAGGCGGCCGATGCCGATGGCGTAGCTCAACTTGCCAAGCACGACGGCGTATTGGAAGCGCTCGCTGAGCAGCGCTTCGAGAGGTTTCGCGACGACCGAACACCGGATCAGGAAGCCCTTGACCGGATGCTCGCCACACTGGAACACGAGCAACAGCAGGGTCGCCTAGTTTTCGACGACCTCGGGGCTCTCTTCTGGCGGTTGCTCGAGACGTTCCCCGTGCTCGACAAGGCGTACAAGACGCGCTACGCGGTTGTCATCGCCGACGAGCACCAGGATGCTTCTGAGCTTCAGGATTCCGTCGTGCGTCGGCTTGGCAGCAGGCGCCTGATAATCCTGGCGGACCCCATGCAGCTGATCTACGGATTCCGCGGCTCACGTCCCGAGCGACTCCAACGCCACGTTGAAGAGTCTCAAAGGGAATTCGAGCTGCGCACACCCCACCGCTGGCACCAAGATGAGGCAGCCGGTCGCTGGCTGCTCGCGGTGCGCACACGCCTCGTAGGTAATTCTGATCCAACACCGGCACCGCCATCACTCAAGGTGATTCGCGAGAAGTACTTCAACGCGATGATGACGCACGTCAAGATCGGCGCCGCGAACGCATTTCGCGACGGCATGGCCTCAGTCGCCGTGCTCGCCGCGTGGAACAGTGACATCGGCAAGCTCCGAACCTATCTCTGCAAGCAGGGCCTCTATCCGCGGCAGCTTGGCAGCGGAGATGACTTTGAGGAGGCGTGCGGGGACATAGAGCAGCTCCCACTCTTGGGTGACATCCAAAGCGTCGCCCACCACGCCATAGAGCGCATCGCAAAGCTTGTCCCAACACTCCCCCGAACTGTCGTCGAACAGGTAAGGCGCCGCCTGGGCACTTCGGACGTTGACCTGAGCGGAAACTGTGGCAAAGAAGCTCGTGGCCTGCTCGAAGCGCTCCGACCGCTCTACGCCGAAGGGTCACATCGCTACGTGGCGAGCGTCGTCGCCGCACTTGACACGTGCGCCGAAGCCAGCCATCACCTTCCGCGGCTGGAGGCCGTGCGTGCGTTGCGCACTACCGCCGAGCTGTACGGCCAAAGCGCCACCGATCTGGATAGCGTACTTGCCGGCTACGCACAAGGCATCATCTCGGCATCCCAAGCGGCGCCCCGCTTCGGACGCGGACTGTTCGTTATGACCGTACACCAAGCGAAGGGAAAGGAGTTTGATGCAGTCATCCTCGTGAACGCGGGCGACGCCCAATTCCCGGACGACGACGCTGGGCGTCGGTTGTTCTATGTCGCCATCACTCGCGCGTCGAAACGATGGACAATCATCGCCCCAGAACAAGGCGGAAGCCCACTGCTCCGACACCTAAATCAATAGGACAGTAGGTTTGGGCTTGGCCTCAGCAGTGAACGTAGGTGATCGGGTTCTGAGCGCCGCGCGGCAGGTAGCCGCTGACATCGGTCCAGAGGTAGAGAGCCTCCATTGCGGGGTCGCGCACGCCGTTGAAGTCCCATCGTCCAGCTCCTTTGCCGACACGCTTTTCCTTGGGTGGCCGCTCCCAGCTCTCGATTCGGTAGACGGCTCGTACGATCCCCCCGTATACGGCAAGCACCCAGGACGGCTTGTGACGCTCGGGAGCGACCTTCCATGATGCGCGGGTCTTCTGGTATAGGTCCCCAGGCGCGAGCCACTGGCTGCGGTTCAGCCGGATCAGAAGTACGCGATGCTCAGGCCCGATCTCGACCGGCCTAGCCGCGTACTCCGCGATGATCTCCTCAAGCGGTCGCCAGCCACGCTCCGTACCCTGGCCAGCGACCACGTTGGCGAGCTCAAACCCCGCGATCTTTAGCGCGTCGATCACCGCGGCCTCCACCTCGAACGCTTCGGCCTCGTCGTTCAGGTTGTGCCTGATGAGCTCGACACCGACATCGAGTCCGGCAGTGTGAATCTCACGAATCCGAGTGAGCTTCAACTGGGCACTCGTCTTGGACGGATCTACGCGCCTAGCCTGCCTCGCATGAGCGTACACGCGATCCCCTATTCCCTTGCCGACGTAGAAGATATGGCCATCTTCCAAGGGGTCGCGGAGTGCGTAGACGTAGTGCCCGAGCTTCTCGCTCACGCCGGGCAAGAACGACAACGGATCGCGTGGACTCGCAGAGACCGTCGGGCTGAGCGCGGGACGCTTCACGGGCACCATTATCAAGGGAAGGAGCTCGTCAAGAGCGAGCGCACCCCTCAGTCCCACGGCGCGGAGCGAATCTAGTGGGGTGAGCCTGCGTCGCTGGTGCTGCTCCCTGTCGCAGGCGCCTGTCGCTCCCGCTCCCCCGCTTCGAGCTCGCAGTGCGCTTGCAGGTAAGCCTCGCCCGCCTCGTCGGTGAGTTGAAGCAACGCCAAGATGATCAGCCCGGTCGCCTCGCCTCCCTTGGAGGCAAGGGCTGCGGCCGTTACACGCGTGAGCGAGATGAGCGCGGCATGACCGGGGTCCGCAAGTCCTGCCGGACTTGGACCAGTCAGAAGTACCGCGCCGTGGTCGGCGGCTAGGAGGTCCGGAGTCCACGTCACGCCCTTGGGATTCGCGTGGATGCCGTGGCTCGCCATCCGGTAGTGGGGACGCATGTGCTGCGTCCCCACGCTGAGCTCGATTGCCGGCAAGGTGGCGTCTCGCTTGGAGTAGCGCGAGTCTTTGGCCGCGAGAGCAGCTTGCGCCCATCCGTAGGGTCCGCCAAACCGCGCTCCGTAACGCTCGATCAGTGCGTCGAAATGCCCCTTCGCAGCTTCCATCTCCTCCTCGGAGTAAGGCGTTTCGCGCAATCTCTCGGCGTGCTGCTGGAACTCCTGCATCCCTCGCCACGTCTCGACCGCCTCGTGGGCGAAGTAGCGCTCTGCGCAGTCCTCGCCGTTCTCCGCGATGAAGTCCGCGACGATCGCCACCTCATCAAGTGCTCGCCAGCGCGCGAGGCCCGCCTGTCCATAGCCGGCCTTCAGCAACACCAACACCTCCTCGGCTATTCGACAGGCCCGAGCCAGCAGCCGCGACAGGGCCTCGAATACAAAGTCGCGTCGGCCGTCCGGCGGTACGTGCTTCTCGTAGAAGAACTCCCCGACCTCGGAGGCGACCTTCATCACCATCTCGGCGAGATCGAACGCCGGCCCCCAATGCTCAGCCAGCCGCCTCTCGAAGTCCGCCTGCCAGTTGCGCCGGTGCTCAAGCATTCCCGGCGCGTCCCGCTTGAGGTCCCCGACGAGCCCCTTCGCCGAGTCCTCGATCGTCTCGGAGACAACCCTCGACAGGAGATCGTCAGCGCTGTCCTCCAATGCGGCCGCCTGCTCCGGCGTCAGACCCTCGAGAGCCCTCTCCAAGCCCTCCTCCATCGCCTTCCGGAAGGTCTCGTCGTAGTCGTAGTCCACACGCTGACGGTAGCTCCCGTCCCGGCCGTCGCGGGTACCGCTCGGTGTGGGGCAACGCATCCGCACTCCGCGCGACCATGTGACCGTGCATATCTTCTTTGACGAGAGCGGCGACTATGCGTTTCCTGTCGATCGGTTCGACTGCTACGTACAGGCGGCCGTGATCTGTCCCGAGAGTGCGCTCGCGGGGGCGGACGCGTTCGTGCGGGACCGTTGCGCCGCGTGGGAGCTCACCGAGCTTCACGCCCACGAAATGTCAGCCGAGCAGCTGCATGAGGTCGCCGAGTTCCTCACAGCCGGGCCCATCGAGCTTTGTGCGCAGCTCACAGACACGGTCCTAACGACCCGGGAGGTGATCCAGAGCTGCCGTCTGGACCAAGCCGCCGCCTACGAGAGGAGCACGGCCAACTATCGTCGCCAAGGCGGCCGCGACCGAGACATCATGGCGAATCTGGAGAAACAGATTAAGAAGGCAGGGCTTGCGAGCCAGATTCCCGACGGCGAGTTCGTCCAAGCGACTCTCTTGGTCGATGGGACGGTACAGGCCGTCCAGCGTGCACTTTATGCCTACGGTGCGCACCAGTGGAAAGATGCCTTTCACGAGTTCCACTTCATCATCGACGGCAAGCTCTCAGGCAAGAAGTCCGCGGGCGAGAAGTACCTCGGCGCGATGATCGTAGACCTGATCGCTGCTCCCTCACGCCACCGCTTTACCTACAATCCTAAATGGTGCGCGGACCCCGTGCACCCGTGGGTTGATCGGTTCTGTCTCGATGGCAACATTCAGCTGGACCCGCTCTTCGAGCATGGCTTGCAGTTTGCGCGTTCCCATGAGCACGCGGGACTCCAACTCGCAGACATTGTCGCCTTCGTCATACGCAGAGCTGTCGTGGCGCCAACCGACGACATCATGAAGAGCTACGGGCTGCTCAGCCGCCGGCTCGCTGACCGCAAGGGGCACTGCCTCATCGTCGCACGCCTTCCGGCCAGCACGAGAGACGAACAAGCGCTGCTGCGCTACCAGCCCCTGGCTAAGAGCGGCCCGCGAGACGAGCTCGGGGGACCCGAGCGGTAAGGGAGCCATCATGGATAGCCGTCCGCTGAGCGCACTTGTTGAGCATCTGAAGGGCCAGCCTCGTGTATGGCTGCGTCTTGCCGTCAGCCGTCCGGAGACTGAGTGGCAATTGGCGCTGCTCGAGGTCACGCTAGGGGAGCCCCCGCCGGGATGGTGCCGGCAGCGCTGGCTATATCCGAGCGCAGCTTTCATCGCCTCAATGCCAGCAGGCATCACCGTCGCCAAATGGTTTCACCGCAAGCGACTAAGGCTGCCAGGGGTCTCGCTAGACCTCAACCTGTCCGATTCGGCCCATGTCGAAAGGAGGGACAGCCGCTTTAGTGGGGTCTTTCAGGTGCTGCCGTGGCCAACCCGTGACTGGATGGTGCACCTCGACGGTCACCCGCAGCAGGTCACACATGATGAGCTCGTCGCTACGGACGCCCCAGCGTTTCTCAGCTTCGACCAGGCGGCAGCTGCCTTCTTCCGACCGCCACGGGGCCCGAATCGGAACTTCTCTGGAAGGGAACTCGTAGTCCGTGAGCAGGACTTGCGAGCACGAATTGAGTCAGTGCGTGTTCGTCCGGCGGAGGTACTTGTCGCCGTCAAAGGCGACGCCCTGAGCGGCACCTGGCTCACATTGGGCGGCGACGGTGGAGCCAAAAGACGACTCTCCTCGCGGACACGCGAGGTTCGACTACCGGCGCCCTTCGGCCTGGGACCGGGGGCGTGGGTTGCTCTGCATCGCGATCAGGAGCTGTTGGACCGGCGCATTCTCGACAGCGCATGGGGTGGCAAGGACTTTGATGTCGAGATAGACGTAACGACACGGGTCGAGGTGCTCATCGGTGGCGGCGAGGGCGTGTCAACCGAGTTCAAGGGCGAGCTCCCGAGTGCCGACCCGCGGGGGGTGATGAAGACTGTCGCCGCCTTCGCGAACGGTGGCGGCGGCACACTGCTGTTCGGCGTGGACGACGACGGCAATCCTGCTGGCCTCGGAGAGACGCGCTCCCGCGAGGACCTCGACCGCCTGACAAACCTGATCACCGACTGGGTGAGGCCACAGGTCCACTTCATGCTGGCTGAGGGCCGAGTCGACGGTGCCCGCGTGCTTGTGCTCGACATCGCGGCTGGTGGCGAGCCACCCTACGGCGTGGGAACGAATGACCGCAAGCTCGTGTACTACATACGGGTGGGCGCCACAACCTTCCCGGCCAGTCCAGCGGAGGTACGCGCCATCGTGCGCTCGCGTCTACCCAGCAATCGTGATCCACGTGACCCGTACTTCCCGGCGTGAGGGGTGTCGGACCCGGCCCGTCAGGGACGTCCAGTTTGTTATTAGTGCTGACGTGAAGGTCGGGTTTACGCTCAAGGACATCGATGGTGCCTATGTCGAGACGCGCGGCGGCGTCGAGCTCTTCGTGCATATGCGCGGCGCGCCCGCGCGCGTTGAGTACCGCCGATCGGCGATCCAGCGTGCTTGGGAGCGGTTCGTGGCGGCTGAGGAAGAGGGGAGACCCGGTCCGGAGGTCGGAGGGTTCGGCTTGATCGTCCTTCAGCGCGCCCTTCTTGCCGCAGAGGATCTCGGCGGTCTGCTGCATGCGCTGTCGGGTATGGACCCGTGGGCAGAGCTGCGTCAAGCGGGCATCGCGGAGATCGATGCCGCCTTCCAACGTGCCTGTCGCGACCCCGAAGGCGTCATGAGTGATGTGTTCCGCCTGGCAACGGATGACCAGATCACGAGTGAGGCAGTCACTTCCGTTGAGCGAGAGGCGCTGGAGCGCCTACGCCACCGAACCGTTGTTCGCTGGCAGCGGATGCTCTCGACAGCCGCTGCGTTGTGGCTGGCACACCGGCACATCGCCAAGGCCACCCTACACGCCTTCCCGTTCGTCGCTGGCGAGTACGTGAGCGCACCACCGGGTGCCGGAGTTCTGTCCGACGGTGTTCAACTCCCACAGTCCCGCTACGCTCTCCTGCTTGCTTCGACGCTCAAGGCTAACGAGGTCCACACGCCCGTGATGGCCATAGCGCTCGACCATGACTCGGTTGATCGCTGTCGTCGTGAGGGACGCCTCACGGCGAGACTCTACGGCGAGCTATGCGACGCTCAGGTAGCGTCGATCGCGGGTCGCTTCGGTGCAACTCTTCCGACTAAGCCTGGATCCACCGCGCGACTGCCTGTTGGGGGTGTTTGATGCTGTTGGCGTGGGTTTCGGGTGCGTCGTTGGTGTTCGTCAGCGTGAAGGGCGGTGGGGTGTCTCCTCGGAGACCCGGCGGGCGTGTTTTCGGGTAGCTGTGAGCGCGTCGGTATCGACGGGTAGCTCGGCTGGGCCTCGGTCGCTGCGGTTTGCGTTCAGGTGAGTTCTGGTAGCGCGCGGATGCGGGCGAGCGCGCTGGTGAAGTCGTGTTGCCACGGCCAGCGAGCGGGTAGGTGAAGCGTCCACTTGCGCCCCGAGCGGGTCAGGCGGCCAGGGATCTGGAGTAGCCGGCGGCGCAGTGTGCGTGCGGTGCGCACAGTCTGGCCTTGTAGCCCGATCAGTGATGTCCAGCGTTGCAGGTTGTGCGCGATGGCGGCGATCACCGTCCAGGCGCTGTTCGCGTTGAACTGACCGGAGGGGAAGTGCGCCAAGGCTTGGTCCTTCAGGTCGCGAATCGTGAGCTCGACGACGGCGTGCTGGCGGTGCTCTGCCTCGACGATCTCCAACGCCTCGGTGCGGTTGGTGATGAACGGGAAATACCGCCAGTCTGGCCACAGCTCTGCTTGCGAGCCGACGAGACGGGTGCGGCGCACGATCAGCCGTCGTCCGTGAGTGGTCGTTTCGGCGATCTGCGCTTCGCCGTCTTGGGAGTAGTCCTCCAAGGGCTGCCACGCCTGCTCGGGGATCTGCTTGATCGCGGCGGGCACCCAGAACTGCAGGCGCACACTGATCGAGTAGCCCCAGCCGGCGCTCTGGAGCCTCGCGATCAGCTTTCGGTTCCAGAACCCCGAGTCGGCCCTGAAAAGCTTCTCGCCGGTAGCGCCTGCCCGCGCCACGCGGGCAATCAGCTCATCAGCGAAGCGCACGACACCGCGCTGCGTGTTCGCCTGACCCTTGCGCAGCCGAACGTGCAGGACCTCACCTGTCCCGGCCCTGGAGGCGAGCAGCGGGTGATACCCCCGCTGTTTGGTGTACCCAAAGCCGACGCCCTCCTTCTGCTTGCCGTAGGCCCGGCCGATAAAGCTGTCCACGTCAACGATCAGCCGCTCGGCGCCCGGGCCAGCGCCCGCCCGCCACGCGTGTGCCAACACCTGGTCGAGTACCCGGTCGAGCTGGCGCACATGCCCGAAAGTGAACGCCCGCAGAAACGTCCCGAGTGTCGAGGGCGCCGGCAGCCAGCCACCCAAAAGACGGCGCGTGCGACCCGCCCGCAGCACATCACAATCATCGATCGAATCGGCGCCGAGCAGCATCGCGAACACGAGCGCCATCACCTTCCTGCCCGGGTTCGCCGCTCCTGGCCGGTCACGACGAAGCGTCACGAACCGGCCCACGAGAGCCTCGATCCCAAGCCGCCCCGCGAGCGTCGCAACGAGCGCGACCCCCGCGTCCGATACCACGCGATCATCGTCGAAGACGACCCGCACCCCGTCCAGTCCGACCCGCTCGTCATCCTGCACCATACGAGTGACCTCCTGATCCCGGGCCGCGACAGCCGCAATCTGTCGCTACCAAGCCCGATTCAGGAGGTCATTCTTCGCTCACCACCGGACAACACCGGTGGATCCAGGCTTAAGCCGCTCATCCACGGACTTCCCCTTGCGGACCGCCTGGTTGAACTTGCCCATCCCCATCATCATCTTCGGCTGATAGGCCCAGATCTCCATCGGCTCCGTCCCGCTCCCCGTCTGGGGTGCGCGGCCGGTCAGCTTCTTCATCATCCTCGGTCCGAGCCTGTAGACGAGCCTAACCATGGGCCCGGCCTTGCGCTTCGATACTCCCTGGACGCGTGCCATCGGGCACCTCCTGTCACATTGGTTGGGCTTCTCGGGTCTAACGACTATGACCCGCGAGACCGGGACGGTGTGACAGCGATGAACGAACTAGAGCTCGCAGACAGCTTTGACCGCCACCGGCCCCAGCTGCGCGGGCTCGCCTACCGCATCCTCGGCTCGGTCAGCGAGGCCGAGGACGCCGTGCAGGAGGCGTGGCTCCGCCTGGCGCGGACCGACGCCGAGCAGATCGACAGCCTCGAGCGGTGGCTGACGACGGTCGTCTCCCGGATCTGCCTGAACATCCTGCGCTCCCGACGGACCCGCGGCGAGCAGCCGCTCGACAGCTGGCGGCCGGAGCCGATCATCGACGACCCGGCGGCCGGGACCGATCCCGAGCACGAGGCGTTGCTGGCGGAGTCGGTCGGGATCGCGCTACAGGTCGTTCTGGACACCCTCAGCCCGGCCGAACGGCTCGCGTTCGTGCTACACGACATGTTCGCCCTTCCCTTCGCGGAGATCGCGGCGATGGTCGACCGCTCACCGCAGGCGACCCGCCAGCTCGCCAGCCGTGCGCGCCGCCATGTGCGGGAGGCAGCGCCGGCGCCGGACGCAGACCTGACGCGCCAGCAGGCAGTCGTCGACGCCTACTTCGCCGCCGCCCGCGACGGCGACCTGGAGGCGCTGGCGGCGGTACTCGACCCCGACGTCGTGCTGCGCGCCCACCGCCGCGACGGCGACCCGATAGAGCTGCGCGGCGCCAGGCGAGTGGCCGCCGGCGCGATGAGCGCCCGGCGTTTCGCGTCCTACGTCCGCCCAGCGCTCATCAACGGCGCCGCCGGCGTGGTCGCGTTCGACGGCGCGCGGCCGTTCGCTGTACTCGCCTTCACAGTCATCGACGAGCGCGCGGTAGCGATCGACGTATTCAACAACCCCGAGCTGGTCGCCAAGCTCGACATCCACGGAATCACCGCCTGAACGGCACCTCCGAGAACCATCAGCGATCACAACGACGCAAGCGTCGGTCACTGGCGGACGACGAGTACCCGCGCGAGCACGAAGGCAGGTCTCAACCCAAAGGCGCCGCGAGTCTCGCAATTAGCCAAAAGCAGGCACGTGCGGGGCGGCGACGACACGGCACGGACGGACGCGCAGCGAGTATGAGATCTCCTCGCATCCACCACATCCGGGCGGAGTCGAACGAGTGCGCCGTCGATCTCGCTGTCACGAGGGAGGCGTCGACCTGCACCGTCACCTCGGGCAGCGCCAGGCAGGCGCCTTGATCCGCTCGAAGATGTCCTTCGGGATCTCCACGGGCGCGCTCTCGCACGAATGAGACGTCCGGCGGGCTGCCGACGAATCGGCCTCGTTCGTTTGTCCCACCGATGACCTACCGGCGGAACGCGGCTCGGGTTGCGGCCGCAGTCTCACTGAAGTACTCGCGCGGACGGATGAAGCCCCACTCGCGGAACTTCGCGCCGTCGTTGACGGCACGTCGGTAGCCGAAGCAGACGAGGTAGAGCGTCCGGATGTACATCACCGCCTCCAACCGCTCGAGTTCGTCGTCGGTCGGCTCGACGTGTCGGCGGTAGGCGTTGACGGCAGCGTCGATGCGCTCCTGGTTGGGGCGACGTGGATTCCACGAGCCCGTGCCCCAGATCAGGTACGCGAAGTCGGCGAGGCGCGGTCCGCGCCCCGAGGCCTTCCAGTTGATCGCGACTGGTCCTTGCTCGGTCAGGACGGCGTGATCGGGGGCGTGAAGGAGATTTCCGTGCAGCAAGCCTTCCGGAAGCCCGTCACCATCGTCGGCCGAGCGCACCTTGTTCCTGAGCCGCTCAAAGCGCTCGCGCTCGGCGGTCGCGACCTTCATATCCACGGCGTCGAGGAACGCGAGGGCGGCGAGCAGGTCCTGACGCGGCGTGCCCTCGCGGCTCGGGTCCTCGCCACTTGCTCCACCCGGGCGGCGGGCGGAATCGTCGTATGGCAGCGCGTGCAGCCGTCCGAGCAGCTCACCCATCATGGCGAACTTCTCCGCGCCGTCGGGAAGCCCGACGCCTTCGACGAACCGTGTCACCAGGACCGCGCTGCCATCGAAGTCAGAGACCGGATCATCGACCGCCAAGCGCTCCGCGGGATAGTCCTGGCGCTCCAGGAACCGCAGGATCGCGGCGTCGCCCTCAACACCGGCACGCGGCCGAGCGGGCGGAAACGCGCGCGCGACCCACGGCTCGCCGTCCTTCCTGTCGATGCGGAAGACGTAGCTCTTGTGCACACTGAGCTTCGTCGCCGCGACAGCATCGATGCCGTAGCGATCCCGCAGGTGGGCGAGCAGCCGCTCGGCAACGGGCTCGTGGTTCATTCGCGCACTAAGTCCTGTAGATAAATAACATTGCAGGATTCGTCTCGTATGTGTGGAATAAGGATGTGTGGTCGACGAGCGGGCGATTGGTGAGCGGTTCAGGGCGCTGGCGGGTGAGCTGAATGAGCGTCAGCGCCGCTTGTTTGTGGCGGCGGAGGCGCGGGCGGCGGGACGTGGTGGTGTCGCGGTGGTCGCGCGCCAGACTGGGGTGAGTGTGCCGACGATTCGTAAGGGGATCGCGGAACTGGAGTCCGGTGAGCATCTGGAGCGTGGGCGTGTCAGGCGGCGTGGTGGTGGTCGTAAGGCATTGACCGCGGTTGACGTGACGCTGGCTCGCGATCTTGAGCGGCTCGTGGAGGAGAGTTCGCGTGGTGATCCGGAGTCGCTTTTGCGTTGGACGTCCAAGAGTGTGCGCCATCTGGCGGAGGGGCTGCGGGATATGGGGCACGAGGTTCACTTCACTTCTGTGGCGGCGCTCCTGCGCTCTCTCGGGTACAGCCTGCAAGCGAACGTCAAGACGAGGGAGGGCCGTCAGCACCCCGACCGTGATCTGCAGTTCCGTCACATCAACCAGACCGCGAAGGCGGCCGTGGCCGCCGGTTGGCCGGTGATCAGCGTGGACACGAAGAAGAAGGAGCTCGTCGGAGACTTCAAGAACGCAGGGCGTGAGTGGCATCTGAAGGGCAAGCCCGAGCTGGTGCGCGTGCACGACTTCAAGGACAAGCAGCTGGGCAAGGCGATCCCCTATGGCGTCTATGACCTACGCCTGGACGAGGGCTACGTCAACGTCGGGATCGACCACGACACCGCCCAGTTCGCCGTGAACTCGATCCGCAGCTGGTGGGAGTACCTCGGAGCCGAGCGCTACCCGCACGCCACCCGGTTGCAGATCACCGCCGACTGCGGCGGCTCCAACGGCAACCGCACGAAGCTATGGAAGGTTGAGCTGCAGAATCTCGCAGACGAGATCGGCCTCCAGCTCGCTGTCTGCCATTTCCCGCCCGGCACCAGCAAGTGGAACCGGATTGAGCACCGCCTGTTCAGCTTCATCACGATGAACTGGCGCGGCAAGCCGCTCACGTCCTTGGAGACGATCATCAACCTGATAGGCGCGACCACGACCCGCAACGGCCTGGAGGTCTACGCCCGTCTCGACGAAGGCACCTATCCCGACAAGATCCGCGTCACAGACGCCGACCTCGAAGCCGTCAACATTCACGGTGAAGACTTCCATCCCGAGTGGAACTACGCGATCACGCCCCAACGGTGAAACGGGCATTGACGGGCAAGCAATATTGAAACGTTATTGATCTACAACCCCTAAGTCCCTCGAGATCTGTCAGCGCTTCGGTGTAGCGCTGCCCGGTCTCCTCGGCGTGGCGGCGGACAACCTTCTTGAAGCTGGCATCCTTCGTCATGGGCAAGCCTCTCCTTCACACCCTCGTCCCCCAGTGACGCGGCGTTGGAAGATGGCCTGTGACATTGACGACCGAGAGGGCGAATCCCCTTCGCCAATGGAACCCCGACTGGGGCGGATGCTCCACAGCTCGGCGACCGGTCGCCGCCGTGAACACACTATTCCTTAGGCGCTCGGACTTTGTCAAGCCGCTTCTTCACCGGCCCGGCGCATTTGCCGGCGCCCTTGGGGCGATCCGAGCCGCGGCGCCACTGCGGCCCGCGCCGATCGCAAAGGAGGGCGACGGAATCGGTGTACAGGTACGCGTGGCCGAGCGAAAGCACGCCTGGGCGTGCTGGATGCGGCCAAAGAGGGGCCTTCTCAGCCCCTCAACCGTGATTGGCGGGTTTGGCTTGTGCCGTTGAGTCGACGCCGCTGTTGAGCGCGAGCGGCTCCGTCGATTGCTGCTGTCGCCATGCTCCGGGCGGGATGCCGTGGTGGCGGCGGAAGGCTGCCGAGAAGGCGTATGGCGAGCTGTATCCGACCACCGCGGCGATGCTCGCGAGGTTGAGTTCGCCAGCACGCAGGTGGTCGCGGGCGAGAGTCATTCGCCAGTCCGTGAGGTACTGCAGCGGGGCTTGCCCGAGCGTGTCCCGAAAGGCTCGTGCGAATGCGGCCCGGGACAGACCGCTGATCGCCGCCAGCTCGGGCACCATCCAAGGGTGACTGGCGTCTTCGTGCATGGCCTGCAATGCGGCACGCAACCGCGGGTCCGCGGACGCCCGGTACCACCGGGGCGCTGTGGCGCTCCGCCGGAAGTCGCTGCGGAGAGCGAGGACGAGCAGCACGTCCAGCAGGCGATCCAGCACGGTCTGTTGACCGGGCTCTGTGATCGTGAGCTCACGAGACATCAGCGTGATCACATCTCGGAGCGGCTCGTCGATCGCAGACGAGAGCGTCAGCACAGGTGGTAGGGCATCAAGGAGTCCATTGCCGACGTCGCCCGAGAACTGGTAGGCGCCGCAGAGGAAGACGGTTGCGGCATGGTCAGCGACTGGTGGCCTCTGTGAGTACCGAAGTCGAAAATCGTCGGGCTCCAAGCACTCAGCTCTCGGCTCGTGCGCGATGTAGTGGGTCGGTCCGCCGCGCACGAGCGTGATCTCCCCGGGCAAGAGCTCCACGGCGCTCGTCGGGTCGTCGAACCACAACCACGCCCTGCCTCGGGTGACCGCGTGCACCGCAAGCTGGATGGAGCCACCCAGCTTCAGCCCCCACGGCGGCATGACAACAGTGCGGGCGAAGACCGCACCCGTCGCGCGCGCCCGCATGAGGTGGTCGTAGAGCAGATCCACAGAACCAGGCTATGCACAACGCACCCTGAGGTCAATGATTCAAGAGGATCAAACAACAAATAGCGCGTCTGGCACATTGATTAGATCAGTGGCCTGGCGGAATACTCCACGCATGACCCGCACATCACCAGCAGCACTCATCCTCGGCGGCAGCGGCAGAACCGGCTCACTCGTCGCCAAACACCTAGCCGATCGTGGAGCACAGGCCAGAACAGCGTCCCGACACGGCAGCGACGTGCGCTTCGACTGGGACGATCCGACCACGTACTCGGATGCGCTCGACGCGGTTGACCGCATCTACCTCGTAACACCCGTGATGCGCGTGCGGTATGCCGATCAGGTCGCCGCATTCCTGAACCAGGCAGAGGCCGCCGGCGTACGGCACGTCACGCTGCTGAGCACCTACAACGGCGATCAGGCGCCAGGCGAAGTCGACATCGCGGCCGTGGAGACGCTCGTCGCGAGCCGCGACGCGTTCACACACTCCATCCTGCGCCCCGCCTGGGTGATGCAGAACTTCACCGACGATCATCTTCCGGTCATCAATGGGACACTCATCGTCCCCAGCGGGGGCGGTTCCGAGGCCTTCGTCGACGCCGCCGACATCGCGGCGCTCGCAGCCGAGACCCTCCTCAACCCCGACGCGCACGCGGGCGCCAGTTACGCCCCCACAGGACCGCAGGCAATCACGTTCGACGATGTGGCGGCGACCATCGCTGCCGTGAGCGGACAGCCCGTCGCGTATCAGGACGTCGACCAAGAGACCTGGATCGATGGGGCGACCGCGGCCGGTGTGCCCGCCGCCTACGCTCCGATGCTTCGATGGCTCACCGGCGCGATCGTCACCGGCAATGGATCCACGCCCACCGGCGACGTCGAGACCATCCTTGGCCGGCCGGCAATCAGCTTCGAAGCATTCGCAGAGCGCAACGCCACCGCCTGGATCACCGGGGAGGACCAATGACCAAGTACACCGATGAAAAGTCGAACTTCGGGGCCGAGGGGCCCTTCTTCCGCATCATCCGCGAAGGGCTGAAAGGGGTCGCGGACGGAGAGGACTACTTCGACCTTCTGGCCGCCGACGTGGTCTTTGAATACCTCATCTCTGTGCCCGGTTACCCCAAGCGCATCGAGGGGCGACAAAGCATCATCGATCTTTACAGCAACTACGACGACTACATGACCGTCCACACCGCTGACAATCTCCGCGTCTACCGGGATCCGGAAGCGTCGGTGGTCGTCCTTGAGTACGAAGTACACGGCGAATCGGTACAGACCGGCCGGCCGTACAACAATCGTTTCGTTTCCATCGTCACCGTCAAGGACCGCAAGGTGACGCACTGGCGAGACTATCTCGACCCGATCGCGGTGTTCGACGCCGCGGGCTGGCCCAACACTCCTGCCTGAGCAATCACGATCAAGTCACCCCCCGATGCGCCAGCTGGCACCATCGCCGCCGCCGAGCGCGCACCAGCGGAATCGCGAAAGCAGGACTGAGCCGTATCGGCGGGGTTGGTCCTCCTATTCGCCAAAAGCAGGCACCTCCTCGGCCCGAGACGAGGCGCCTGCTTGGGACTGCCATGAAGGAGGGCCTCTGGCACGGGCGTGATCCAGCCGCGTCGCCAATCTCCGGCGTAGCCCATCGCCCGGATCGCGCGCATCGGGTGGGGGGCTATATCACTCCGTCCGAGGAGGACATTGCCGCTGGCTGTCTGCGACGCGGCCCTCGGCCTCGTTCGCAGCCTCTCCTTGGGCGGAAGCGCTAGCAGGGTCGGCAAACTTCGAGGAGTGCTGCTTGTCGTCCTGAGCAGGCATAAAGCTGAGGACCAGCGAGACGCTCGCATCGGTCGCAAAGCGCTAGCCGTCGCGCCTTCCAGGGACAAAACGCTCGTCCAGGCTACGAGCCGGTCGCTGGACGCCTCGCATGCATTATCGACCAGGTCAACCGCGCATCGGCAGCCAGCTATGGGGCCAGGCCCAGCTCCCGAGCCATCCGGTCCCAGACCATCGAGAACGGCTTCGCATCGGAATCACCGTCCCGGCACGCCTCGGCGACGAACGGCTCAAGATCCTTCTCGCCGCGCGGGAACCGCTGCTCGACCGACGTGGCGGGCTCCCAACGGTCGCCTTCGATGCGGCGATGCGAATCTTCCAGGCCCACAAGTTCGCTGTACATCTCCCGAGCGACGGCGCGCACCTTCCTCGGGTCTCCCGCCACATCTGCGCAGCTCGCCATCCGTGGCCAGCCGTGAGGGTCGCTAAGAGCCTCCGGGAGGACTTCTCGGAACTTCACGACCGTCCTCACCGCGGCACGGGCTGCTCGCGGGTGCCGCTTCGCGAAATCCGGAAAGTCCATCCGGCGCAACGGTACCGGAACCCGATGCAATGGCTTGCATGCAGTGTCGAGCGTAGTAGGGGGCACGGATCAGCTCGAAGCGTAATGTCTCACTACGGCGAACCAGAACGGCGCGCGGGCCGGCCGTCAAGTGACATTCCCGAACCCTCGCCCAGCTCAGTGTCGCCTTTCCGTCGCCGTGGCACTATGACCTACGCTTCGGCAATGAGCACGGAGACGGACCCTTGACCGACCGCATCGCGGTGGGCGCGCCGCCGCGCTCGATGAGCGCACCCGCATCGCACGCGAGATACACGACGTGCTCGCTCATGCGCTCGGTGGCCTGACGGTCCAGCTTGAGGCAGCCGAGGGGGTGCTCGCGGAGCGCGGCGACGTGGATGGTGCCCTCGAACGGATTCGTGGCTGCCGGCGCACGGCGCGCGACGGGCTCGAGGAGGCACGCCGCGCGGTCGCCGCGCTGCGCAGCGACGCACCACCGCTCCCTGAGAGCCTCACTGGGCTGCTCGAATCGCACCGCCAGCAGGGCGATCGCGGGGAGCTCGTCCTCGAAGGCACCGCGCGGGCCCTCTCCCCAGAGGTGACCCTCGCATTGATGCGAACCGTTCAGGAGGCGCTGACAAACGCCCGCCGTCACGCACCCGGATCGGCCGTGAGCGTGCGCCTCATCTACGAGGCGTCAACGACAAGGGTGATCGTCACGAACGACGCGGCTGTGCGCGCGCCCGCCGGTGTCGGCGCGGCACCCACAGGGGGCTACGGTCTGGCTGGCATGCGCGAGCGCCTCGAGCTCGCCGGCGGGCGTCGCGCACAGCGGGACCGGGTCCGGAGGGCTGGACGGTCAGCGCGGAGGTCCCCTCGTGAGCTCGCTGCTGCGGGTGCTCGTCGTGGACGATCAGCAGATCGTGCGTGAGGGGCTCGCGACAATCCTCGACCTGCTCGCGGACGTTAGCGTCGTCGGGACCGCCGGCAATGGGGCCGAAGCAGTTGAGCTGGTCGCGCGACGCCGGCCCGACGTCGTGCTGATGGATCTGCACATGCCCGTGCTCGACGGGGTTGGGGCGACGCGGCGGATCGTCGCGGAGCACCCCTCGATCGCGGTGCTGATCCTTACCACCTTCGGCGAGGACGACGACGCGCTCGAGGCGCTGCGCGTCGGAGCCCGAGGAGTCCTTACCAAGGACGCCGGCAAGGAGGAGATCTCCCGTGCACTCCATCAGGCCGCGGCGGGGCACATGACGCTTGCGGCCCCGCTCCAGGCCCGCCTGCTCGCCGCAGCCGCGCCACCGGACGTGCCAGTCCGGACAGAGCTGCCCGACGGTCTCACCGCGCGCGAGGCGGAGGTGCTCGGCCTGATCGCCGCCGGGTTCACCAATCGCGAGATCGCCGAGCGCCTCGTCGTCTCCGAGGCGACCGTGAAGACGCACATCAACCATCTGTTCGCGAAGATCGACGCGCGCGACCGCGCAGCGGCGATCAACTACGCCGCCCGACACGGACTGGGCGAGCCCTGAACACTCGCCATCCCTATGTGGATCCGGCGGTGGGCTCCGACGGCGAGGGCGTGAGACACCTCCCTCCATGTGAAAGGAGGCGCCGCGGGCAACGTCGCCGACACTCTCGCATGGGGACGATCAGCAAGAGCGCGAGAGCCGTGATCGCGTGCGGCGGCTTTCGTGTGATGGCGGTCGTAGGATGATCGGAGCCTGCATCGGGTGGGGGGCTATATCACTCCGCCCGAGGCCGGCATTGCCGCTGGTTGCCTGCGCCGATCTAGGCGCCGCGTAGACGGTCGAGCAGTTCGCCCGTGATGTAGACCTTGACGCGGGCCTCGGTGAGGTCCTTGTCTTGGGACCAGACTGGGAGGTCGAGCTTGAGCGCCAGTGCGACGGTCGGCCAGTCGTCGGGGTCTCGGGCGGCGATGCGCTGCTCGGCGAGCTCGCGAAAGTCTTCGTAGCTGGCTGCGGGCTTCCATGTGACCGGCATGACCTGGAGGGCGGCGATTAGGAGCGCTTGATCGAGGTGACGCTTTTCGGCGAGGCGCGGGAGATGGCGGGCGACCTCTTCGCCGACCGCTTGTGTGGCGAGGATCTTCGGCGCGCCGGGGGAGGCGATGACGAGGCGAGCTCGGCCACCGATCAGCGCGGAGAGGAGTACGTTCGCGTCAGCGACTACTACGGGAGGCAGCGAAATCGTCCAGTACCTCTGACTCGCTTGCCCCCGACGCGGCTAGCTGGGCGCCGATCTGCTCCGAGAGCCGCAGGAAGACCTCTCGGCGAACCTCGACCGGTAGCTCTGGTGTGTCCCACGGCAGGAAGAAGCCAGCCGGTGTCCCTTCGCGTGTGACCAAGATCACGTCGTCAGAGCGAAACATCTCGGTTGCGTGGTCGCGGAAGTCACGAACGGTCACGACCTTCATGTGGGCACCTCAGTGGTCACAGACTGAGGATAGCATCGTGTCTCGGTTGTTTCGGCACCTACGGAGAGCAGGTGTCTTGCCCTCGTGCAGGCTCCTGAGTTGACGCAGCGCCTCGACGAGCGAAATGCACTATCACGTTGTCTGAGGCCGACAGCTTGCACGCATCGTCTGCCACCGCTCGCCGATCCGCCGGCGGGGACGGGTTGTTTGTCGGGACGACGACGGTTAGGATCGCACGAATGGCAGCAAACAATTCGAATGTGGTTGCTAGATGGACGGATCACGCGATCGACGCGCTAGCTGAGCGGAAGGCCGAGATACTAGCTACGGCCGTCGCACTCACCGCGATTCTGAGCATCGCCGCGCTCGTGAACGCGAGAAGATGTACGACCGGATAGCGAAGCTGCTGGATGAGAGGGCAGGCGGCTCAAGGAAGATGGCTATCTCCTCCAGGTCTTTCGTCCCGACTGGCGTCGGTCGCGCCTACTCCCGTTCTACGATCCCTCCAAGATCGGGCCGGAGGACGGCTGGGCGATCACAACCGCGGCGCCGCAAGCAATCACCGGGTCTGCGTGGGTCGCTCGCCAATACACGTTTGCACAGGAAGAGAAGCTCCGTCACGCCGACCTCCGGCTCACTCCCGAGCAGCAGGAGCGCTACGCAGATCTCACAGGGGTCGCTGCGCTAGGGCGTTTTGTTGTAGATCAAGTGGCACCGCGGTTTGGGTGATGTGAACCGGAATCGCTGTTCAGCGATCTCTGTGACCTGCCCGGTGTCGCGGCACTGCGTATAGACTTCTCCGGACGTATAGCCAAGGAGGTAGGTGAACGGGCAGTCGATTTGATACGGCGAGTGTCGCACGCATGCTGATTGCGGTTGGACTTCGTCGCTGCTCGGCCTTGAAGGCCCATAAGCGTGGGGGAACGATTCTGCCTCCTTTGCAACGTGACGGGCGCCTGTCACGGTCACGGTCCACGCTTGGTGCACCGTGAGAGTGCGCCAGCGATGACCGGACGTCGCCTGCGCGGCCCCGGGCAGAAGGGGCGCCAAGCACAGAACCACCGCCGAGATCATGGCTCCGCGTCGCACAACGCGGGCGATGATACCGGCTCTGGTTGCCGGAGCGGTTAGGCACGCCTCCGCGACGCTTGCCGCGACACCTGCGGGTTGCCGGGGCTCTCGCCCGCCCCTATTCACTCGGTAGTGGCTCAGCCTCGGGCGTTTGTGGTCCGGCGCTGAGCAGCGTGAGAAGAGCGGGAACGTGAGGACTTCGGCGAGCTTGTCAAAATGTGCGTCGCGTGGAGTACAGCGACGCCTCCGTGTTCGGCGGCGGCCGCAGCGATCAGCCTTGCGCGAGGGCCGAGCGCGTCTGCTGAGCTGCTTTGGAGTGATGAAACATCGAGCACTGATATCCAGCAGGAAGGAGCAGGCGACGTGGAAGCACCGACAGGCGCGATAGGCCGATTTACCGATCAGGCATACAACGCGATCCTGTTGGCTGAGGACGAGGCGCGGATGCTCGGCCACCAGCGCACGCGCGATTCGAACCGCTCCGTCCCATCTTGGAGGCAGTCTCTGTTGAGGCGCCAGCTCGTGTGTTCTCGCACCCGGCGAACGCGCCGCACGCAGACTGCTGCCTGCGAGCACGAACGCAGGAGTCGGGAATAACACGCCGCTCAATCCTGCCCCGGACAAGGACCGGGTCAGAGGCACAGCAAGGCGGACGCTTCCGCTCGGCCCGGGGCAAGCAGGCGCATGCCGATCCCCAGCCGTTGCGCTCGAACGTCGTCCGAGGCGGTCGTCTGCCGTCGCGCCTTACGCGCACCCGCTCTTTGACTCGAAGCGACGGTCTCGCGCTGACGCTCGCGTCTCCACCAGAGCGGAGCGGTCTACGAATCCGCCTCCGAAGCGAGGCCGAGCTCGGTGAGCGCGCATTCGCGGTCCCAGTAGAAGACGGGCCTGATCACCTTGCCGCCGCGCCCTGGCTCACCGTGTGCGAACGCCGTGTGCCTCACGTCTGTCCTGGGAGCTTATTGATAAGCCACCCAGTCGCCGTCTTGCTCAACGTGACCGGCCCCTAGTGGAAGCTTCCCACTTTGACGGTCACTGTGGCATTAGTACCTGTTATCGATACCGCAATGACCTTCGTATCCGCGAGGGGTGCCATGTCGACGCGACGGAAGAATTCCACGGCTTCGGGGCACGCGAGGGCCGGGTCAGAACGTCCGAGTTCCCGCTCGTCGGATTCCACAACCGCAACCATTTTGTCTTGGGCGCTTTGCGTCAAGAGCGGGCAAAGTTCGGTCCCGCTGCCGCGGGCGAAAGAGGAGAAGTAGCGGTGTACCACCGAGCTGACCTGCTCGCTTTCCCGTATGTCGCCCGCACCCTCGCTCCCACACCCGCTCACGAGTAGGGCGAGCACCGTCGCGAGTGCCGTCAGCCGCCTCATCAGTCATTGATCGGCCATCTCGAGGCGGAGCTTTAAGTTGGAGAGGGACCGCCGTTATTGCGCCGCGCTCCCGGAGGGCATAGATCGAGCGCACGAGGTCCGAGTTCGCCGAGGACGCCGACCGATCTGCCCGACGAGCCATCGGAGCCTGTGCCAGCCTGGGCGTAGCAAGGTCCGAGCTGCCGCCTATACAAGCGCCTTCATTGCTCGAAACCGCCAGCTTGCGCTTCGCCACCAATGCGAGCGCTTCATCACCTCGGCGCCTCGCTTGCGCTTTGGACGAGCTGCAGTCGTACGAGCACAGGCTCGCAACACGCTCGCTTACGTTGGGCGAAGCAGGCGTCTCGCCGTCCTCGGCCGGCGCTACCGAGTTTCGTTCTGAGCAGCACTGACGGTAGCGACGACCGCTTCGCCACCTAAGCTGGCACATCCCGGAGACAGCCCAACCTAAGCAGTCGCCTGCCCAACGGTCTCCGTCGAACGGTCCCGGCTTGGCCACACACGCGTGCGGACCATGAGACGTCACGCGTGGCGGGTGGGAGGACCGGGTCAGCTTGAAGGAGGTATACGGTTGTCTGTGTTGAGACCATTCCAGGAGTGGAGGAGCGATGACTCGGAAGTACGTTGACTGCCGGGAGATGCCGAGCGAGAACAACTGCGATCTGGCCATGGCTGGGAGCGAGGAGCATGTGGTCGACGCTGCCGTTATTCACGCTGTTACGGCACACGGCCACGAGGACACGCCAGGACTGCGCGAGCAAATCCGGCAGACCCTGAAAGACGAGGTCCCGGGCGCACTCGCGTAGCTGGCTCCCAGTGGCAGCAACCGTCGCGTTGATGGGCGCCGGCACGGCGGCGGTCACCGATCGCCGATCGTCGAGGTCGCCACGGCGGCGGCGCTCCCGACTTCTCCCTCTTGCCGCAGGAGTCGGGGGCACCCCGTTGCGCTAGCTTGCTCTCGGTCCAAGACACACGCAAAGGGAGGCATTCGATGCACGCAGTCCTGACCGAGGTCGATACGAAGGGACAGCCCGACCCGCAGGTCGGGCTCAAGGCCCTGCAAGAGCAGATCGTGCCCAACGCCCGCAACGCGCCCGGATTCCAGGCCGGATACTGGCTCAGACCACTCGAGGACGGCAAGGGAACCTCGTTGGAGCTTTACGACACGGAGGAGAACGCCCAGGCAGCTGCCCAGGCGCTAGGCGTTGGAAGCAGCCCGATGCCCGGCGTGACCGTGGTGCGCAGCGAGGTACGCGCGGTCGCCGCCTCGGCATGACTGAGGATCGGTGCTGGCTGCGCCTCGCCGCCGCATCGGACGGGACGGGCCGCCGGTCCGACCGCGCTGTCGCCCACGACGCCCAGAACGTGTCTAGGACGCTCGCTGAAATACGCTCGCTTACGCCCGCCGACACAGAAGTGTTCGACCGGGTGCCCACCAGTGCTGGAGCTCGTCCTGAGCGAGCGCTCGTTGCGTCCGTCGGTGCCGACCCTCATGCGCGGAATCAGCCCGTCGGGGGTTCGAGGTCTCGCCCCAAGCTTCGGTGAACCCGGGCCAGCACCCAAGCCGCGGAGAGCTACAGAGTGCGATCCGTAGTTTGGTCTGATGCCGTCGCGCCCAGGGTGGTGTAAGCCGATAGGTGGAGAGATCACCGAGAGCCAGAGGGGAAGAGAGACGATGTATACAAGCGTGCGCCACTACCGGATGGGCGCGGGCTCGATCGATTCGCTCATGCACCGCGTGGACGAGGAGTTCGCGCCCGCCATCAGTCAGGAACCTGGGTTCGTCGCATATTTCGCGCTCGATACGGGTGATGCAATGGTGGAGACCGTCAGCATCTTCCATGACAAGGCGGCAGCCGATGGGTCCAACGAGCTTGCTTCTGACTATGTGCGTGAGAACCTCGACGAGTTCGAGTTGACGCGTACGGAGGTGAGTGGCGGCGAGGTGTTCGTGAGCAGGGTGACAGCCGAGGCGCTCGAGGATGTAGACCGTTGGGCGCACCGAGTTCGCTCACGGCGGCGCGCCTCGTGAAGCCATGAGCGAGCACCTGACAGCCCTGGACGCGACGTTCCTCGAGCTGGAGCAGGCCGACGAGAGCGCGCATATGCACATCGGCGGGGTCCTGGTCTTCGATCCTCTGCCGAACGGCGGGCCGCCCTCACACGAGGAGCTGTGCGAGCACCTTGCGAGCCGGCTGGGACAGCTCCCGCGCTATCGACAGCGCCTGTCGGAGCCGCACACGGGCGGGCTGTCGTGGCCCGAATGGGAAGACGATCCCGCGTTTGACATAGGCATGCACGTCGCCCGCGCGGCACTCCCCGCACCGGGAGGCTATGAGGAGCTCCAGGAGTGGGCATCGGGCTTCTTCTCCCAGCGTCTGGATCGCCACCGGCCGCTGTGGGAGATGGCGCTCGTCGAGGGGCTAGCCGACGGTCGTTGGGCGCTCGCACACAAGACGCATCACTCCATGGTCGACGGCGTCGGCTCGGTCGACGTCGGCCACCTGATACTCGACGCTACGGCCGATACGGTGCCGAGCGCTTCGTCATCGCCGTCCGCCGTGAGCGGCGGGAGCGGCGGCCCCGCGCCTTCGTCCCTCGATGCCAACCGCCCGACGTCCACCGCTCAGCCCACCGCCCCCGGCCCGCTGGCCTCGCTGGCGCACGCGTGGGCGGGACTGCTGCCGGTTGAAACGATCGTTCACGCAGTCCAGATGGGAGCCCACGGCGTGCTCCACCCACGTGAGGCGCTGGGCAGCGCGCGAGCGGCGCTCGCGGTGATCGTGAGCGAGGAGCTGCACGCGGCGCCGCGCACGAGCCTCAACGTACCGATCGGTACCAGGCGCCGTTTCGATGTCGTGCGCGTCCCGCTGGCGGAGCTGAAGGAGATCAAGAGCTCTCTCGGCGGCACCGTCAACGACGTCGTGCTCACGGTCACCGCGAGCGGGCTGAGGGCGCTGCTCCACTCCCGCGGCGAGGCACTACCGGCGCAGGGGCTGCGGGCGATGGTCCCGATGAACGTCCGCATCGCGAGCGAGCACCTCGCGCTCGGGAATCGGATCTCCTCGCTCTTCCTAGAGCTGCCCGTGGCGCAGGCCGATCCGGTACGCAGGTATCACGAAACCGTGGCCCGCTCGAAGTCGCTGAAGTCCGAGGGGCAGCAGGCCGCAGGCACGACCGCCGTGATCGAGATCGCCGGACTGGCGCCACCGGTCCTCCACGCCACGATCGCGCAGGCTCTCTACGCCACGCGGCTGTTCAACGTGACCGTCACGAACGTGCCCGGTCCGAAGCAGACGCTGTACGCCTTCGGGGCGCCGCTGCGCGAGGTCCATCCGCTCGTGCCGCTCGCCGCCGAGCACGCCGTCGGCGTGGCCGCGCTGAGCTATGACGGCAACGTGTTCTTCGGTGTGGTCGCCGACCGCGACACCGTGCCGGACCTCGAGGTGTTGCTGAGCGCCCTGGGTGCCTCGGTCGAGGAGCTTCTGTCTGCGGCCCGAGCGGGCGGACTGGTGCCCGCGGACGGCGCTCCTCGAGCCACGCACGCCCGCCGGCGACCCGCGGCTCGCAATGTGGATGGCGCGCGCTGATTCCGCCTCACACCTCGCTAGTCGTGTCTGCGGCTCGCGTGCGTGCCGAGCCGCCGCTCGCAGATCGTCTAGGTGCTCTGCGGACATATCGGGGTTGAGTCCTCAGGCGGGCTCCAGCCGGCGCGCGCGGAACAGAGTCACCGGCTCACGGATGCCGTGCAGGCGGTGCTCACCCGCATTGGACCAGCGGTAGGCCTCGCGCGCGGACTCGCGCATCTCGCGCTCGACCAGCAGGCTCCCGGGGCGTGCGACGTGGGTGATGCGGCTGGCGAGGTTGACGGGCCGCCCGAACCAGTCACCGGCTCGCGGGAGGGCGGGTCCGAGGGCTGCGCCCGCTCGCATCTGAGGGAAATCATGACCCTCTGCGTCCGCTGCGTCGAGCAACCGTAGGGCGGCGTCCAACAGCGGCTCGGGCTCGACCGAGGCGAGCATCGCGGCGTCCCCGATCGTCTTGACCAGGCGCACGGGCGGCTGGGCGACCTCGGCGGCGAGTGTTTCCAGGCGCGCCGCCAAGCGGCCCAGCTCGTCGGGCGGGACTTCCTCACCGAGGCGCGTGAAGCCGACAAGGTCCGCGAAGCAGATGGCCACCTCGCGCGAGCCGGGGAGACGTCCCCCGCTGTGCTCGACCGCGTCGATCGCATCGCTCTGAGCAGCATGGCGCAGGTGCAGGGCGAGCAGGTTGTGCAGCAGTGGGTCGACCAGCGGAT
>JBEKGK010000034.1:0-28694 GCA_050012835.1 Solirubrobacteraceae bacterium | reverse complement strand
GGCCCAGCGCACGCCGGCAGAGATCCGCAGCTCGATCGAGGCAAACCGCATGGAGCTCGCGGTGTCGGTGCAGCGGCTGCGCGGTGAGGTGACGCGCCTGACCGACTGGCGCGCCCACGTCGAGCGTCACCGCACCGAGCTCACGGTGGGCGCGGCGGTCGTCGGGCTGATGATCGGCGCACGCGTGCTGCGCCGCCGACGCCGCCGCGGCTGATCAGGCCAGCAGCGCGCGCGGGATCGCGCCGACGCCGATCAGGCCGGGCCCGGTGTAGGTGCCGATCACGGGCCCGACCTCGGAGGTGAACACGGGCTCGGAGTCGAAGATCTCGCGGCAGCGTTCGATCAGGCGCTGGGACTGCTCGGGCGCCTGGATGTGCTGCACGACCCAGCCGTCGGCGCCGTTGTCGTGGAGATCCTGCGCGTAGGCGACCATGCGCTCGAAGGCGCGCCCGGCGGTGCGCACGCGCTCGACCGGCACGATCTCGCGCTCGAGCGACAGGATCGGCTTGATCCTCAGCGTTCCGCCCAGCCATGCCTGGGCCTTGCCGACGCGCCCTCCACGCCGCAGGTACTCGAGCGTGTCCAGGCAGAACCAGATCCGCAGTGCTTGGCGCGCCTCGCGCACGCGCGCGACGACTGCCTCCTTGCTGGCGCCGGCGCGGGCGGCGGCGCAGGCGGCGAGCACGAGTAGGCCCGTGCCGCCGCAGGCGGTTTCGCCGTCGATCACCTCCACGCGCTCGCCGAGGCCGCGCTCGGCGAGCAGCCCGTGTGCCTGGCGCGCCGCCTCGCAGGTGCCCGATATGCCCCCGGCGAGATGGATCGAGACGACGTCCTGTCCGGCCTCGATCAGCGGCTCCCACACGGCGAGGAAGTCGCCGATCGACGGCTGCGAGGTGCTCGGCAGTTCGCGATCGTCCTTCAATCGCTTGTAGAACGGGTCGAAGCCGTCCATCTCCAGCTCACGCGTGGGCTCGCCCTTCCAGCCCACGTACAGGCTGACCTGGTGGATGCGCTGGTCGTTCGCGAGCGCGCGAGGGAGGTAGTGAGTGCTGTCGGTTGCGACCGCGACGGGGGCCATGCGGCGCGGGACGCTACAGCAACGCCTGCGCGAGCTCCCCTGACTCGTACATCTCGATCACGATGTCGCAGCCGCCGAGCAGCTCCCCGCCGACGAACAGCTGGGGGATCGTGGGCCAGTCGGAGATCGCCGAGAGCTCCTGGCGGATGCGCGGGTCGGGCAGGACGTCGACGGCGGCGAACGGCGCGTCGAGTGCCTGCAGGGCGGCGACTGTGCGCGCGGAGAAGCCGCACGCGGGCGCCTCGGGGGTGCCCTTCATGAACAGGATCACCTTGTGCTCCTCGATCGCCTGGGCGATCGCCTCGCGGATCGGGTTGGGCGCCTCGCTCGGCGCGGGCGCCGGAGTGGGCTCGTTGCCGGACATCGGTAGCGGCTGGGACTGACTGGCGGACATAGTGCTCCTGGCTCTCAGTTGGTGGGGATCTTCGACGGGGTCTGGGTCTTCAGGGCGAGGGCGTGGATCGCTCCGCCGATCTCCGCTCCGAAGACGGCGTACACGAGACGGTGCTGCTGGATGCGGCTGAGCCCGTCGAACGCCGGGGCGGTGACGGACGCGCGGAAGTGGTCGCCACCGCCGGTGTAGTCCTCGACCTCGGCGTGCGCCCCCGCGATGGCGGTCTCGATGCGCTGCTTTATGTCCTCGGCGGCGGGCATCCGCCTCAAGAGTAGAAGGTCTCCGCGCACATGCGGGGCACCGCTACGCCACCGCTATACTTTGGAAAGTCTTGCAGCCGTCCATAGGAGCGAAGCGATGATCGAGATCACCGACAAGGGCGCCGAGAAGGTGCATGAGTTTCTCGCCTCCCAGCAGGCGGACGTCAACGTGGCGGGCCTGCGTGTGGGCGTGCGTGGTGGCGGCTGCTCCGGTTTCCAGTACCAACTGGCGTTCGACGAGCAGCGCGAGAGCGATGTGGTGTTCGAGAGCCACGGGCTGAAGCTGCTGGTGGACGGCGAGAGCCTGCAGTTCGTGCGCGGCTCGACGATCGACTACGAGGAGAGCCTGCAGGGCGCGGGCTTCAAGGTCAACAACCCCAACGTCGTGGCCGCCTGCGGCTGCGGCTCCTCGTTCCGCGTCGCCGAGGAGGAGCAGGTCTCCGCGGTCTGAGCGTCCGGCCCACCTGGGCGGGCGGTCGTAGTCTGGGGATGGGCTCGCGGCGAGCGTTGAGCGCGCGTAGGCTGGCGCGCTGAGACCGATGGCGATCCTTCCCCAAGCCCTACGCAGCCTGACGCCCACGCGAATGCGCGACGACGTGCGCCTGCGCGCGCTGGGCGTCGGGCTCGGCCTGATCCCCCCGCGCACGATGCACTCCGCGGCCGATGCCCGCGCGCTGCTCGACGCCGCGCGCAATGCCCGGCGGGTGGTTGAGATCGGCGTGTACGAGGGCGCGTCCGCGGTGGCGTTGTGCCAGGCGCTCGCCCCGAGCGCCGAGCTGCACCTGATCGACCCGTTCGGCGCGCATCCGGAGGCGCTGCCGCGCGGGTGGGGCGCGAGCGAGTGGGCGACGCGGCGCGCGGTCGCTCGCGCGCTGCGCCGTCGCGGGCGTGAGGCGCCGCGGGTGCACTGGCATGTGGCTCTGTCGAACGAGGTGGCCTCGCGCTGGCACGGCGACGTGGACCTCGTGTTCGTCGACGGCGACCACTCGGAGGCCGGCTGCGAGCTCGACTGGGTCAGCTGGCGCGCCTTCGTGGCGGTGGGCGGGCGCGTGGTCTTCCACGACGCGCGGGCGGGGGAGCCGGGCGGGCGCGGCCTGCCGGGGCCGACCGCGGTGGTCACGCGCCATTTCCGCGGCGCGGGCACGCGCGGGTGGGAGATCGTCGCCGAGGCGGACCGCACCGTCGTCGTCGCGCGCACGGCCTGAGCTTGACGATAGGGTTGACGGGCGAGTGGTCGCTGTGGTACGGTCGCCGCGACATGATGTCAAGTGTCGCAACGGGTACGGAGCGCCCAGGCCTCCGGCATCGTATGAACTCCCGCCGGGGGATGGGCCGCTTGGCGGCCGCATGTCGTTCCGGCTTGACCTTGACTCAGGAGATGTTTTCTGCAAAGGTCAGGTGCACAGCGCCGCTGGTTGGTACACAATCGGCGGTTACGGCTGACTTCGGGGCGTCTCTGTTCTGAAGAGGGGATTCACGGGGTCAGTCGATCTATTCCTAGAGGGAAAAGGAGCAGTGGACAGATGAAACGCACTAGGATCGTGGGGCTCTGCCTCGCGGCCGCGCTGGCCGTAGTGGCCTTCAGCGCGATGGCCGCGTCGAGCGCCTCCGCAGGCACGTACTACTGGTGTAAGGCGCAGAAGAAGGGTGAATACACCACCTCGAGCTGCACCACAAAATCCGTAAAGGCCAAAAAGGGCACGTTCGAACTGCAGAAGGTCGAAGCCTGTGTTGCCCAGAAGAAGGGCGAATACACCAGCTCGAGCTGCACCGAAAAATCGAAAAAGGCCAAAAAGGGCACGTTTGAAAAAACGACCGGCCGTAAATTCACGGACAAAACTGGTGGCGCGAAGCTGGCCACTCCGGGTCTCGGGCCGAGCGACGTGGAATGCGTCGGGAGCACCTCGTCCGGTGAAATCACGGGGCCGACGACAGGTACCGACTCAGTGTCGTTCACTGGCTGCACGTTCGAAGGCAAAAAATGCGAAAGCGTTGATCTCTTCGGCAGCGGCACGCCGTCGGGCACGCCTGGCGTGATCGACACGAACAAACTCGACACCAAACTCGTTGACCACGGTGAAAAAGCAGGCGGGTACCTGAAACTCGAACCTGCTCTGAACGAAGCCTGGACTGAAGTCATCAGCTCACAGCACGAACCGTATTCGTCAGAATTCATCTGCGGTTCTGAAATCATCCTGCGGACGCACGGCTCCGTCAGCGGCGTGGACACGCCGGTCAACGCGGCGCCGAGCACAACCAGCACGACGACGTTCGCCCTGGGCGAGGGTGAACAGGCGCTGTTGACTGAAGTCTTCAACGGCACTGAATTCATTCCGAGCGGCGGTGCTCCGTCAACCGAGGAAACGACCTCGACGCTCACGAACGAAACGGCGATCGAGATCAAAAGCTGATCGTCTAAATCAATGATCGACAGATCGATGCTCAGTCCGTAGTATCGATCAGCAGTCGAGCGTGCGCGGAGTCCCAGACTCCGCGCACGCTCTTTTTTTTTGGATGGCGTGAGGGCGGAGGTCGAAACAGGCCCCGAGGGCAACGGCGGGATGTCGACGCGCCGGGACGCTTGACGATAGAAGGCCCTTGACGTTATGGGTGCTCCTTCCCGCTTGACAGGTCCCGACGAACCGATAGACTTCTTCTCAGTAGCTCGATAGTGGCAGGGGAGAGAGCAACCATGGATGGTCAGCGAGGGAGAGGCGAGCGGTGACTCCAGTGGCGGGCGGCAGCATGGGTCGTAGCAACCCGACACGCGGGGCTGCTCGCGCTCGCCGGCTACAGGTCCACGCCGAGCGCCGGATCAGTACGAGCTGGCGCTCGCTCGCGCTGCTTGTTTGCGTGCTGCTTGGCGCGCTACTGATCGAGAGCGTTCCGGCGCTCGCCGCAGGCACCGAAGAACACGTCGCGAGAGAACACGCGTTCAGCTTCGGGTTCGGGGGGCAGGGCAAGGCCGAAGGCAAGTTCAACCACCCGTCGGCCGTCGCGGTCGACGACGCCACCGGCGATGTCTATGTCGCGGATCGAGAAAACGGGCGCGTCGAGAAGTTCACGCCGGTGGCCGGGGCCGAAGGCGAGCCGACCAGCGAGACCTATGCGGCGACGCTCCCCCCCCTCGCGTTCCCCGCGCAGATCGCCGTGGACAACTGTTCGAGCGAATGCTCGGAAGACCACTCAAACGGCGACGTGTACGTGGCCGCCGCCAAGAACAACAAAGCTGAACCGTCGGAAGACGAGCTCGTCTACAAGTTCACCCCATCGGGCGAAGCGATCGGCGCTCCCCACAGATTCAAGACCCCGATCGACGGGATCGCCGTGGGTCCGACGGGAACCTTGTATGCGTACGAACACGGAGTAGAAGGGGCGACGGTCGACATCTTCGACAACGCTGAACTGAACCTCGAATCGAAGAAGCCCATCGCCACGGTGGCGGTAGGCATCAAGGGCGGTGCCGAATCGGGGCTGGCCGTCGACTCCAAAGAAGACCTATACGTAGGAGCGGGTCTCGCAGCGGGCAACGCGCCGGGAGACGTTGGCTTGGAATCGCTCGTCAGCGAACTCGCCAGCGAATACGGCTTTCTCCACGGCGGTTCGCAGCCGATCGTTGCCGAGCTGAACGGCACCGGATCGGTGCTGGTTCCGGCGCTGGACTACGAACCCACGACCGCTGTCGCTGTGGCGCGCGGCCCGGAAGTCGCCGGAGAAGAAGATGCGTTCATCACCAACGTGGCGAGCGTTGGTGGCGAACAGGTGAGCAGCGTCGCGGTCTTCTCCCCGCAATCTGGTGAAGCGGAATCTCGCGAGAGGCCCATACAGCGCCTCGTCGCTCCGAACTCCAAGGAAGCGGACGCGATCGCGGTCGACGCCACGACGGGCGCCATCTACGTGGCTGGCGCCGCTTCCGACAACGTCGATGTGTTCGATCTCGAACCCCGCGGACATCCGACCGTGAGCGACCTTTCGGCGCAGACCGCCTGCAAGCAGTCTCTAGACGAACTCTGCCCGCCGTCAGAAACGGTGACGACGCTGCGGGCGCAGGTCAATTCGGCCGGGGTCGATACTCACTACGACTTCGAATACGGAACCGGCACCAGCACCTGCCGTGCCAACCCGTCCGCCTGCACGACGGTGCCGGTACCCCCGGCTGACGCCGGTGGCGAATTCGGCGGCAGCAAGGTGAGCGTCGAACTTGGTGACCTGCCGGCTGGCAACTACCACTACCGCGTCATCGCCGACGCGTCGGGCGAAATCGTGCACAGCCCCGAACAGACGTTCACAGTTGTCGCGACCCAGAGCGGCCTGCCCGACGGTCGTGCATGGGAAATGGTGTCCCCGCCCAAGAAGGGCGGCGCCGAACCCGAAGCGTTGACCAGGGAAGGCGGCACGATCCAGGCGGCCGCCAATGGCAGCGCGATCACCTACGTGGCCGATGGGCCGATACCTGCCGAACAGGAACCCGAAGGCAACCGCAACCCCGAACCTACGCAGGTCATATCCACTCGCCGTGCAGCCGGAGGCTGGGAATCGCAGGACATAACCACGGCGAACGGCACCGGTGCAGGGGTCGGGCCCGGAAAGCCGCGCGAGTATCAGTTCTTCTCCACGAATCTGGCAGTGGCGCTTGCGGCGCCGTTCCCCTCCGCCGACGGGCCGTTCGTGGTCCCGCCGATCTCGCCGCTGCTTCCGGGCGAACTGGAAGGCACGCAGGAAACCTCGGTTTACCTGGGCGCCGAGCCTCCGCTCGAACCGGAATCCTCTGATCACGAAGAAACGAGGATCTACAACACGGCGCGGAAACACGGCGAAGACATGAAGAACCGCGGTTTCCTGGCACTGGTCACCCAGGCCAACCAACCCCGTGAACCTAAAGCCACCGAACGTGAACACTTTGGTAGAGAAGTGACCGGAGAAGGCGTCGTGGCCGAAGGCGCCACGCCCGACCTGAGTCACATCGTGCTCCAGTCGTTCAAAGCTGCGTCCGGCCTCTATGAGTGGAACGGAGAAGCAGGCGAAGCGAAGCTGCAGCTTGTCAGCGAACTCCCCGAAGGCAAGCGTGTTGAATCAAAGCTGGCGGGGCTCGGCGGAGTCGAGATCGAAGGCTCCGCCAATGATCGGCACGCGATTTCGACCAACGGCTCACTGGTGTTCTGGACCTACAAGGACGAAAAAGCGCTGCATCTATACATGCGGGACACTGAAACGCAGAAAACCGTCCAGATCGACGAACCGCAAGCAGGGGCACCGGCGCCGAGCGAAAGCGACGAGCCCTTCGCGGTCTTCCAGACGGCTACAGCGGACGGCAAGCAGGTCTTCTTCACTGACACACAGCGACTCACCTCCTACTCCCACGCGGTGAACGGCTCACCCGATCTCTATGTCTTCGAACCGGAAGCCGAAGGCGAAAAGCTCGTTGATCTTACGCCGCAGGAAAGAGCCGACGTGATCGTGAGCCAGTTCGGTGGAGGGGTACTCGGGGCCAGCGAAGAAGATGGCAAGGGCGGCGTCTATGTCTACTTCGTGGCTGATGGAGCGCTCACGGCGAATGCGGCACGTGGCGAGTGCGGCCCGACAGAAACGGTGGCCCCGGGCCCGGGCCTGGACCGTCCGCGCGGAGCAACGTGCAACCTGTACGTGGAGCACTTCAACGCGGAAAAGGAACAAGGGGAATGGGAAAAGCCGAAGCTGGTTGCCGTGCTATCCAGCGAAGACAATCCCGATTGGGGCGGGCCAAGCGCGCGTGGCAATCTCAGCCATATGACCTCGCGCGTGTCGCCGAACGGCGAATACATGGCCTTCATGTCGAACCGGAGCCTGACCGGTTACAACAATGAAGACATAGGCGAGAAGCACCACGGCGAACGGCTCGACGAGGAGGTCTTTCTCTACAACGCAGGGAACGGGCACCTCGTCTGCGCGTCGTGCAACCCGACAGGTGCGCGCCCGCGCGGTGTGCTCGATCTCGGTCAGGACAATGGCGGCGGCACCGGCGAAGGGCTTGGATTGGTCGTCGACCGCAGCGAAAACTGGGCGGTGCTGGCAGGAGAGCAGACGGACAACTGGCTCGCGGGGAGCATCCCAGGGTGGACGGCGCTGGGCAAGTCGATCGGCCTGTACCAGTCTCGCTATCTATCCAATAGCGGGCGGCTGTTCTTCGACAGCGCGGATCCGCTCGTGCCGCTGGCTGTGCCTACGAGGGAAGAGGCTGTGGGCGGCGAAAAGCTCACGGTCGGAGTCGAGAACGTCTACGAGTACGAGCCGAGCAGCATCGGCGGCTGCGGCACCGAAGGCGGCTGCGTGAGCCTGATCTCCTCGGGCACCTCTCGACACGAATCGGCCTTCTTGGACGCCAGCCAAAACGGCGACGACGTCTTCTTCCTCACGGCTGCGCAACTCGCGCCGCAGGACGAAGACACCAACTTCGACGTCTACGATGCCCGCGTGTGCGGCGCGAGCTGTCCCGCCGCGCCAGAACCGCCAGCGAAGCCGTGCGAAGAAGAAGAATGCCTGAAGAAGTTCGCACCCGAACCCGGCTTTGCGGCGCCTGCCAGCTCAGCGCCATCTGGGTCGGGCAACCTCGCGCAAGTGGGAGTGCTCGGGAAGAAGGAAGAAAAGCCGGCGACGAAAAAGCCGCTGACACGCGCACAGAAGCTCGCGGCTGCGCTGAAGGCCTGTAAGAAGGACAAGAAGAGGAGCAAGCGGCTCGCGTGCGAAAGGCAGGCGCGAAAGGCGTACGGGTCTGTCAAGAAGAAGCCGGGGGCCAAGAAGAGCTCGACGCACGGGAAGGCATCATGACCGCGCTGCGTGCGCTGCCGAGGAGCTGGCGCCCGGGTCGGGCCGTGGTGCTGTCCGGCATGCTGCTCGCGGTCCTCGGGGTGCTCGCGCCGGTCGCCCTCGCCGCCGAGGCGCCCTCCGTCCCGCACTGGACCATCGAATCTCGTCCCGCACCGACGAACCTTCCGCCCTTCCACGATGGGACTGCGGGCAAGGGGCTGATCGTCATGCAGGTCGACAACCTCGGCGACGTGGCGGCGACAGGGACGACGAATATTGTTGATCGACTGCCTGCCCACATGAAGGCGGGCAAAGTGACGCTGCGGGCAAAGGGCGGCGGCAACGTGGGTCGACGGTCGATCGTCGAATGTGTCACCGCCCCGTCAGGTAGCGAAGTCAGCTGCAGTGATCCTCAAGAAGTCGTGCCCTACGAAGAGCTCGTCGCGAGGATCCCAGTCGAAGTGGAAGAAGGAGCACAGAACGACACGGGTCCCGGCCTTGACAACGTCGTCGTCGTGACCGGTGGGGGCGCTACGGAAGCTAAGCTTGAACGTGCCGTCAGCGTCAGCGAAGCTACGCCTTCGTTTGGGGTCGAAGCCTACGAACTGACCCCCGAAAACGAACGCTTCGAACGCGACATGCAAGCGGGCTCGCACCCCTTCCAGCTGACCACCACGTTCAACCTGAACGAGGCGCTCGCACCCGAAGAACCCGGCAGCAAGAACAATGTGCCGGCGGCGCCCGCGCTTCAAAAGAACCTCACGTTCGAACTGCCGGCCGGACTGCTCGGCAACGTAAATGCCGTGCCTGAGTGCTCGGACTCGGACTTCGGCTCTCAAGAAGAAGAAGAAGCCAATGGTTGCGCTGCCGACACCGCCGTGGGCGTGGCGTCCGTGACCGTCAACGTCGTGACGGTCCTTCATTACTCGACGCTCGCGGTCCCGGTGTTCAATCTCGTGCCGGCACCTGGGGAACCCGCACGGTTCGGCTTCGAGGTCGACCACGTTCCGATCGTGCTCACGACGTCTGTCCGCACGGGCGCCGACTATGGCGTGAACGTCAGCGTCCACAACGCCTCAGCGTCGGTTCAGGTGCTGGGGAGCAAAGTGACCTTCTGGGGCGTTCCGGCCGACCCCCGCCACAACGCGTCTCGCGGCTGGAGTTGTCTGGAATACGGATCGCCGGGCTACAGGCACGAACACCCATGCGAAGCGAATGCAAAACCGGCGCAGCCCAAGCCGTTCCTAACCCTTCCGCCTTCATGCGAGACGCTCGAAACCTTCGCTACCGGTGACGCGTGGGATGGTGGGGGAGAATTCACCAAGGTAAAGGGCGAAGAACGACAGGAACCCGGTGCGCTGACGGGCTGCAAAAACTTGCCCACTTTCAACCCAACCGTTCAGGTGCACCCCGAAACCGAAAGCGCGAGCACCCCGACGGGCCTCACCGTGCAGGTCAACGTGCCACAGGAAACCACGCTCGAATCGACGCTCGAAGGCGGAGGGCGTGCCGAGCCCGACATCGAGTCCACCACGCTCGTGCTGCCCGAAGGCCTCCAGGCCAGCCCGGCCGCTGCCAGCGGCCTCGTCACCTGCTCGGTCGAACAGGCGGGCTTCAACGGTCAGGGAGGCGACCCGGGCGAAGCGGCGTTGGCAGGCGAACTTGAACTGCAGAGCTTTACCCCTTTGGCGGCGTCGTGCCTGAAAGAAGCGAAAATCGGCACCGTCAACATCAAGACCCCTGTGCTGAAAGAAGAAGTCGTGGGCTCTGTCTACCTGGCCAGCCAGGACACCAATCCGTTTACCTCGCCGCTCGTCCTCTACATCATCGCCGAAGAACCGACGTCGAAAGTGCTCGTCAAGCTCGCCGGCGAAGTGAAAATGGACGCGGTCACCGGCCAGCTGACCTCGGTGTTCCGCAAAACGCCCCAGACGCCCTTCGAAACGCTGACGCTGCACCTGACGAGCGGCGAACGCGCATCCCAAAGCACGCCCGCCCGCTGTGGCGAAAACTACAGTGCTACAGCCACCTTCCACACCTGGTCGAGCCCAGAAGCGGCCACAGAAGCAAAATCGAACCCTGCGGAATTCAAGATCACGTCCGGACCCGGCGGCAGCGCGTGCCCCGGAGCTACGCTGCCGTTCGCGCCGGGGTTCCAGGCGGGCAGCACGAACAGCCAGGCAGGCGCGTTCACGCCGTTCACGCTCACGATCAGCAAGCCGGATGGGCAGCAGGCACTCGAATCGATCACGGCCAAGCTGCCGCCGGGCATGGCTGCCGAGATCGCTGCAGTGACGCCGTGCCCTGACCCGCAGGCGCTCGAGGCGCTACCCACGTTGACGTCGACCGAACCGCCGTGCGGTGAAGAAAGTCTTATAGGTCATACGTCGAGCAGCTCTGGCTTGGGCGGTAAGCCAGTCACGCTTCCGGGCAGGCTTTACCTGACCCAGGGAGTTGACGGCGCGCCCTTTGGCCTGCTCGCCTCGACCGAAGCGAAAGCTGGACCATTCAACCTCGGCTGGGTCAACGTGCTCTCGACGATCACCGTCAATGAAACCACGGCGGCGGTAACGACCAACACCGTCAAGCCGATTCCCACGATCCTCGACGGCGTGCCCGTTCAGCTGAAACAGATCAACGTGACAGTCGAACGTCCGGGGAACGCGCCGTTCCAGTTCAACCCGACGAGCTGCACGCCGATGTCGGTCGGCGGGACGTTGACAGGCTCAGAAGGCGCCAGCGACCCGGTCTCCTACCCGTTCAGCGCATCCAACTGCGGAAGCCTCCCGTTCGCGCCGAAGCTGACGGCGTCGGTCGTGGGCCAGGGCAGCAAACTCGGCGGCACGACGTTCTCCGTGAAGATCGAATCGCCCGGGATCGGTCAGGCGAACATCCACAAGGTCGACCTGACGATCCCCGGCGTGCTGCCGTCGCGCCTGACCACGATCCAGAAAGCTTGTTTGGAAGCCGTGTTCAACGCCAACCCGGCATCCTGCGACGAAGGCTCGGTGATCGGCGAAGGGATCGTCTACACGCCGGTCCTCAAGAATCCGCTCAGGGGACCCGCGTACCTCGTCTCGCACGGTGGCGCAGCGTTCCCGGACGTCGAGTTCGTGCTGCAGGGCGAAGGCGTGAGGATCCTCCTGGACGGCAAGACGGACATCAAAAACAAAGTCACCTACTCGAGATTCGAAACCGCCCCTGATGCGCCCTTCACGAAGTTCGAAACGATCTTCCCGGCGGGTCCGCACTCCGCGTTGACGCCCAGCGTGTCGGAAAAGGAAAACTTCAACCTCTGCAAACAGAAGATCTCGCTGCCCACCGAAATCACGGGCCAGAACGGCGCGTTCATCCCCGAGACGACGAACGTCGCGATCACTGGCTGCAAAGGGGTGGCCGCGTTCAAAGCCACGAAGGCGCAGTTGCTTGCCAAAGCCTTGAAGGCGTGCAAGAAAGACAAAAAGAAGAGCAAGCGCGTGGCTTGCGAAAAGCGTGCACGCAAGAAGTACGGGACCAAGGCCAAGAAAGCCTCGAAGAAGGGCGCCAAGAAGTCCTCGAAGAGGTAGCAGGCGGGCGCCGCGAGGCTAGGTGGGCTCGTTCTGCAGCGAGCGCCACAGGTAGCGGCACGCGAGGGTGCGCTGCGGGCGCCACGGCTCGGCGATTCGCTCCATCGCCGGCGCGTCGGGGAGCCCGTCGAGCCCGTACGCTCGTTCGATCGCGCGGCGGATTCCGAGGTCCCCGACGGGCAGCACGTCGGGACGCTCCAGGTGGAACATCAAGAACATGTGCGCGGTCCACACGCCCAGGCCCTTGACCGCGACGAGCTCCGCGATCACGTCCTCGTCAGAGAGGGCGTCGAGCAGCTCGAGCTCGAGTTCCCCTGAGATCACGTGCTCGGCGAGCGAGCGCAGGTAGCTGACCTTCGCTCGTGACAGCCCCGCCGCGGCGCGCAGCTCTTCGGGATCGTCGGCGAGGATCTCCGCCGGCGTCGGCGGGCGCCCGTCGAAGCGCTCTGTCAGGCGCCCGTAGATCGCGCGGGCTGCGAGCACCGACAGCTGCTGGCCGGTGATCGAGCGAACGAGCGCCCCGTAGTGGTCGTCGCGGTCGGGACGTCCGTCGCGCGCGCCTCCGAGCGGGCCGACCGCCTCGATCAGCTGCGCGAGCACGGGGTCGGCCGCGCGCAGGTGGGCAACAGCGCGCTTAGACAGAGGGCAGCGCCTCGAGCGCCACCGGCTCGCCGTCGAGCGCGTTCAGCGCTCGCTCGAGCGACATCGCCAGGCAGGTGAAGCTCGGGGTGTCGCGCACGGTGTAGCGCGAGGCCTCGGTCGTGCGCAGGCGCTGCACCAGATCGAGGAACGTGCCGACGTCGTCGGTGTCGAACGCGACCACGAACTCCTGGTCGTCGAGGCCGAACGAGTAGGTCGTGTGGTTGTCCACACCCGGGTATTCGCGTCCCACCTGGATGTGGCCCTGCATGATCCGCCAGCGCTCCTCCGCGGGCAGCGCGTACCACTCGCGCGACTTCACGAACGGATACACGAACACGTATTTGCCGCGGAAGCCGCGCACCGCGACGCGTTCGTCCTCGGAGTACTCAGAGCTCTTGCGCATACCCAGGAACGAGTGCGGGATCTGCGCCCATTGCATCAGCCCGCTCTGCGCCAGCACCACGTGGAACTCGTGGATGCGGTCGAGGTTCTCCGCCTCCGACACCAGCAGCAGCTCCGCGTCGCCGCGCGTGCCCACGAGCGAGAAGCTCTGCAGCAGGTGCCCGTCGGCGAAGTCCTCGCACGCGGCCGCGAACTCGCGCTTGTCCTGCGCGCGATGCTCGCCGCCACGGCGCCGCCACGCCGGGTCGAGCTTCAGGAACGTGTACTTGACGAAGCGGCGCGTGCTCACACGCTCGATTATCGCACCGTCGGGCCTGCTCGCGGGCGTTCAGGCCCCGTCGAGCCGTCTGAGATCTTCGAGATCCTGTGGCCGCCCGGCGGCGTTCTTCATCGCGCGAAGGTGCTCCAAACCGCACACGCGAATTTGGGCATCCCGAAATGGCACCGTCAAGGCCTGGGCGGCAAGTTCGGAGTAGGCGAGGTCAGCTTCGATGCCAGCGACCCACTGCATGATGTCCAGCGGGCCAAGCCTGGTGTCCAAGCGGAAGTTGGCCCCTTCGGCAAGCTGGTGCGGGTCGGTCGGATCGTAGGGAAACTCCTCGGGTGCCAAGTCACCGACGCCCACGTGGTCGGCTCCAATCTCAACGAGGACACCGGCAAGCCGCGCCAGATTCGCGACATCTGGATCCGGCACGATGTCGAGGTCCTTGGTGGCGCGTATGAAGCCGTGTACGCCGACAGCCACTCCTCCGATGACGACGAAGTCGACGTGCGCGCCGCTCAGCTCGAGAAGCAGCTCATCGGGCTCGAACATTGGCTGGCACGCCTTGTCTCAGCTCGCTTGCGAAGCGGCTGAGGCGCAACGTCTCCTCCAGACGTTCCTGCGGGGTCTTCTTGAGGTCGCATTCGGCTCGCGCTCGCCCGGCCGATTCCTCTCGAGCGATCTCCTCGGGCGTCCACGGTCCCCGGCGCTGCGTCTTCGACGTCTTGGCCATACCGGGATTGTAGATGCGCGCCCAACAGGGTCGGGGGCGACCCCGCGACCTCGTGTGCCGATAGAGTGTGAGGCCGTGCGGATTGCGCTGCTCTCGCCGTACTCGTGGACCTACCCAGGTGGCGTCACGCGCCACATAGAGGCGCTCGCATCGGAGCTGACGGCAGGGGGACACGAAGCGCGGATCCTCGCGCCGTTCGACCCCGACGACGCGCTCTCGCGGCGCCTGCACCGCGGCGCGCGCCCCCAGCAGCGGCCCATGCCCGAGGACTTCGTCTCGCTGGGGCGCACCGTCGGCCTGCCGGCCAACGGCGCCGTCTCGAACATGGCGCTCACCTCGCAGGCGGTCTTCACCATGCGCCGCGAGCTGCGTGAGGGCGGCTACGACGTGCTGCACATCCACGAGCCGGTGGTGCCGATCCTCGGCTGGGACGCGCTCACAAGCGTCGGCCGGCTGCCGCTGGTGGGGACCTTCCACACCTACTCCGAGAACGCGCTCACCAACGGCATCGCCGCCGGACCGCTGGGCGGGCGCCGGCGGATGAACCGCCTGCATGCGCGCATCGCCGTCTCCGAGGCGGCCGCGTGGACGGCGCGGCGCTTCTACGGCGGGCGCTACCGCATCATCCCCAACGGCGTCCGGCTGCCCGAGCCGGCCGAGCTCGCGGGGAGCGACCGCGCGGGCGAGCTCGCGGATGCCGGGCAGCTGCGGATCCTGTTCGTCGGCCAGGCGGTCGAACGCAAGGGGCTGCCGGTGCTGCTGCGGGCGTTCGAGGCGTTGCGCGACCAGATCCCCGCGACGCTCACGCTCGTCGGCGCAAGCGCGCAGGAGGTCGCCCACATGATGCTCGACGACCGCGGTGTGCAGGCGCTGGGCAAGGTCTCCGAGGAGCGCAAGCTCGCTGAGCTCGCACGCGCCGACATCGTGTGCGCGCCGTCATTGCACGGCGAGAGCTTCGGGATGGTGCTCACGGAGGCGTTCGCCGCCGCCACGCCCGTGCTCGCCTCCGACATCCCCGGATACCGCGACGTGCTGCGCGACGGGCGCGACGGGCTGCTGGTGCCCCCGGGAGACGCGCTCGCGCTGGCGGAGGCGCTGCGCGCGCTCGCGCTCGACCCGGACCTGCGCGCGCGGATGGCGCTCGCCGCGCGCGAGCGCGCCGAGCGCTTCGCCTGGTCGCATGTGGCAGCCGAGGTGCTCGGCTGCTACGAGCAGGCGCTGCGCGTCGGATCGCCGGCCACGCGGCTGGGACGTGTGGCCGTCCGCCACGGCCTCGCGCCCGCCGACCTGCTGCCGCGCATACCCGCCGAGCGCCTGCCGTCGCTGATCCCCGCCGGTCCCCCGCTCGTCGGCCGCCCGCGTCGCGTGCGCACCCTGCGCCGCGCCGGTCTGGCCGCGAGCTCGCTCGCGGGCGTCGCGCTCGCCGCCGTCGCGCTGCAACGCGTCGGCGTCACCCGTGTGGCCGCCTCGCTGCTCGCGTCCAAGCCCGGCCTGATCGCCGCCGGCCTCGCGCTGATGTGCGCCGCAATGTTCGCGCGCGCGCTCGCCTGGCACTCGATCCTCGCGGCCGCGCCCACGTGGCGCCGAGCCAAACGCCGCGACGCCATGCAGGGCACGTTCATCGGCGTGCTGATGTCCGCCACGCTGCCCGCCCGCCTGGGTGAGCCCTCGCGTGCGCTGATCGTCGCACGGCGCCTGGGGCGCGCGCGAGAGACCCTGCCCGTGGTCCTCGGCACGATCGTCTCGCAAACGCTGCTCAACCTGCTCGCGCTCATGATCCTCGGCGGCGTCACGCTGTCGAGCGTCAGCGTCCTCGACGGGCACGATCGTGCGCTGCTGCTGCTGGTCGCGCTCGCACCGCTTGCCGCCCTGCTCGCGCTCGCGCTCGGACCCGTGCTGGCCCCGCCCGCGGCACTCTCGCGCTCGCGACGCATGCAGGCGCTGCTGAGCGCGCTGCGCAGCTCGCTGCTGCGCCTGCGCGACGGCCTGCGCGTGTTCGCTCAGCCGCGCCGCGCGGCGCTCGCCACCGCCGCCCAGCTCGGAGCCTGGGCGCTGCAGTGGCTGGCCTGCTGGCTGCTGTTGATGGCGCTCGGCCTCGACTCCCACGCGGGCATCGGCGCTGCCGCCGGGGTCCTGTTCGCGGTCAACGTCACCGCGGTCGTCCCCGCCACGCCGGCCAACGTCGGCGTCTTTCAGGCCGCCTGCGTGGCCGTGCTCGCCGGCGCCTACCACGTCTCCACGCCCGACGCTATCGCCTACGGCATCGTCCTGCAGGCAGTCGAGCTCGCCACCGCGCTGATCATGGGCCTGCCCGCGCTCGTCAACGAGGGCCTCTCGTGGCGTGAGGTGCGCCTGCGTACGATGCACGCTGCGCCCGTCAAGCTGGGGCCGATGCCCGCGTCAGGTATTGACATGATTCCGAATGCTGCCGCTTTTCGCGGCAACTGACTTTTTGTCCAGTCGAGCAGGGTTCACTTCTCAGGCGGCGTATAGATCGCACATGGGTGAGGCCTGGGTCTACATGCTGCGTTGCCGCGACGGCTCGCTGTACACCGGCTGGAGCACCGACGTGCACCGGCGCTTGGCGCGCCACCACGAAGGCACCGCCAGCCGCTACACCGCCAGCCGCCGACCGGTCGAGCTCGCGATCGCGCTGCCGATGCCAGACCGCACGGCCGCGCGGCGTGAGGAGGCACGGATCAAGCAGCTCGACCGTGCCGCCAAGCTCGCGCTGATCGAAGCGGCCTCGCGGCCCACGAGCTGAGCGTCTCGGGCCTTGAGCGGGAGTCGCCGCCCGTTTAGGGCATGATGGGGGCATGGCTTCACGACCTCCGGCGCGCAGCGTCAAGATCTCAGAGGACGAGCGGACCGGATGGTCCTCGGATCGCCCGCGCCGTGACGGCGCGCCGCCGCGGCCCATCGACCTCACGGTCCACTGTCGCGTGCTCTCGCCCGCGGACCGGCTGCGCTACTCGCCCGGGAGCCTGCTGGTCGTGCTCAGCGCGTCGCTGGCTGAGCGCGACCGCTTTCTCGACCGGCTGATCGAGGATCGCGCCTGTCTGCTCTCGCTCGGCAAGGTTCGCGCGCTGCTCGCCGGGCGTGTCGAGGAGCAGGAGCTGCAGGCCCGCGCAGAAGAGCTGCTGCGCGCGGCGGTGTCAAAGCGCTTGGACAACAGGGAGACGGTCGTCCTCGCCGTCGACGGCCTCGACGCCGCCGAGCGCGAGCCGTTCGTGCGTATGGCCGCCGCGCTCAAGCGCCCGCGTCACCTGATCCTGCTCGAGACCGCGCGCGAGCAGGTCCGCGAGGAGGACCACGCGGCCCTGAACGAGCTGCGGCGCGCCCTGGACGCCGGCGAGCTCGGGGGCGAGGGCTTTCAGACCGCGCTGCGCCTCGGTGGCGGCACGGCAGGCGAGGTCAAGCGGATCCTGTTCCGTCCGCCGCCCCGCGAAGACTCCTAGATTGCAGCCTTTCAGCCTTCCGAATGCTCGGCCGATGGGTGGGCCGTGCGGAACTCAACTACTGCCCTCCCAGCACAGCAGACCGTCTACGCCAGTGGCCGCGAAGGCTTGCGGACCGCGAGCTGCCGGGCAAGCCTGATCGACACGCGTCTGGTCCGCGCCGAGCTGGCCAGGCTGCGCGGGCCGCGTCCGGGGACGCAGGTCTACAGCGCGCGCGCGATCCGTTCGACGGTCTCCCCTGCACCGCGCTGACCCGCGCCGAGCTCGGACTCCAGACGTGCGAGCCAGGCCTCGATGTATGCGTAGGTGTCGACGCCGAGGCTTGCCACGACCGCGGGGAAGCGCGTGCCGGCCTCGTCGAGGGCCTCGGCGATCGGGATGATCTCGCTCCGCATGTGAGCCTCGGCGGCACGGGCGCGCTCGCGCAGTCGCCGCACGAGCGCGAGCTGGTCCTCGCCCGGCAGGGCGTCCGCGAAGAACAGGCGCAGCACGCCTTCGTCGCGGAACTGCAGCGGCGCGACGGCGCTCGAGCGCAGCCAGTCGAGCAGCGCGGACTCTCCCTGCTCGGTGATCGTGTAGGCGGATCTCGCTCTCGCGCCGTGTGGATCCTCGCTGCGCGTCACCAGGCCACGGCGCTGCAGTCGCGTGAGCTCGGGGTACACCTGCGCGAGCGACGTCGGCCAGAAGAAGCGCGTGGAGACATCCGCTGCCTTCTTGATCGCGTACCCCGACCTGGCTCCCATGCGGAGCATTCCGAGCATCAGGTAGGAGGGGGGCTTGAGCGCCATCGTTCAACCGGATCGGGCCGCCGAGACCGGTTCGACGGAGCCCATTGCAATCCCTCACTGTATCCGCTTCGATGTATCAGCGATGTCAGATCCGGACACGCAGCGTTCAACTCGGGCGACAGGCCTGGCGGGCCTCGCCAGTTTCATCTTGGTCGTCGCCGCGGCGCTCGTCCAGCCCCCGCTGTGGCTGGCGCCGGAAACGACCGCCTCAATGGCTCGGGTCGCTGCATACGCCCAGCACGACCAGGGCAGGGCGACCGCGTCGTTGTTCATGTACGCGGTGGCGATGGGGCTGTTCCTGTGCTTCGCCGCTGGGCTGTGGACACGGCTGCGACGGATCGCTCCGGATGTGCCGTCCGTGTCGGGTGCCTTCGCGCTCGGCGCAGTTGCGCTGGTCGTGCTCATCCTCGCCGCGTTCGCCCCCGGCGCCGTGTTCAGCTACCGGCTGCACGACCCCGCGCTGGCCGAGGCCCTGCGCGACGTGACCTTCGGCCTGCTCGCGATGTCGGGCATACCCACGGCCGTGTGCCTCGGGGCTTACGCGGCGCTGGTTCTGCGAGGCGGCAGCCTGCCGGTATGGACTGCATGGCTCGCCCTCCTCGCGGCGCTGGCGCACGTGTTCATCGCCGCATCGTTCATGAGCCATGGCGGGTTTCTCTCGCTCGAGGGCTCCGTGATCGTGTGGGTGCCCGGTACCTTCTTCGCCTGGATCCTCGCCACCAGCGTTGTGCTGCTGCGGCGGGCGCCCGAGGTCGTCCCACTCGCCGCGTCATGAGCTCGGAAGGGCTCTAGCCCGCCATCGCCGGCTCGTCCTCGGCTTCGACCGCCCCCTCCGGCGGATCGTCGTCGTCGAGGTCGGCGAACAGCGACGGGTCGCGGTTGGAGCCGCGGATCAGGTCGTCGGGCGAGCCGTCGGGCAGCAGCCGACCCTGGCGCGTGCCGAAGTAGATCGCCTGGGGGTGGTGCGCGACGAGCGCGAGCGTAGACTGCTCGGGCTCGGGCGCGTAGCCGTCGGTGATGCTCATGCCGATCTGTCCGAGTCCGAGCAGCTTCTCCACCTTCAGGTGCTCTGACTGCTCGGGCACGGCCGGGTAGCCCCACGAGTAGCGGCGTCCCTGCGCGAGCGGGATCTCGAGCATGCGTCGCGCCTCGTAGTGCAGCCACTCGGCCAGCCCCTCGGCGGTCTGCACGCCGAGGCCGTGCACGAACAGCTGCTCGGCGAACTCGCCTTCGGCCTCGAGCTTCGCCATCAGCTCGGTCACCTCCGAGCCGACCGTCACCGCCTGCACCGCGATCACATCCAACTCGGCGGGCGGCTTGCCGTCGATCGCGGGGCGGAAGAAGTCGGCCAGGCAGATGCGCTCGCCCTTGGGCTGGCGCGGGCACACGAAGCGCGTCAGCTCCGTCTCGCGATCGTTGGGGTCGAGCACGACGATGTCGTTGCCGAGCGAGTAGCACGGGAAGTAGCCGAGCAGCGCGCGCGGATGCAAATAGGGTGCTCGCGCCGACCTCCCGTCGGCGCCTTGATCGGACGGGCCGCCCTCCTGGCGGCCTATCGCCTCTTTCCACATGCGCTCCAGGCGCGGGCGGAAGTCATCGCGCAGCAGCGTCTGCCACGCCTCGCCTTTGACGCCCTTGCCACCCCAGTGCAGCTTGAACAGCACGTGCGTGTCGAGGTGACGGTAGACCTCGTCCAGGTCGACGTGGATCTCCTTCACGCCCCAGAACGGCGGCGTCGGCACCGGCGCGTCCGTGCGCGCAGCCGAGCGCACGGAGTCATCGGCCAGGTCGAGCTCCTCGACGGGCGCGTCGCCCTTGGCGCGGAACTCGGTCGCGCCCGCGAGCAGCTTCTGCACGAGCGCACCACGCGTGTCGGCGTCGATCAGCTGGTCCATCACCGACAGGCCCTCGAACGCGTCCTTGCAGTAGAACACGCCCGGCTCGTAGACCTCCTCGGAGTCTTTGCCGCCGGGATACAGCGCGCGGTAGCTGAACGCGCGGTTGATCGCAGCGCCGCCGATCAGCACGGGATATGAGAGGCCCTTGGCGTGCAGCTCCTGGATGCACGCCGGCATCTGCTTGGAGGTCGACACGAGCAGCGCCGACAGGCCGATCGCCGTCGCGTCGTGCTCCTGCGCGGCGTCGACGATCGTCTGGATCGGCACCTGCTTGCCGAGGTCCACGACCGTGTAGCCGTTGTTGGTGAGGATCGTGTTGACCAGCGACTTGCCGATGTCGTGCACGTCGCCGAACACCGTCGCGAGCACGACCGTGCCCTTCGTGTAGCCCTCGATCTTGTCGAGGTATCTCTCCAGCTGCGCGACCGCGCGCTTCATCACCTCGGCCGACTGCAGCACGAACGGCAGGATCAGCTCTCCCGCGCCGAACTTGTCGCCGACCTCTTTCATCGCCGGCAGCAGCACCTCGTTGAGCGTGGGCACCGCGCCGATCTTCTGCACGCTCCTGTCGATCCAGTCCTCGACGCCGTCCCTGCGCCGGCGCAGGATGTGAAAGTGCAGCGCCTCCTCGGGCTCCATGCCCTCGGTCGGGTCGGCCGCGCCCTGGGCCGCGTCCTCCGGGCCCTTGGACTCGAAGTGCTCGATGAACTTCTCAAGGGCATCCTCGCGCCGGTTGAACACGAGGTCGTCAGCCAGCTCGCGCTCCACGTCGGGGATCTCCGAGTAGGGCGTGATGTGGTTGGGGTTGACCATCGCCAGGTCGAGTCCGGCCTGGACGCAGTGGTGCAGGAACACCGAGTTGAGCACCGCGCGCGCGCCGGGGGAGACGCCGAAGGAGACGTTCGAGACCCCGAGCGAGGTCTTCACGTCGGGGATCTGCTCCTTGATCGCTTTGATCCCGGCGATCGTCTCCACCGCCGACGGGCGCCACTCCTCATCGCCGGTCGTCAGCGTGAACGTCAGGCAGTCGAAGATCAGGAGCTGCGGGTCAAGGCCGTGCTCCTCGCAGCACAGGTCGCGGATGCGCTTGGCGATCTCGACCTTGCGCTCGGCAGTCTTGGCCATGCCGACCTCGTCGATCGTCAGCGCGATCAGCGCCGCGCCGTGCGCGAGCGCGACCGGCACGACGCGGTCGAGCTTCGCGCGCCCGGCCTCGAGGTTGACGGAGTTGACGATCGCGCGGCCGGGGATCTGCTCGAGCGCGCGTTCGATCACCTCCGGCTCGGTCGAGTCGACCTGGATCGGCGCCGGCTGCGTCAGCGAGACCTTCTTGGCCACCAGCCGCATCTGTTCGTCCTCGTCCTGGCGCTCGGTCAGCGCCACGCACAGGTCGAGCACGTGCGCGCCGCCCGTGACCTGGTCCTCGGCGATCTGAACGAGGCCGTCGTAGTCATCGGCGAGCAGCAGCTCCTTGGCCCTGCGCGAGCCCTGCGAGTTGACGCGCTCTCCGACCATCGTCGGCGCGGGCTCCTGCGCGAGCGGTGTGGCGGCGATCATTGATGATAGGTGCGGCGTGCGTGGTGCGGGACGGGGGGCAACCGGTCGTCCGGCGACGCGCTCGGCGATCGCGGCGATGTGGGCGGGGGTGGTGCCGCAGCAGCCGCCGACGATCCCCACGCCGTAGCGCTCCACGAACTCCTTCAGCGCCTCCGCCAGCGGCTCGGGCTTCTCGGGGAAGATCGTCTCGCCGTCGGGACCCTGGAGCGGCAGGCCGGCGTTGGGGATGCACGCGACCGGGACCGGGCAATACTCACCCAGGAAGCGGATCGCGTCGCGCATGTCCTCCGGGCCGGTCGAGCAGTTCAGGCCGATCACATCGACCTTCAGCGCCTCCAGCGTGGTGAGGACCGCCGAGATGTCGGTTCCGAGCAGCATCTTGCCGCCGTTGGGCAGCAGCGACACGGACGTGTGGATCGGCAGCGTGCGCCCGGTGCTCTTGAACGCCGCGCGCGCGCCGAACACGGCGGCCTTGACCTCCAGGATGTCCTGCGCGGTCTCGATGATCAGCAGGTCCGCGCCGCCGTCGATCAGGCCCTCGGCCTGCTCGGTGAAGACGTCCACCAGCTCGCCGAAGCGGATCTGCCCGAGCGAGGGGTCCTCGGAGGCCGGCAGATAGCCGGTCGGCCCGATCGAGCCGGCCACGAAGCGGTGCTCGCCTGCCGCCTTGCGCGCGATTTCCGCGGCCTTGGTGTTGATCTCCACGGTGTAGTCCGCCAGGCCCCACTCGCCGAGCTTGATCCGCGAGCCCTGGAAGGTGTCGGTCTCGAGCACCTCCGCGCCGGCATCGAGCATCGAGGCGTGCACCCCCTCGATCACATCCGGCCTGTTCAGCACGAGCGCCTCGTGACACTTGCCCTGCAGGCCGCCGTAGTCCTCGGCGGTCAGCTCGAACTGCTCGAGCGTCGCGCCCATGCCGCCGTCGTAGACGACGACGCGCTCGGAGATCGCCTGGAGGTAGTCGCGCGGTGGCATTGCGGGCAATGCTATCGGCGATCAGATGCCGCTCCTGACTGCCCCAGCCCTCTTCGGGCAGGCTGGTTGCCCGAAGCGGCCGGCGCGTCTGTACTCCTGGCGGGACGCCGGCTTCGATCAAGCGTCGAACTTCTCCCACAGCCGATTCGCGAGCGTGCACACTGCCGCCGAGATTCAACGCGAGTAGGGGGACCGACTATGACACCGTTTCTGCTCGAGGTACCCGTAGGCGAGCTGGCCGACGGGACCATGCATACCCGGCACGGCGAGCCCCCGCGGGAAACGGCCGCCGGCGGCGCGCGGATCACGCGCGGCGCCGGCGCCGGCCGGGCGCTCGTCGCGGTCGTGGGCCTCAACCACGCCGGCCTGCCGAGCGCGGTGGCGCTGCGCGCGGCGGGCTTTCGGATCGTGGGGATCGACAGCTCAGCGAGCCGTTTGAGCGACATTCGCGCCGGGCGGGCCGAGCTCATCGGCGCCCGTAGCGAGAACCTGCGCGCGCACCTCGACGATCGGGACTTCGCGCTGACCGACGAGATCGACGCGGTGAGCGAGGCGGACGCGGTGCTGGTCTGCGTTTCCAACGCCGTCGACGCGCACGGGCGGGCGAACCACGAAGCGCTCGCACGCGCGTGCGCGGCGGTCGTGCGACACACGCGCGCGGGCCAGACGCTGGTGTTGAGCACCGCCACGTACGTGGGCAGCACGCGCGAGCTGCTCGTGGAGCCGCTCGGCGAGCGCGGCCTGCGCGCGGGCGAGGACGTGTTCGTCGCCTACTCACCAGAGCGCATCGACGCCGGCGTCGCCGATCAAGAGCGGCTGCCGAGCGTGCGCGTGGTGGGAGCCGTGACCGAGACGTGCTTCAGGCACGCCGCGGAGCTGCTGCGCCCGATCTGCCATGAGCTGCACCGCGTCTCTTCGCCGGCTGCCGCAGAGATGGTGAAGCTGTACGAGAGCAGCTTCCGGGCGGTGAACATCGCGCTCGCGTTCGAGATGGCGGACGCGTGCCGTGCCCATGCGCTCGACCCGATCGAGGTCACCGACGCGGCGGCCACCAAGCCGACCGGCTTCGTCGCTCACTACCCGTCGGCCGGAGTCGGCGGTCACGCCGTCGGAGCCGATCCCCACCATCTGCTGCCCTCGCTGCGTGAGCGGGGCCGCCCGGCGACGCTGATCGAGCAGGCGCTGCAGACCGTCGGCGCACGCCCACGTCGCGTGGCCACGCGCGCGCACGAGCTGCTGCGGCGATCCGGACGCCAGCTGCGCGACGTGCGCGTGCTCGTCGTGGGAGCCACGTACAAGCCGGGTCTCGCCGACTGCGCGCACGCGCCCGCCGTCGAGATCATCTCGCGGCTGCAGGCCGAGGGTGCGCAGGTCGACTTCCACGACCCGCTCGTGCCCGTGCTGCGCGTCGACGGCGAGGAGCTGCACAGCATCGACCCCGACCCGCGCCGCGACGCCTCCGGCTTCGGTCCCGAAGACTACGAGCTGGCGATCATCGTCGGGATCCAACCCGGCCACGACTACGGCTGGCTCAGACGCTGCCCGCAGGTGCTCGACTGCACCTACCGGCAGCGCACAGGCCGCCGCCACTTCCTGCTCTAGGGAGCACGGGGACCGACCGGCGGCCGCGATCGGGCCCGCGGCCGTCGGTCACCGCGCGCACGCCTCCGATGCACGTGACGGCGGCCGCGAGAACGAGACCGCGGCCGTCGCTCACCACGCGCACGCCTACTTAATAAAAAGCATCTCCGAGTACTTCGGCAGCGGCCACAGGTCGTCAGCCACGAGCTTCTCCAGCCGGTCGGCGACGTCACGCACGTCTTCCATCGCGACGATCACGGTGTCGCGCATGTAGATCGCCTCCTTCATGATCGAGACGTCCGGGTGGTTCTCGTCGAGGTTGGCGTCCTCGAGCTTGAGCTGCGCGAAGTGCAGCTCCTTGACCAGCGGCTCGATCTCGCCGATCAGCTCCTCCAAGCCGCTCGCGCGCAGTTCGCCCAGGTAGCGCACCACCGCCGGCATCAGCATCGTGCGACCGATCGAGGCCGCGGTCTCGGCCTCGATGTTGATGTTGATCACGTACTGCTCGGTGAACACCTCGTAGCGGGACTCGAGCTCGCGCTTGGAGAGCACTTTGTATTTTTTGAACGCGGCGACGGTCTGTTTTTCGATCAGCCACGGCAGCGCGTCGGGTGTCGTGCGCAGGTTTGCCAGGCCGCGCTTCTCGGCCTCCTTGTGCCATGCCTCGGAGTAGCCGTCGCCATCGAAGACGATCTGCTTGTTGGCGGCCCAGACGTCCTTGACGACCGTCGTGACGGCTTTCTCGAGCGTCGCGCCGGACCCTTTCAGAGCGGTCTTCAGCTTGTCCGCGAGGTCGTCGACCGATTCCGCGACGATCGTGTTGAGCACCGTGTTGGGGAACGCGGGCGAGGAGCTCGAGCCGAGCGCGCGGAACTCGAACTTGTTGCCCGTGAAGGCGAACGGGCTCGTGCGGTTGCGGTCGCCGCCGTGCAGCGGCAGCGGCGGCAGCACGGGCGTTCCCAGCCCGAGGAACGAGCCGGGCTTCGAGGGCTGCACCTTGCCGCTCTCGATCGCCGTGAAGACCTTCTCGAGCTCTGCGCCCATGAAGATCGAGATGATCGCCGGCGGCGCCTCGTTGGCGCCGAGGCGGTGGTCCTGCCCGGCGCTTGCGATCGAGGCGCGCAACAGCGCCTGGTGCTTGTTGACCGCCTGGATCACGGCCGCGCAGAAGAACAGGAACTGGAGGTTCTCCGCGGGCGTGTCGCCCGGGTCGAGCAGGTTCAGGCCGGTGTCCGTGCCCATCGACCAGTTGTTGTGCTTGCCCGAGCCGTTGACGCCCGCGAACGGCTTCTCGTGCAGCAGGCAGATCAGCCCGTAGCGGCGCGCGGTGTTCTGCATGACCTGCATCGTGATCATCTGGTGGTCGGCGCCGACGTTGGAGTTCTCGAAGATCGGCGCGACCTCGTACTGGTTCGGCGCGACCTCGTTGTGGCGCGTCTTGATCGGCACGCCGAGCTTGGCGAGCTCGAGCTCGACCTCGAGCATGTACGCGAGGATCCGCTCCGGAATCGAGCCGAAGTAGTGGTCGTCGAGCTCGTGCCCCTTGGGCGGCTTGGCGCCGAACAGCGTGCGCCCGGTCGTCAGCAGGTCGGGGCGCTCGAAGTAGTACTGCTCGTCGATCAGGAAGTACTCCTGCTCGCAGCCGATCGTCGTGAACACGCGCGCCGCGTCATCGACGCCGAGCAGGTCAAGCGCCCGGATGGCCGCGCCGGAGAGCGCGTCCATCGAGCGCAGCAGCGGGATCTTGTGGTCGAGCGCCTCACCCGTCCAGGACGTGAATGCCGTGGGGATGCACAGCAGCGCGCCGTTGGGGTTCTCCAGGATGAACGCCGGGCTCGTCGGGTCCCAGGCGGTGTAGCCGCGGGCCTCGAACGTCGCGCGGATGCCGCCCGTGGGGAACGACGAAGCGTCGGGCTCGCCCTGGATCAGCTCCTTGCCGGAGAACTCCGCGATCGCGGTGCCGTCGCCCGCGGGACCGTAGAAGGAGTCGTGCTTCTCGGCCGTCGATCCAGTCAGCGGCTGGAACCAGTGGGTGTAGTGCGTGGCACCCTTCTCCATCGCCCATTCCTTCATCGCCTGCGCGACCGCGTCCGCGAGCGAGGTGTCGAGCGCCTCGCCGCGCGCGAGCGTGCGCTGCAGCGCCTTGTAGACGTGCTTGGGCAGCCGTCGACGCTGGACGGCGGGGGAGAAGACGTTCGCCCCGAAGACCTGGTTGTCGGCGATCGTGAGATCGGGCGAGCCGAGGGCGGCTCCGTTTGCGCTCCACTGAGCGGCGGTGACGTTCTGCTGGCGGGTCCTGGGCATGAGTGGGGTCGAATCCTCCTGGAAAGGGGGTGGCGTGAGCGCGCTCCATCGGGGCAGCGCCGCACGCAATCGTAGCCCCCGGCAGGCCGAAGGGCATCAGCGGATGGCGAAACCGACGGGGGAATCTTTCGACAGCGGGCCAAACGGAGCCGGCGCCCACGTGACTTCTACGGGCGCCGCGCCCAAGGGCGCTACGGGCTGGAGGGGAACTGTCCCGCTTCGACGCGGCCGGTGGCCGGGTTGACGTGGGTGAGCTTGGGGGCCGAGGCGATGTCGACGGCGAACTGCCCCTGTACCAGCCCGCCCGAGGCGAGCCGGGCTTTCGCCTTGCCCGAGAGCCCGGCCGCGATCGTGTAGTGGACGGTGTAAGTGCCGGCCTTGATGGGCACGACCCGCCAGGTGAAGGTGCGGGTCTTGCCGGGCGCAAGCGCGCCGAGCGCCCAGGTGTTGACGTAGGCGGTCTGGCCGCCGCCGGGCGGGCTGATTTCCTCGCTTTCCACCGGCACCGAGGCGATCGTTCCCGGGCCCCGTTCGATCGCCCACACGGGGCGCTTGTCGGCGGCCAGCTCGGGATAGTTCGAGGTGTAGTCGAACGAGTCGATCGTCACGGCCACGTTGGGCACGGTGTGCGTGCCGGTGTTGCGCACCGGCAGCACGAACCTCGTCTGGCGCGCGATCGACTGGGCCGCCGGGAAGCTCGGGTGCACGACTCGCATCGCGAACGTGCCCGCCGGTTCGCCGGCATCCTGACGCGCGCCGCCGCCGCAACCGGCGAGCAGCAGTGCGCCCGCCGCGATCGCGAGCAGTGACCCTCGCGGCGCCCGCCGAGGGGCGTCGCGAACGCGATGCCCCACCGCACAGAAGCCTTTGGGCCCTCCCCTCACGATCGCGCCACGATACCAGCGGGGGTCGGGGTGGGTGGGGATCGGCTCATTCCGGAGGGACGGCAGGCGAGCGCCAGCGGTGGCGTACCGGTGACGCATCGCGTAGAGTTCGCCCGACCACTGATCGCGACCCGAGGAGGGGAAGGGGAGAGATGGTTCGCAACGTCGCAGAGCCGACGTTTGGCGCCGTGAGGCACGTGCTCGAGGAATTCGGGGACATGATCATCCTCACGGGTCGGACGATCTGGTCCGCCCTGCGCCCCCCGTATCCCTACGGCGGCGAGCTCGTCTCCCAGTTCCTGTTCACGCTGCGTCTGGTGTGGTTCCCGCTGTTGATCTCGACGGTGGCGATCAACTACGGCGCGCCGGGCCTGCAGGCCGCGGACTTCCTGCGGATCTTCGGCGCGCTCGACCGTCTCGGCGGCTTCTTCGTGCTCGCCGCGATCCGAGAAATCGGCCCGCTGATCACCTCGATCGTGCTCGCCGGCGTCGCCGGCACGGCGATCACCGCCGATCTCGGGGCGCGCAAGGTGCGCGAGGAGCTCGACGCGCTGCAGGTGCTGGGTGTGGACCCGGTCAAGAACCTGGTGGTCCCGCGCTTCCTCGCGCTGATGGTCGTGACGGGGCTGTTCGACATCTACGCGCTGCTGTTCGGCATCTTCGGCGGGATCCTCGCCGCGCTGGCCAACGATCAGCCCCTCGGTCCCTTCTGGGGGACGCTGTTCGCGAACGCGTCCGTGACCGACCTGTGGGGCTCGGTGCTCAAGACCACGGTGTTCGGAGCGATCATCGCGATCGTGTGCTGCTACAAGGGCATGACCGCCTCCGGCGGCGCCGAGGGCGTCGGGCGCGCGGTCAACGAGGCGGTCGTGATCGCGTTCCTGGGCATCGGCGCGTTCAACTACGTCTTCACGCAGACGCTCTTGGCCACGCATCCGCAGATCCTGGTGATCAAGTAATGAACGAGCTGCTTGCGATGCCGCGGGAATGGCTCGCCGCCGGCGGCGAGATCGGGCGCTTCACCGGGACGATCGTGCGCGACGTGTGGAGCCTGCGCGTGTTCAGGTTCTTCGGCGAGTCGCTGCGCCAGGCGGGCATCCTGATCGTCGGCTCGACGCTCGTCATCTGG
>JBEKGK010000033.1:0-29135 GCA_050012835.1 Solirubrobacteraceae bacterium | reverse complement strand
GGCGATCCGATGGAGGGCCTGCGCGCAGCCCTCGGCAATGTGACGCGCGCGGACGGCTTCAATACCCGCGAGCAGCTGATCGCCCGCTACGAGCAGCGCTCGGGCCGCTCGGTCGGCGACATCCGCTGGTACACGACGCTCGCGCTCTGGAAGAGCGTGGTGTTCATGGAGGGCAACTACAAGCGCGCGATCGCCGGCACCACCGACGATCCGTACCTGCGCCAGTTCGGCGAGGGAGTGCTCGAGCTCGCCGGACGCGCCGAGGAGGTGGCGCTCGGTGCCTGAGCCCGCCAACGCGCAGCCTGCCAACGCGGAGCCCGACACGCCTGAGGGCGATGTCCGCTCCGCCCTGCTGATCGACTGGGGCGGGGTGCTCACGACCAACCTGTTCGCGTCCTTCCACGCATACTGCCTGTCGGTGGGGATCCCGCCGGAGCGGCTGATGGGGCGCTTCAGGACGGACCCCGCGGCCCGCGAGCTACTGATCGCCCTGGAGAAGGGCGAACTCGAGGAGGACGCGTTCGAGCTGCAGTTCGCCGCGCAGCTCGGGGTCGCGCCTGATGGCCTGATCGACGGCCTGTTCGCGGGCGTGCACCCTGACAAGGCAATGGTGCAGGCCGTTCGCAGCGCACGCGCGGCTGGCGTGCGCACGGCGCTGGTGTCGAACTCGTGGGGCGTGCACCGCTATCCGCACGAGATGTTCGCGGAACTGTTCGACGGCGTCGTGATCTCCGCTGAAGAGGGCGTGCGCAAGCCCTCGCGCCGCATGTACGAGCTGGGCGCCGAGCGCGCAGGCGTTGCGAGCAGCGCGTGTGTGTTCGTGGACGACCTGCCCTTCAACCTCACCCCGGCGCAGGAACTGGGCATGGCCACCGTCCACCATACGAGCGCCGAGAACACCATCCCGGAGCTCGAACGGCTGTTGGGCTTGTCGCTGGCCGCATAGTGTGCACACGCAGAGTGCGTATCACCATCGCTATACGCACTCTTGAGCAGAACACATAGTCAACCCCGCAGTCAACCCGGCAGTCCGCCCGGATCTCATCCCGGCAGTCCGCCCGGATCTCAACCGGGTAGTCCGCCCGGGTGTCAGTCGCGCTTGCCGCGGCCGTACATGAACTTGAACAAGCGCGCCAGCATCCGCGAGGTGCGCGGCTTGTACGGGTACATGAAGGGTTCCTTCTTCATCGCCAGTCTCGTGACCACGATCGCCTGCTGCGAGCAGTACTTGCGGATCCCGCCTGCGCCGTGGCGCGAGCCGAGCCCCGAGGCCTTGGCGCCGCCCATCGGCAGCTCCAGCACGGTGTAGTTGATCATCGCGTCGTTGACGTTCGCGGCGCCCGCTTCCAGCCGTCGTGCGATCGCCTCGCCGCGCGCGGTGTCGCGCGTGAACACGGACGAGCCCAGCCCGTAGTGCGAGTTGTTGGCGAGCCGCACCGCCTCGTCGGCGTCGTGGACCTTCATGATCGGCAGCGTCGGCCCGAAGGTCTCCTCGGTCATGATCTTCATCGAGTGGTCGACGTCGACCAGCACGGTGGGCTCGAAGAAGCGTCCGGCGCCCTGCACCTGGTGGCCGCCTGCCAGCACGCGCGCGCCCTTCTGCTCTGCGTCCGCGACGTGGTCCTTGATGATCTCCAGCTGCGGCGGGAATGTGATCGCGCCCACCTCCACGGAGCCGTAGCCTTCGGGCTTGCCGACGCGCAGCGCGCGCACTTTCTCGGCGACTTTGGCCACGAACTCGTCGTACACGGGCTCCTCGACGTACACGCGCTCGATCGAGATGCACGTCTGACCGGCGTTCTGCATCGAGTAGTACGTCGCGAAGTTCGCCGCGCGCTCGAGGTCGGCGTCGGAGAGCACGATCATCGGGTCCTTGCCGCCGAGCTCCAGGGAGGCGGGGATCAGCCGCCTGGCGGCCTCCTCGGCGACCTTGCGCCCGGTGCGGGTGGAGCCGGTGAACATGATCATGTCCACCTCCGCGACCAGCGCCGCGCCGGTCTCGCCGCGCCCGGTGGCGATCTGCAGGACGTTCTCCGGCAGGCCGCACTCGCGCAGCCCTTCGGCGAGCAGCAGCGAGGTCAGCGGGGTGATCTCGGAGGGCTTGAGGATCACGCTGTTGCCGGCCATCAGCGCGGGGATGCAGTCGCCGAAGGAGTTCGTCAGCGGGTAGTTCCACGGCCCGATCACGCCGATCAGCCCGATCGGGCGATAACGCAGGATCAGCTTCTTGCCCTTGACCAGCACCTGGCTGGACTTGACCGCCTCGTCGGCGAGGTAGCGCGGCCCCTCCTTGGCCCAGAAGCCGAACGCGTTGCCCGCGTAGCCGATCTCGGCCAGTTGCGCATCCTCGTAGGTCTTGCCGGTCTCCGAGACGATCGTCTCCACGACGCGCTCGGCGTTGTCCATCAGCCACTTCTGCGCTCGCCTGAGCACCCGTGCGCGGCCGTCGAAGCCGTAGGCCTCCCACTCGGGCTGAGCTGCGCGTCCGCGCGCGGCCATCTCCGCGACCGCATCCGCGCCCAGGTCGGGGACCGTGCGAATGGTCTCCCCGGTCGCGGGGTTCTCCACGGGTATCTCACCGGCGGGCTGCTGCTCGACCGGCGCCTGCTCGGCGGCCTGCTGCGCGCCGCTGTTGGCTTGGAGGATCTCCTGCTCGACGTGCTGCTCAACGCTCGCCATCTGATGCACTCTCCCCTGCTCGTGACCTGGTAGGGAAAGAGTACTCCTGTGGCGCATGCTGGCCGATGCGGCGTGACCGACGCCGTTCGAGAGCGAGCGTCAGTCGGACAGCTCTATCGACGCGATGCCAACGGGCTCCGACGGGCGATCGGCGCCGTCGGTGGGGACCGCCTCGAGCTTGTCGACGACGTCCATGCCGTCGGTCACCTGGCCGAACACGGTGTGCTTGCCGTCCAGCCAGGACGCGGCCTTGGTGGTGACGATGAAGAACTGCGAGCCGTTGGTGTTGGGTCCCGCGTTGGCCATCGCCAGCGCCCCGCGCACCACCTTGTGGTCGTTGAACTCGTCCTCGAACGTGTAGCCCGGGCCGCCGGTGCCGGTCCCCTGCGGGCAGCCGCCCTGGATCATGAAGTCCTTGATCACACGGTGAAAGGTCAGCCCGTCGTAGAAGCCTTCGGCGCCGAGCTTGCGGAAGTTCTCGACGGTCTTGGGCGCGTCCTCGTCGAACAGCTCGAAGACGATCGCGCCTTCTGTTGTCTGCATCGTGGCTTTGGTGGGCATCGGGCTACTGTATCGGGCTGCAATGCACGGGCGACTACTCGTGAGCGGAGGCGAGCCCGAGGAACACGATCAGCGACCGGTTCAGGGCTACGAGCTCCTCGTCGCGTAGTTTGCCGAGACGTTCGCCGAGGCTGGACCTCGGCACGGTGGTGACCTTGTCGACCATGAGCTGACTTGGCTGTTCGAGGCCGTTGTCCCCGGATGGATCGATCGGAAGCCTGAGGAGTGGAGCCTCGACAGGATTCGTGGTGAACGGGCAGACCGTCACCGACGCGGTGGCGTCGAAGCGATCGTCCTGAAGAATGACGACGGGACGGGGCTTGCCGGTGTAGGGTCCTCGCGCTGCGGCCGTGTAGATCTCGCCGCGCGTCACCGAGAGGAAGCTTCTTCGCCCTCGGCCTCCCACGGGGAGGAGATCGCGTCGACGAAGGCTTGATCGTCTGCCTCACGTTCGCTCGTCGAGATCGCAACCGACTGGCGGTGCGCCTCGGCGATGAACTCGGGGGCTCGAACGTCTGGAACCCAGATCTGCAGTGGGCGCAGACCCTGACTGCGCAGGCGCTCACGGTGTTGGCGCACCCGATCACGAGTCGACGGCATATCCACGATGTTACATGTAACGCATGGGTACGTCAATACGCCCGGAGGCGTCAAGGTCCTGGCTATAGGGACATCTTGACTACGGTTTGCATGCTAAGAAGACGCTTTACGTCGGTCCGACGTATCTTGCGGTGTTACCATACGATACAGATGGCCGCCGTACCAATCAGCATCCGCCTCCCCGAGCAGACCGTCGGTCGGCTCGCCGACCGCGCCGGCCGCTCGAACATGCCCTCGCGCACGCTCGCGCAGCGTTACGTCGAGGAGGGTCTGCGCATGGACGAGCATCCGCTGATCCGCTTCGCGGACGGCCCCTCGGGTCGCCGCGCGCGGCTCCTCGGCGGTCCGGACGTGTGGGAGGTGGTCGCCGTCGCACGCGACAACGACGGCGACCTCGCTGAGACAGCGTCGTATCTGGAGCTTTCGCTGGGTCTCGTGCAGGCTGCCGCCTCTTACTATGCGGCCTATCCGCAAGAGGTTGACGAGCGCATCGAGCGCAATCGCCGCGAGGCTCGCGACGCGCACGGCGCGTTCCTCGCGGCCCGCGACGCTCTCGGCGGTTGAGACTGCTGCTCGACGAGATGCTGTCGCCCGCGATTGCGCGGAAGCTGCGCACGCGTGGCCACGATGTCCAGGCGATCCAAGAGCACCCCGAGTGGTGCTCCTTCGATGACCGTCGTGTCGTCGACCTCGCACGTGATGAGCGTCGAGTGATCGTCACCGACAACCTCGTCGATATGCGGCCCCTGCATTACGAGGCGATCACGCCCGGCGGTCCGGGCGATCACGGCATGATCTTTATTCCCGGCGGTCGCCCGCGCACCCGTGCCGACACGGGGAGAATCGTCGCCGCCCTGGTGAAGAAGCTCGCGGCGCATCCCGGAGACGACGACCTGGCGAACGGCGAGGACTGGCTATAGGGACATCTTGACAACGGTCTGCATGGTGAGCACTGACATGCGCCTACCTTGCCTTCACGCGCTCGAGGCTGAGCGTCTGGCTGCCCGCCCGGGTTCCGATCGAACGTCCGTTCAGCGCCTCGATCACCCGCTCGGCGTCCGTCGCGGGCACCGACAGGAACGAGAAGCGGTCGAGCACGAGCACGTCGCGAACGGCCTCGCCGTCGAGCCCCGCCGAGGAGGTCACCGAGGCGACGATGTCTGCCACGCTCAACCCCGCCGCGCGCCCACCGCCGAGCACCAGCTTGGTGTACTGCTCGCTGTCGTCGCGCCGGGAGATCCGCGGCTTTGAGTGCCTGCGCGGCCGCTCGCGCACGGGCGTCGGCGCCACCACCGCGCCCTGCTCCCACTGGGTGACAGCGGTGCCGATGTGGCGTTCGATCGCCTCCAGCTCGCGCTTCTGGCGATCCTCCACGAACGTGATCGCGCGGCCCGAGCGCCCCACGCGCCCGGTGCGTCCGATGCGGTGCACGTAGGTGTCGGGGCTGGTGGGCACGTCGTAGTTGATCACGTGCGTCACCGTCGAGATGTCCAGGCCCCGCGCGGCCACGTCCGTGGCGACGAGGATCGGCACGCGCCCGCCCTTGAACGCGAGCATCACGCCGTCGCGCGAGCCCTGCGACATGTCGCCGTGCAGCGCGCGCACGTTCATGCCGCGGTCGCGCAGCGTGCGAAACAGCTGGTCGCAGCGGATCTTCGTGCGCACGAACACGATCGCCTGCTCAGGCGCCTCGGCGCGCAGCACTTCCACGAGCTTGTCCGGCTTGCCCCTGGTCTCCACCGGCAGCTGGAACTGCGCGACCGTGTCGATCGTGAGCGTCTCCGCCTCGACCTGGATGATCAGCGGGTCGTACATGTAGCGGTCAGCCAGCGTGCGGATCGGCGGCGGCATCGTGGCCGAGAACAGCGCCGTCTGGCGGCTGGAGGGCGTCAGCGAGAGGATTTTCTCGACGTCTTCCAGGAAGCCCAGGTCGAGCATCTCGTCGGCCTCGTCCAGGACCATGAAGCGGCAGTCGTGCAGCACCAGCGAGTGACGCGAGATCAGGTCGAGCACGCGCCCGACGGTCCCGACGACGACGTGCCCGCCAGCGCGCAGTTGCGCCTGCTGGGTGCGGATCGGCGCGCCGCCGAACACCGCCACCACGTCGATGCCGCTGTGCGAGCCATACGTGCGCAGCGCCTGCGTGACCTGGATGCACAGCTCGCGCGTGGGCGTCAGCACGAGTGCCTGCACGACCTGCTCGGTCCGGTCGAGGTACTCCATGATCGGCAAGCCGAACGCTGCCGTCTTGCCGGTTCCCGTCTGCGCCTGGCCGATCACGTCGCGTCCCTCCAGCAGCGCCGGGATCGCCTGTTCCTGGATCGGGCTGGGCGACTCGTAGCCGACGTCGCGCAGCGCCTGGAGTGTGGACTCGGACAGCCCGAGCTCGGCAAATGACTTGGCCATGACAGTTGGTATGGAGCTTAGGCGGCCGGGTCGAGCAGGAGCTTGCCGGTGGTGCGTCGCGCACGCAGGTCGATCTGCGCCTGGGCCGCCTGCTCCAATTTATATGTATGGCCGACGATCGCCCGCAGCTGGCCGCTGGCGGCGCGGGCGAACAGATCCGCGAGCGCGTCCGCGAACATGCCGGGACGACGCAGGCAATGGAACAGGTAGAAGCCGACGACCGCGCGCGAGTGGCGCAGCAGCGAGCCGGTGGAGACCTGGTTGGGCTCGCCGGTGGCGATCCCGCACACGACGATGCGCCCGAACGGCGCGAGCGCCCTGTAGGAGGCGTCGAACACCTCGCCCCCGGACATGTCGAAGACGACGTCCACCTCGCGCCCATCGTTGGCCTCCAGCAGGCGCTCGGTCATGCCCTCGGCGGCGGGGTCGATCGCGACGTCCGCGCCGAGCTCGACCGCCAGCGCGCGCTTCTGATCGCTGGAGGCCGTCGCGATCACCCGGCCGGCTCCGAACACGCGGCCCAATTGCACCGCGATCGAGCCGACGCCTCCGGCGGCACCGTGGACGACGACGCTCTCGCCGTCGGCCACGCGCGCGGACGTGCGGTACAAGTGCCATGCCGTCGTGCCCTGGATGATCAGCGCGAGCGCCGTGCCGTCGTCGAGGTCGTCGGGGATCGGGAAGACGCGGTCGCTCGGGGCGATCGCGTACTCGGCGTAGCCGCCGCTGCCGACGAGCGCCACCACGCGCTCGCCCGTGTCCTCGCGCACGCCCGCAACCTCGCCACCGGGCACCAGCGGGAGTGTGGCCTTCTGTACGTAGGAGTTGGTGCGCGTGTGTGTGTCCGCGAAGTTCAGCCCCGCGCGGGTGACCTTGATGAGCGTCTCCTCGGGACCCGGCTGCGGTGTGGGCAGCTCGGCGAGCTTGAGCACCTCGGGGCCGCCGAACTCGGTCATCTGGATCGCTCGCATCGGCTCCGAGGCTATCGGAGTGGCGCCCGCGCCACCCCTTGACGCCTCCGGCCGCCCGCACCCGCCCGTCGTGCGCGCCGGCAGCGGGCGGGGTGCTCTAAGGTGCGCGCCCATGCCCATCACCGTGGTCGGATCGATTGCCTATGACACCGTCAAGACGCCGTTCGGCGAGCGCGAGCGAATGCTCGGCGGCGCAGCCGTGCATTTCTCCCTGGCGGCGTCGTTCTTCGACGACGTGCGCGTCGTCGGCCCGGTCGGCGAGGACTTCGGCGAGCCCCAGCTCGAGGTGATGCGCGCTCGCGGCGTGGACGTGTCCGACGTCGAGCGCGTCAGCGGCGGCAAGACGTTCTTCTGGCAGGGCGAGTACGGCTGGGACCTGAACTCGCGCGAGACCATCGACACGCAGTTGGGTGTCTTCGAGGGCTTCTCGCCAAAGCTCTCGGAGGGCTCGCGCTCGAGCGACGTGCTGTTCCTGGCGAACATCCAGCCGGATCTGCAGCAGCAGGTCCGCCGCCAGCTACCGAAAGCGCGCTTCGTGGCGCTCGACTCCATGAACCTGTGGATCGACATCGCACGCGACTCGCTGGTGCGCGCGATCGAGAACGTCGACTGCGTGATCCTCAACGACGCCGAGCTGCGCCAGCTGACGGGCAAGCCGAACCTGGTCGCCGCCGCGCGCGAGGTCCTCTCCTGGTCCCCTTCCCCGGAGCAGGAGGGCGCGCGCGGCCCGCGCGTGGTCGTGGCCAAGCAGGGGGAGTACGGGGCGGCGCTGGTCACACGGGAGGGCTTCTTCGCGCTGCCCGCGTATCCGCTGGAGAGCGTGATCGACCCCACCGGCGCGGGCGACACCTTCGCGGGCGGGCTCGTCGGCTACATCGCCGCGCACCCAGACCAGGAGCTCTCCGACGAGCTGCTGCGACGCGCGATGGCACACGCGACGGTGCTCGCGTCGTTCAACGTCGAGGAGTTCGGGACCGAGCGCATGGAGCGCCTCACAGGCAAGGAGATAGCCGCGCGCATCCACGAACTGCACGCGATGACCCAGTTCAGCGGCGCGCCGCTGCAGCTGCGGGGCTGAGCGACCGGACGCCAGGCCGCTGCGCCGCTGCGCGCCGCGCTACGTCACACTGCTATTAGCAGGCCATGTCCAATCGCGCATCGTGGGTTTCTACGATCGCGCATCGGGGGCTTGTACGGATCCGCGCCCGGGTATACGATCGGGCGACGTGACGACCTGGACGTTCATCTGGCTGATGGTCATCCTGAAGATCCCGATCCTGGCGTTGTTCGGGATCGTGCGCTGGGCCGTGCGCCAGACCCCGGAGACCGAGCCGGGGCGCGACGGCGGCATCGGCCCGCGCCAGCTGCCGCTGCACCCACACCACCCGCGCTCGCGACTGCCGCGCGCGCCCAGGCGCGGCCCGCACGGAGACCCCGCGCCCGCCGCTCCCCGCCGCACACGCGTGCTCGCCTCGCGCCAGCGCCAGCCGCACCGCTGAGCCCGATTCGCCGCCGGCGGCGAGCGCACGTGCGAGGTTGCTCATAATCGGTAGAGACCATCCGCAACCGCCGACAGGAGAGACACATGAGCACCGAGCGATCGACGATCGAGGGCACCACCGCCGGGGGCACCGACGAGGCTGCCGGCGATGGCGTGGCGCCCGCACAGGACATGCTCACGGTGACCGACAGCCGCACCGGCAAGAGCTACGAGCTGCCGATCCAGGACGGCACTGTGCGAGGGATGGACCTGCGGCAGGTCAAGATCGACGATCAGGACTTCGGGCTGATGGTCTACGACCCCGCATACATGAACACCGCCTCGTGCCGCAGCTCGATCACCTACGTCGACGGCGCCGCCGGCATCCTGCAGCACCGCGGCTACCCGATCGAGCAGCTGTGCGAGCACTCGAGCTACCTGGAGGTCGCCTACCTGCTGATCAACGGTGCGCTTCCAACCGGATCGCAGCTCGAGGACTGGGTCGCCGAGATCACGGTGCACACGTTCGTGCACGAGAACACCAAGGCCTTCATGCAGGGCTTCCGCTACGACGCCAACCCGATGGGCATGCTGGTGGCCTCCGTGGGCGCGCTCTCGACGTTCTACCCGGACGCCAACAAGATCCACGACGAGGAGCACCGCCGCATCCAGATCATCCGGCTGCTGGCGAAGATGCCCACGCTGGCGGCGTTCGCGTTTCGGCACAACATGGGCCAGCCCTATGTGTATCCCGACAACGACCTCAACTACGCGGGCAACTTCCTGTCGATGATGTACAAGATGACCGAGCTCAAGTACGAGCCCGATCCTCGCCTGGAGCGCGCGCTGGACGTGCTGTTCATCCTGCACGCCGACCACGAACAGAACGCCTCCACCAGCGCGGTGCGCTCGGTCGGCTCCACCCAGGTCGACCCCTACTCGGCCCTCGCCGCCGGGGTCGCGGCGCTATACGGCCCCCTGCACGGCGGCGCCAACGAGGCGGCGCTGCGCATGCTCAGCCGGATCGGCAGCGTCGAGAACATCCCAGGCTTCCTCGACGGCGTCAAGGCGGGCAACGAGCGCCTGATCGGCTTCGGCCACCGCGTCTACAAGAACTACGACCCGCGGGCGCGCATCATCCGCAAATACCTCGACGACGTGTTCGAGGTGCGCGGCAAGAGCCCGCTGCTGGACATCGCGAGCGAGCTGGAGAAGCGCGCGCTCGACGACGACTACTTCACCTCCCGCAAGCTGTATCCGAACGTCGACTTCTACTCCGGCCTGATCTACGAGGCGCTGGGCCTGCCCGTGGCGATGTTCCCGGTGATGTTCGCGATCGGGCGCACCAGTGGGTGGATCGCGCAGTGGCTCGAGATGGTGCAGGACTCAGAGCAGAAGATCGCCCGTCCGCGCCAGATCTACACGGGCAAGCGCGACCGCGACTACGGGCAGGTCGGCGAGCGGGGGTAGCCGCCGGCTCGATATCTCTCAAAGCAACGCCTGTATCACTATGGCTATACAGGCGTTGGCTCGGGCATCAAAGTACGAGCGTCGCCCCGTGGCAGCTGAGCCACCGGCGATCCTCGCGGTAGCTCGGCCAGCGCCGCCCCAACAGCGCCCAGAAGCGCGGCGAGTGGTCGAGGATCTGCAGATGGCAGACCTCGTGCCAGACGACGTATTCGAGCACGCGCTCGGGCGCCAGCAGCAGGTGCCAGTTGAAGCTCATGTGGCCGGTCGCCGAGCACGAGGCCCAGCGGGTGCGCTGCGCGCGGATGTCCAGGCCGCTGTAGGGGGTGCCGGCGAGCTCGGTGGCGCGATCCAGTCGCGGCGCGATCTCCGCGCGCGCCGCGCGCCGGTAGAAGCGCTCGAGCGCCGGGCGGTGGTCGCCCGCCGGCACGAGCAGCCGCCCGCCGTCGCGGTGCACACGCTGGCGGCCCGGTTGCGGGACCAGCTCCAGCGCCGCATCCAGATACGGGACGGTTCCCGCACGAGCGGCGATCCGCGCGAGCACCCGCTGGGCCTCCTCCAGGCGACTCTCGATCCAGGGGCGCAGCTCGCTGACGGCGGCCGCGGCGGCGCGCTCGGGCGCGCGGGCCGGGAGCACGACCTCGACACCCGTGTGGGCGTGCACGTTGACGCGCACGCGTCGCGCACGCGACGAGCGCCGGACGGTGTAGGGGATCTCGTGCGCGCGCGGCTCGGCCATCTCCCGCTGAGGGTACGCGCCCGGCCGGGCGTGCACGCTAGGCCCAATACCGACCGGGCGTGCACGCCAAGCCCAATACGGTGATCGTTCCATGTTGTAACGATCGCGCGCCGGCACACGCGGCACACGCCAGACCGGGCGCGCGCCCCCAGCGCATACCCTTGCGCCGTGGACTCGAGCGAGCACACCGAGCGCGCGGACGCCGACATGCAGACGTTCGACGCGGAGTTGCTGCTGTGGCTCGGCGACGAGCCCCCGGGGGTGCGGGCGGCGGACTCCGAGCGCATCCGCGATATCGCCGCGGAGCTCGCCCGAGGCTTCGACGCGCTCGCGAAGGTCGGACGCGCGGTCACCGTGTTCGGCTCTGCGCGCACGCCCCCGGAGCACCCCCATTACGAGCTCGCACGCGAGGTCGGCGCATGCCTCGGGCGCGCCGGCTACGCGGTGATCACCGGCGGCGGCCCCGGGATCATGGAGGCCGCCAACCGCGGGGCGCGCGACGCGGGCGCGCTGTCGATCGGCTGCAACATCGAGCTCCCCCACGAGCAGGCGCTCAACCCGTACGTGGACGTCGGCCTGCGCTTCCGCCACTTCTTCGCCCGCAAGGTGATGTTCGTGCGCTACGCCAGCGCGTTCGTGATCTGCCCGGGAGGCTACGGCACGCTCGATGAGCTGTTCGAGTGCCTGACGCTGATCCAGACGCAGACGATCCGCCACTTCCCGGTGATCCTCGTGGGCGACGGCGAGTGGGACGGGCTGCTCGAGTGGCTGCGCGCACGGGCGCTGGCCGACCGGCGCATCGACGCCGAGGACCTGGGGGTGCTCCACCAGGTCGGCCAGCCCTCGCAGGTGCGCGCGATCGTCGATGCCGCGCGCGAGCGCCAGCGCAGCTACGCCCAGCGCCAGCACCGCCGTGGCAGTCGGCGCAGCGGCTGACGGGGCCGGCGGACTGGCGGTCATAATCCGAGCGACGATGACCAGCTCCCGGGTCAGGCTGCCGCGTGGGGTTCGCGGCGCCTATGAGGTCTACCTCAACGGCGTGCCGCAGCAGCTCGGCGTCGACTACACCGTGCGCGAAGGCGCGCTGGTGTTCGAGCGTGAGCTGCGCAAGGACAAGATCAGCGGCTGGCGCTGGCTGCTGGGCGCCTGGGGCGTGGGCACCTACCGGCAGAACGACTCGGTCGACATCCGCTACGAGGCCGCCGACGGCTCGCCGCGGGTGGCCGAGGGGCTTGAGATCGAACTGGGGTAGATGGCCTTCTCCCACGGCTTGGCGAGCTTCAGCGCGCTGAGGATCGCGCGCGTGGCGGGCGAGCGGTTGAGCGTGTAGAAGTGGATTCCCGGCGCGCCCGCGGCGAGCAGCTCGGCGCACTGGAGAGTCGCGTAGGCGACGCCGAAGTCGAGCACCTCCTCGGGATCCTCGCCGCGCGCGTGCAGCTCGCGGCGCAGACCCTCGGGGATCGACGCGCCGCACATGCTCGCCATCCGCTCGACCTGGCCGACCCGCGTGATCGGCATCACGCCGGGGATGATCGGCACCTCGATCCCGGCGGCGCGCGCGCGCTCGACGAAGTCGAAGTACACGGCGTTGTCGAAGAACAGCTGCGTGATCAGGAAGTCGACGCCCGCGCTCACCTTCTCGGCCAGGTGCTGGAGGTCGTCCTCGGGGCTCGTGGCGTGGATGTGCGTCTCCGGGAAGCACGCCGCACCAATCGCAAACGGGTAGCCGCCCGCGATGAGCGCTACCAACTCGCTCGAGTACTCCAGCCCGCCATCCGTCTTAATCCAAACCTCCTCACCGGCCGGCGGGTCGCCGCGCAGCGCGAGCACGTTGTCGATGCCCGCGTCCCGCATCTCATCGAGCGTGGCGCGCAGCTCCGCCACGGTCGCGCCGACGCACGTGAAGTGGGCCATCGCCTCCAGGCCGTACTCCTCGCGGATGCGCTTGACGATCTCGATCGTCTTCTCCCTCGTGGACCCGCCCGCTCCGTAGGTGACCGACACGAACGACGGCTCGAGCGTCTTCAGCTCGGCCAGCGCCGCATACAGGTTGCGCTCGCCGTCCGCCGTCTTGGGCGGGAAGAACTCGAACGAGAACACCGGGGTGGGCGGGTCCTGATCCGCGAGGATCCGATCGATGCGCATCCTCTGATTATGCAGTCCAGCGCTCGGGCTCGCCGGGGATGCGGCGGACCTTGCCGAGCGCCTGCAGGTGGGTCAGGTAGCAGAGGATCTTCGACAGCAGCCAGTGCGCGTTCTGCTCGGAGAGCGAGTCCCCGTAGACGTGCGGGACTAGCTCGAACACCGTCAGCTCGTTTCCGTCCAGCGCCTCGCGCACACGCGCCAGGCGTTCGTCTATAAGTGCGCGGTTGCCCTGGATGTGGGCGTGGACGTCAGCGAACGTGCGTCCGTGCCCGGGCAGGCAAAGGCGCGCGCCGAGCTTCTCCACTACTCCCAGCGAATTGACAAATTCGCCCACCGGGTCGGGCGAGTAGCCGTAGTCGAAGTACAGCGAGATGCGCCCGAGCAGATGGTCGCCGGAGACCAGCAGGCGGCGCTCGGGCTGGAACATGCAGACATGCGACGGCGCGTGCCCCGGCGTCTCATAGACGATCCACTCACCGAGGTCGGTGCCGATGCTCACGCCCGTCAGCAGGTCGCGATCGGGCTCGATCGGGCCGGCGATCCCCGACCCGCGTCCGCTGCGCTCGGCGGCGTAGCGGCGCAGCGGCTCCTCCGGGACGCCGCTCTGGCGGGCGATCTCCAGGCGCCGAGCGAACGCCGCCTCGGGGTCCTCGATCATGCGCGTCAGGTGCTCGCGGTTGGGGTGCATCCACACCTCGCAGCCGGCTCGCTCGACGATCGTGGCAACCTGGCCGCAGTGGTCGGTGTGAGCGTGCGTGCACACCACCAGCCGCGTCTGCTCCAGGCGCAGGTTGCACATCGCGAGCGCCCTCTCCAGGTGCGAGAGCGAGTCCGCGTCGTGCATGCCGGTGTCGAACAGCACGAAGCCGTCGCCCGCGGCGACCGCCCAGGCGTTGCAGTGGGGAACGCCCGGCCACGGCAGCGGCAGGCGCAGGCGGTAGAGACCGTGGAGCACGCGCTCGCCGCGCCCCAGCTCGCGCCTGCTCACCACATCTGGCATGGCGCGGAGACTAGACTACGACCGTTCAGCGGCGTAAAGGAGGCGGCATGGCCGATCGAGAGAGTGCCAGCGAGGCGAGCACCAAGGTGCAGGAGGTCGCCGCGAACATGCAGCAGGCGGCGGCCACGCGCAAACGCATCTCGGGGAGCAAGGCGGAGGCGATCGCGCGGCGCTACTTCGGGGCGATCGACGCGCGTGAGCTCGAGCAGGCGCTGTCGCTGTGGGCGGACGGCGGCCGCGAGAACGTGCGCGGCCAGGTCGACGTGCTCGCGCCGGAGGGCGTGCGCGCGTTCATCGGCGACCTGATCGGCGCGCTGCCTGACCTGAGCATGCAGGTGCTCTCGACGACGACCGAGGGCGAGCGCTGCGGCGTGCAGTGGCGCCTTACCGGCACGTTCGCCGGTCCCGGCGGCTTCGGCGGCGTGGCGCCCACGGGCATGCCGGTCGTGCTCGAAGGCTTCGACCTGCTGACCGTGCGCGACGGGCTGATCCAGAGCAACGACGCGTTCACCGACTCGATGACCTTCGCGCGCCAGATCGGGATGCTGCCGCCGCAGGGCTCGAGCGCCGAAGCGCGCATGACGCAGGCGTTCAACGCCAAGACGCGCCTGAGCGCACGCCTGGGCGCGGGCGAGGCGGAGCTGGTGGCGGAGGGCGTGTGGGTCGTGCAGGGCCAGCCGGGGCGCTGCAACGTGTACCTGATCGAGGACGACGGCGGCGTGACGCTGTTCGACGCGGGCGCACGCACGATGACCCGCGCGGTCGCCAGCGCCGGAGCCAAGCTCGGCGGCATCCGCCGGATCGTGCTCGGCCACGGGCACACCGATCATCGCGGCACCGCTCCCGCGCTCGGCGTGCCCGTCCTGTGCCACCCCGACGAGGTGCAGGACGCCGAAGGCAGCGGCGGCTTTCGCTACTGGCCACAGGGCCTGGCCGGCCTCCCCACGCCGCTGCGCCAGTTCCACCGGCTACTGCATCGCTACGCCTGGGACGGCGGGCCGGTGACGATCTCGGGCACGCTCGACGAGGGCGACGAGGTCGCTGGCTTCCAGGTCGTGCATATCCCCGGGCACGCCCCCGGGATGATCGCGCTGTGGCGCGAGTCAGACCGCCTGGCGCTCAGCAGCGACTGCTTCTACACGCTTGACATGTGGGGCCGCGACTGCCCGCCGCGACTGCCCGCGCCGATCTACAACTTCGACACCGAGCAGGCGCGCTCGAGCCTGCGCAAGCTCGCCGCGCTGGAGCCCGCGGCGGCGTGGCCGGGCCACGCCAAGCCGGTGACCGGCGACGTGCGCGGCCAGCTCGAACTGGCCGCCGACGCCGGCTGAGCGTGGGCAAGCGCGGGCGCCGGCAGCAGCAGCGCGCCGAGAAGCTCGCCGCGCCGGACAGCGACTACACGGACGCGCACGGCAACGTGCTCACGCTGCGCGGCTCGCTCACGCCGGGCTCCCGGCAGGAGTATGCGCAGGCGCTCGCGCCGGGCGCGGCGGGCAGGCCGTCGAGCACGCAGGAGGACGCCTGGCAGCGCGCCGGCGAGCTGCTGTTCGAGCGCCTGGCGGTGCGCTGGGTGATCGCCGGCGCGCCGCTGGAGCGCCAGCGCGAGCTGCTCGCGCGCTTTCGCGTGGCCTCGCCGGAGGAGCGCGCGTGGGTGCGCGAGGCGCTGCGCGAGCACTGCGCGGAGCACTTCCCGGATGTGCAGGCGCCGTGAGCCCAGCGGTGGCCTATTGTGACGGACAGCGGGTCGATGCCTGCGTCGTGCACCGGATCGACAACAGACGTGGGAGCGCAGACCAACTGTGAGCGCATACGAGCCGCGACCCGAGCATCGCTTCAGCTTCGGGCTGTGGACGCTTGGCAACGTCGGGCGCGATCCCTTCGGCGATCCGACGCGCGCGCCCGTGGATCCGGTCGACACCGTCAAGCTCCTCGGTCAGCTGGGAGCCTGGGGCGTGAGCCTGCACGACAACGATCTCGTGCCGTTCGACGCCTCGGCGGCGGAGCGCGATCGAATCGTCGCGCGCTTCACCGCGGCCGTGGCGGAGGCGGGCATGTGCGTCCCGATGACCACCGTCAACCTCTTCACCAACCCCGTCTTCAAGGATGGGGCGTTCACGTCCAACGACCGCGACGTGCGTCGCTTCGCCCTGCAGAAGACGATGCGCGCGATCGACCTCGGCGTCGAGCTCGGGGCCACCACGTTCGTGCTGTGGGGCGGCCGCGAGGGCAGCGAGGTCACGGCCGCCAAGCCGCCAGTCGATGCGTTCAGCCGGTACCTGGAGGCGATTGACTTCCTCTGCGGCTACGTGCGCGACCAGGGCTATGAGCTGCGCCTGGCGATCGAGCCCAAGCCGAACGAGCCGCGCGGGGACTCGTTCCTCGCCACGGTCGCCCACGCGCTCACCTTCATCGGCCATCTCCAGCATCCCGAGATGGTCGGCGTCAACCCCGAGGTGGCCCACGAGACGATGGCCGGACTCAACTTCGTGCATGCGGTCGCGCTTGCCCTGTGGGCCGGCAAGCTCTTCCACATCGACCTCAACGCCCAGAAGATGAGCCGCTTCGACCAGGATCTACGCTTTGGCCAGGAGGACGTCAAGGAGGCGTTCCTACTCGTGCGCCTGCTCGAGACATCCGGGTACGCGGGTCCGCGCCACTTCGACGCGCACGCGCTGCGCGTGGAGAATCAGGACGGGGTGGCGGAGTTCGCCCGCGGCTGCATGCGCACCTACCTGATCCTCGCCGAGAAGGCCCGCGAGCTCGAGTCCGATCCGCGCATGGCGGAGGCCCTCGCGGCCGCTCAGGTGCCGGCGCTCGCAGAGGCGACCGTCGGCCCTTACACGCAGGATCGCGCCCGCGCCCTCAGCGAGGAGACGTTCGCACTGGATGCCATGGCGGCGAGGGGCGCAGGCCACGAGCGAATCGACCAGCTGGTCGTGGAGCGTCTGCTCGGCGTGTAGGCGGGCTCGTTGCTCTGACGCTCAGGCCAGATGCGGCATGACCTCGGCGGCGATCAGCTCGAGATGGTCGACGTCGTCAAGGTCGATCACCTGCAGGTAGGCGCGCTGGGAGCCAGCCTCGGCGAAGGCAGCCAGCCGCTCGAGAACCTCGGTGGGGCTGCCGGCGGCGCCGGCGCGCCTCAGCTCCCGCAGGTCTCTGCCGATGCGCCCGGCACGCCGGCGCAGCTCGCTGTCGCTCGCGGCACAGCACACCGTCACGGCGTGGGAATACACCAACGAGTCCGGGTCGCGCTCGGCCTGCTCACAGGCGGAGCGCACTCGCTGAAACTGGGTCCGGGTGCGCTCGAGGTCAGCGAACGGAACGTTGAACTCGGCCGCGTAGCGCGCAGCCAGGGCCGGCGTGCGCCGTGCGCCGAGGCCTCCCACGATCAGCGGCGGCCCCGAAGCGCTGGCCGGCCTGGGCAGCGCCGGGCAATCGAGAAGCCGGTAGTGCGCGCCCTCATAGGAGAACCGCTCCCCGAGCGCAGTCGCCCGCAGGCCGCTGAGGATCGCGAACTGCTCCTCCAGCCGATCGAAGCGCTCGCCGAGCGACGGAAACGGAATGCCGTAGGCCGTGTGCTCCTGCTCGAACCAGCCGCTCCCCAGCCCCAGCTCCACCCTCCCCCCGCTCATGGCGTCGACCTGGGCCACGGCGATCGCCAGCGCGCCCGGTAGCCGAAACGTCGCCGAGGTCACCAGCGTTCCCAGGCGAATGGTGCTGGTCTCGCGGGCCAGAGCCCCCAGCGTCACCCACGAGTCGGTCGGCCCCGGCAGCGGATCCCCCGGCCTGATCCGCAGGAAGTGGTCCGAGCGGAAGAACGCGCCGAAGCCGAGCCGCTCAGCGGCCAGTGCGGCGGCCAGCTGCTGCTCGTAGCTCGCGCCTTCCTGAGGCTCCGCGAAGACTCTCAGCTCCATCGCTTGACCATAGCGTCGAGCACCGGGCTCGCGTGCCGGCGCGATGTCACTCATGGTCCCCGAGCAGCTCCAACCGCGGCCCGTGGGCACTCCCCGCTGACACGAACCTGGCAGTTGCCGGGCTGAGCACGAACTCGAGCACCTCTCCCCGCTCGCCACGCACCTCCAGGCGCCGGCCGTCGTCGTGCACCGCCACGACGACGCCCAGCTCGAAGCCCCCGCCGAAGTCCATGATGCGGGCCCTGATTCCGACATGAGGGAGTTGTCGCGAGGGGCCGAGCACCCCTCGATCCTACGCCGCCGGCCTGGCCACACCCCGGTTACGCACTTCGGCCCCGGCGTCTATACCTTGCGGGCATGCGCCGCACCAAGATCGTCGCCACGATCGGCCCCGCCTCGCGCGAGCCGGAGACGCTGATGCGCATGGTCGAGGCGGGCATGGACGTGGCGCGGCTGAACTACTCGCACGGGACGCTCGAGGAGCACGCCGAGACCGTCCACCGCGTGCGCGACGCCGCCGAGCGGGCCGGGCGCCCGATCGCGATCCTCCAGGACCTGCCCGGGCCGAAGCTCCGCATCGGCCCGCTGCGCGAGGACGTGGTCGAGCTGACCCCCGGTGAGCGACTGACGTTCTCGTGTGGAGACGGAGAGCGCGCCGGCGACGCGCACGAGATGAGCATCTCCTGGGCGGGATTGCCGGACGCGGTGCAGGACGGCTCGATCCTGTACCTGGCCGACGGCTCGATTCGGCTGCGCGTGGTCGACGTGCGCGCGGGCGCGTGCGAGGTCGACTGCGAGATCGAGATCGGCGGCGCCGTCGCATCGCGGCAGGGGCTCAACATCCCCGGCCCGGTGTCCTCGCTGCCGGCGGTGCCCGAGGAGGACCTGCACCTGCTGGCCCACGGCGAGTCGATCGGCGTGGACATGGTCGCGCTGTCGTTCGTGCAGTCGCCGCAGGACGTGGAATCGGTGCGCGACCACACGCGCCTGCCGCTGATCGCCAAGATGGAGAAGCCCGAGGCGGTCAAGCGCGCCGCCGAGATCTTCGCCGTCACCGACTGCGTGATGGTGGCGCGCGGCGACTTGGGCATCGAGCTGCCGATCGAGCAGGTGCCGATCGTGCAGAAGCAGCTGCTCGAGCTCGCCGGCTGGATGGCGCGGCCGTCGATCACCGCCACGCAGATGCTCGACTCGATGGTCGCCTCCTCGCGCCCGACCCGCGCGGAGGTCGCCGACGTGGCGAACGCGATCCTGGACGGGACCGATGCGGTGATGCTCTCCCAGGAGACGGCCGTCGGCGCCCACCCGGTCGAGGCGGTCGCGATGATGGCCGCAGTGGCCGTCCAGGCCGAGTCGATCGCCCCATACGAGAGCTGGAACCAGTCGCGCGTGCGCCGTACCCACTCCGACCCCGCCTACACGATCGCCCACAACCTCTGCGACGCCGCGCGCGAGCTGCGCCTGGACGCGCTGGTGATCCCCACGCTGTCCGGCCGCTCGGCGCGACTCGTCTCCGCCCACCGCCCGACGGTGCCGATCTATGCGCTCTCGCCGGGCAAAGAGACCGTCAGGCGCTGCGGCCTGATGTGGGGCGTGCAGGCCGCGTCGATGCCGCGCCACGAGACCACCGAGGCGCTGATCGCCGACGCCGCCCGGCGGGTGGTGGAGCTCGGCTGGTGCGAGCGCGGCCAGCGCGTGGGCATCACCGCCGGACTGCCCTCCGGCCGGCCCGGCACCACGAGCCTGTTCCAGATCCAGGTGCTCTAGCCCAAGCGCGGCTGACCCGACCGCGGCTCGCCGGTCCGCGGCTCGCTCGATGCCTCGCGGTGCTCGCCGGGGTCCAGGCTGCCGGACCCGGCCGCGTAGGCCATCGGGTCGCCGCCGCCTCCCCGCAGGATGTGGGCGCAGCCGACGGCGATCAGCGCGCCGGCGATCGGGCCGAGCACGTAGACCCAGTAGCCGCTGAAGTCTCCGCTCACGAGCGCCGGGCCGAACGAGCGTGCCGGGTTCATCGAGGTGCCGCTGACGGGCGCCGACCACAGGCCGGCGAGCGCGATGTAGCCGCCGACGCCCAGCGCGGCGACGCGGCCGACGTTCTGCGCGGTGGAGGCGGTCCCCAGGATGACGCTCACCAGCGACGCGGTCAGCACGACCTCCATCAGCAGCGCCTGCCAGTCGGCGTAGCCCGCCCCCGGCAGCGTGGCGCCGAGATGCTGGATGTCGCCGAACACGGCATCGAGGAACAGGCACGCCAGCGCGGCGCCCACGAGCTGGATGACGATGTAGCCAGGCACGCGCTTCCACGGGAAATCCCCCCGCAGGGCGAACGCGAGCGACACGGCCGGGTTCAGATGCGCGCCGGAGACCGCACCCATGAACAGGATGATCGCCATCACCATCAGCCCGGGCGCGACGACGGCAGCGGCGAGGCTGATCTGCCCCTCGCCGTGAAGGATCCCGCCTCCCGCTGCGACGAGCACCAGCATGAACGTGCCGAGCAGCTCGGAGAACAGCCTGCGCCACTCCAGGCTCGGATCGTCGAACTGCGCCTTGGACCCGAACTCCAGCGCCAGCAGGTGCCGCGTGCGCGGAACCATCGGCGCCAGGTCGTGGAGCTCGCCCTGCGCGACACGCTCGTCGGGCATCGCCACAACCTATCTGGAATCATCAGCGCTCGTGCCCGCTGACGCCGACGTCCTAGTCATCTTCGGGATCACCGGCGACCTCGCGAAGGTGATGACCTTCCGCTCGCTGTACCGGCTGGAGCGGCGTGGCCTGCTGGACTGCCCGATCGTGGGAGTGGCGGTCGACGACTGGAGCGTCGAGCGCCTGCGCGAGCACGCGCGCGAATGCATCGAAGGGACCGGCGAGTCGCTGGACGCGGCGGTGTTCGAGCGCTTCGCCGCGCGGCTGTCATACGTCAACGGCGACTTCACCGACGCCGCCACGTATGAGCGCGTGGCCACCGCCGTCGGCGCCGCCCGCACCCCGGTCTTCTATTTGGAGATCCCGCCGTTCCTGTTCGGGCCGGTGATCAAGCAGCTCGCCGGCGCCGGGTTGACGAAGACCGCTCGCGTGGTCGTGGAGAAGCCGTTCGGCCACGACCTGGCCTCCGCACGCGCGCTGGCCGCCGAGATCCACCAGTACATCGCTGAGTCGCAGCTGTATCGGATCGACCACTTCCTCGGCAAGATGGGCACCGACGAGCTCCTGTACCTGCGGTTCGCCAACACGATGATCGAGCCGATCTGGAACCGCAACCACATCGCCTACGTGCAGATCACGATGGCCGAGGAGTTCGGCGTGGAGGACCGCGGACACTTCTACGACCCAGTGGGCGCGCTGCGCGACGTGGTCGTCAACCACCTGATGCAGCTGGTCGCGCTTGCCGCGATGGAGGCGCCCGCGGGCCGCGACGCGGACACCCTCAAGGACGCAAAGTTCGCGGTGTTCCGCTCGATCGCCGACGCCAACCCTGCGCACTACGTCCGTGGCCAGTACGACGGCTATCTCGACATCGACGGCGTCGCCAGGGACTCCACCACCGAGACCTACGCGGCTGTGCGCCTGGAGATCGACAACTGGCGCTGGTCGGGCGTGCCGTGGTTCATCCGCACCGGCAAGAAGCTCCCGCTCACGCAGACCGAGCTGCGGGCGGTGTTCCGCGACCCGCCGCGCCTGGGCTTCATGGAGCACGGGCACCGCCGCCCCGAGCCCAACCAGTTCGTGGTCAAGCTCGACCCGGGAACCGGCACGCGCGTGGTCCTCGACGCGCACCGCGCCGACCTCGCCGGCCCCGAGGCGGTCCACCTCGACGTCGAGTTCGCCGAGCAGGGCGGAGAGGCGCCGACGCCGTATGAGGTGCTGCTGCTCGACGCGATGCGCGGCGAGGGCACGCGCTTCACGCGTCAGGACGGCGTCGAAGAGACCTGGCGGATCTTCGAACCGCTGCTGCACCAGCCGCCGCCCGTGCATTCATATGCGCCGGGCTCCTGGGGCCCTCCGGAGGGGGACAGGCTGGTTGCGGGATTCGGAGCGTGGCACGGCCCGTGGACGCCGTGACGTGGGTGCAGTGACGTGGGTGCCGTGACGCGCTCGCGGTGAAGCGTGCGCCGGCGACGAGCTCAGCGTGAGTCGCTGACGGCGACCGAGAACCCTGCCTGAAAGCGCTCGCCGGGCGCCAGCACACGCAGGCCGTCGCCGCTGCGCAGTGCATTGGTGGGCGCGGTCATCGGCTCGAAGCAGATGAACTGGCCGCCGGCGGGCGCGAACACCTGCGCACACGGGTAGCCCTGGAGGAACGTCAGCTCGATCTGGCGTCCTGCGCCCGCGACGCTGAAGCGGGCGGGCTCGATCACGGTGTCGAACCCATCGTCGAGCTCTCGCGCGTCGAGCTCGAAGCGCTCAGCCGCGAGCTCCCGCGTCGGGCCTGTCGGTATCTGCTTGGAGTCGAGCGCCAGCGCGCGCATCGCTGGCAGCTCGATCTGCCAGCGCTCGCGCGAGGCCCCCGGCGGCGACAGATACGGGTGAAAGCCGAACGACAGCGGAACCGCATCGGCGCCGCATGCGTGCACGGTCAGCTCGATCTCAAGGCGTCCGTCGCGCAGGCGCGCCCCGTAGCTCAGGTCGTGACGGAACGGAAAGAGCTCGAACAGCTCCGGGCGCGAGTCGCTCCAGCTGAGGCTGGCGGCGAGCGAGCTCGCGTCGGGATCGGGCGCACGTGTCAACTCCCACACCACCCAGCCGCCGATCACGCCGTGGATCGGCAGGCCGTTCGCGTCGAGGTGCACGCGGCTTGGATCGTGCGGGACGCGCACGCTGCGCCCGGCGACGCTGTAATCGAAGCTCGCGAGCCGGTTGGCCCAGGGGTAGAGCAGCGGGATGCCCATCGTCTTGCCCTGCCGCGCGTAGGCGGCCACGCCCGCGTTCTGGGCGAGCAGCTCCTCGCCGCGATGGCGCAGCGAGCAGCACAGCATCCCGGCGCGGGGAACGAACGCGGCCTCGAGCGCCGCGGCCTCGTCGTGTAGGTGCACCGTCTCGAGCGCGCCGTCAGTCATGCTCGACGTGCACAGTACTGCGACCATTGGAGGATGACCGTGCCACCCGAGCGCCAGAGCGCCGACAAGCGCCCCGCCGCCGCCCCGCCGGCGCCCACGCGCAGCCAGATCGAGAAGCTCGAGAGCATCTACGGCAACCGCTACCTGCTCGAGCCGGCGCCGGATCACAAGCTGCCGCGGCACGGCATGTCGGCGCAGGAAGCGAAGGGCCTGGTCGAAGAGGAGACCGTGCTCGACGGCCTGCCGGCGCGCAATCTCGCGACGTTCGTGACCACCTGGATGGAGCCCGAGGCCGACGAGGTGATCCTCGAGTCGCTGCGCGTGAACTTCATCGATCATGCCGAGTACCCGCAGTCGGCGGAGATCGAGCAGCGCTGCATCCGGATGCTCGCCGACCTCTTCAACGCGCCGGGCGAGACCACGGGCGCGCGCACGCAGGGATCCTCGGAGGCGATCATGCTGGGCGCGCTGTCGCTGAAGTGGAAGTGGCGCGGGCGCCGACAGGACGCGGGCAAGGCGGTCGACCGGCCCAATCTGGTGTTCGGCGGCGACGTGCACGTCGTCTGGGAGAAGTTCTGCCGCTACTTCGACGTGGAGCCACGGATCGTGCCGCTGAAGCCCGACAAGTACACGATCGGGCCCGAGGACGTCGAGCCGCACATCGACGAGAACACGATCGGCGTGGCGGCGGTGCTGGGCACGACGTTCACGGGACACGCCGACGACATCCGCGGGATCAACGACTACCTGGTGGGCCTGAAGAACGAGCGGGGCCTGGACGTGCCGCTGCACGTGGACGCCGCCAGCGGCGGCTTCGTGTGGCCGTTCCTGTATCCCGAGTCCGAGTGGGACTTCCGGCTCGAGCAGGTGCGCTCGATCAACGTCTCAGGCCACAAGTTCGGGCTCGTCTACCCCGGGATCGGATGGCTGGTGTTCAGGGAGAAGGCCGACCTGCCGGAGGACCTCGTGTTCTACGAGAACTATCTCGGCAAGCGCGACGCGACGTTCACGCTGAACTTCTCGACCGGCTCGGCGATGGTGCTCGCGCAGTACTACAACTTCGCGCGTCTGGGTCACTCCGGTTACCGCTATGTGATGGAGACGATGAAGTACAACGCGCGCACGCTCGCGAAGGAGATCGCGAAGATCGGCGAGTTCGAGCTGATCGGCGGCGAGCAGGACGAGCAGCTTCCGCTGGTCGCCTTCAAACTCGCCGGCGAGCACTCCTATGACGAGTTCGACGTGGCGGCACAGCTGGCCGCGCAGCGCGGCTGGATGGTGCCCGCCTACACGCTGCCGCCCAACGCAGAACACGTGAAGATCATGCGCGTGCTCGTCAAGGAGACGCTCGGGCACTCGCTGACGATGTGCCTCGGCAATGACATCGCCGAGGCGTGCAAGACGCTCGCCGCCAAGGGCCGCCTGCACCCTGCGGACCGCAAGCGCGTCAAGACGAACACCGGGTTCTGAGAGCGTCGCGTGGCGCATGTGGGCGTGTCTGAGCGAACGGGACACCCGGGAGCGGCGGAGCGGGTGGCGCACCTGAGCGTGGCGGAGCGGGCAGCGCGCGGGAAGGCGGCACGCGCACAGGCGCCGCGCTCGAGCCACGCCGGTTTCGAGCCGGCGGCGCAGCGCGTCGATCCGGTCGAGCTGCTCGAGCGCCAGGCCTCCACGCGCGTGCGCGAGCTGGTGCCGATCCGCTACGGGCGCATGCTGGTCTCGCCGTTCACGTTCTACCGGGGCGCGGCGCTGATCATGGCGAGCGACCTGGCGCCGACGCCGCGCTCGGGGCTGACGGTGCAGTGCTGCGGCGACGCGCACCTGTCGAACTTCGGCATCTTCGCCTCGCCCGAGCGCGAGCTGGTGTTCGACGTCAACGACTTCGACGAGACGCTGCCCGGACCGTGGGAGTGGGACGTCAAGCGCCTGGCGACGAGCATGCTGATCGCCGCGCGCAACAACGGCTTCTCCGTCAAGCACCAGGACCGGATCGTGCTGGAGACCGTCGAGGAGTACCGCACGGCGATGGCGCGCTTCGCCGCGATGGGAGACCTCGACGTGTGGTACGCGCACCTGGACATCGACGCCACGGTCAAGGAGCTCGGCTCCCAGCTCACCCCCAAGATCGCCGAGCGCACCGAGCGGACGCTGGCCAGGGCGCGCACGCGCGACAGCATGTCGGCGCTCTCGAAGCTGACGCACGTGGTGGACGGCCGGACGCGCATCCTCGCCGACCCGCCGCTGATCGTGCCGATCGACGACCTCGCGCAGGGCGATGAGCGCGACGAGATGTTCGACCTGCTGCACGAACACCTGCGCTCCTACCGCAAGACGTTGGAGCGCGACCGGCGCGTGCTGCTCGAGCGGTTTCGCGTGGTCGACTTCGCGCGCAAGGTCGTCGGCGTCGGCAGCGTCGGCACGCGTGCCTGGATCGCGCTGCTGCTCGGCCGCGACGACCGGGACCCGCTGTTCCTGCAGCTGAAGGAGGCGGAGGCGTCGGTGCTCGAGCAGTTCCTCGCCGCCAGCGAGTTCGACAACCACGGCGAGCGCGTCGTCGTCGGACAGCGCATGATGCAGGCCAGCAGCGACATCTTCCTCGGCTGGCTGCATGTCGAGGCCGGGTCCGAGGACCGTGCCCACGACCTGTATGCGCGCCAGCTGCGCGACTGGAAGGGCTCCGCGGAAATCGAACAGATGACTCCCGAGGGCATGGCCCGCTATGGGCAGCTGTGCGGCTGGACGCTCGCCCGCGCCCACGCGCGCAGCGGCGACCGGATCGCGATCGCGGCGTACCTCGGCAAAGGCGCCCACTTCGCTCGAGCCATCGTCGGGTTCTCCCGCGACTACGCCGAGCAGAACGAGCGTGACCACCGGGCTCTGGCCGAGGCGGTCAAGTCCGGGCGCGTCACCGCCGAGACGGGCGTCTGAGCCCGGGGCCGGCGGCCGCGGTCCACGCGCGGCCGCGTCGCCCCCCGCCGGGGGCGCGTAGCACCCTGCCGGGCGCGTCAGCCGCGTGCGCTGACGCCGGTGCGCCGGTAGAAGTCGGCCTCTTCGCGACCGAGCTCGGTCACGGGCTCGTCGCCATACATCCACTCGCGGGCGATCCTGTGCCAGTTGGCGCTCGCCCGCAGCTGCGAGAGCACGGCCAGCGTCAGCATCTCCATGCGCCGGCCGAACAGGTGCTCGGGGCGAATGGTCTGGTGGCGCATCTCCCGGAAGTGGCTCGAGCGCGGGTCGGAGCTCTCGATCATCACCTGGGTGGCGACCTCGGGGGACAGCAGGACGTCTTCGTCGGCTGTGGTGTACCACCAGATCGCATCCTTGATGAACGCCAGCAGGTGCGCGGGGTCGACGCGCTCGGGTTCGGGCAGGAAGCCGGAGGCGGCGAGCAGCTCGTGCAGCGTGGCCGCATCGCCCTCGGCGACCGCTCGCTGACAGGCCAGCTCGAGCTCCACCGGCTCGGCGTCCAGGCGCTTGAACAGGCCGAAGTCCAGGAACGCGACGCGCCCGTCGCCCAGCAGCAGGAAGTTCCCGGGGTGGGGGTCGCCGGAGAACTGCCGGTGGCGATACAGGCAGCCGAGGAAGAAGCGGAAGATGATCTCGCCGATGCGGTTGCGCTCGGCCTGCGAGCGGCCCTTGAGATCCTCGAAGCCGACGCCGTCGACGAACTCGCTCACCAGCACCCGCTCGCGCGAGAGCGAGGTGACCACGTCGGGCACGACGATGAATGGATGGCCGGCGAAGATACGCGCCAGCGAGCGCTGGTTCTGGGCCTCGAGCTCGTAGTCGAGCTCCTCGACGATCCGCTCCTTGATCTCCCCGGCGATCGCCTTGACGTCGAGCGCGGGGGTCATGCGCTTGAGCAGGCGCAGGATCATGTCCAGGTTCTGCATGTCCGCCCTGACCGCGCTGGCGACACCCGGATACTGCACCTTGACGGCCACCTCGCGGCCGTCGGCGAGCGTCGCCCGGTAGACCTGCCCGATCGACGCGGCCGCGATCGGCTCCTCCTCGAAGGATGCGAAGACCTCGGAGATCGGCTCTTCCAGGTCCTCCTCGATCACGCGCCGCATCTGCTTGAACGACACCGTGGGCGCGGCGTCGCGCAGCTTGGCGAGCTCGCGCTGGAACTCCTCTCGATGCTCCTCGGCCACGAGGCCGACGTCCAGAAACGACATCACCTGCCCGAGCTTCATCGCGGCGCCCTTCATCGTGCCCAGCACCGCCACGATCTGCTTAGCCGTCTCCAGCTGACGGCGGGCCATGGCCTCCTCGGAGGCCTCCTCGCCGCGCGTCACGTTCGCTGCGCGTGTGCCGAACTGCTTGACGGCCTCGCTCGCGGCGAGCGTGGCGACGGTAGCCGTACGCCGCGCGCGCGAGGTCGGGATCTTCTCGTTCTCGCGCGCCATGTTCATCATGCTAGGAGCTGGCCGGCGCCGGCGAGTATCCGGGACGGCGCTCGCTAGGCGCGCCGCTCCACGCGCGAGCCGGGAACGATGTCGTCTGAGCCGTCCTCCCAGCGCACCCAGGCCTTGGTGCCACCGTCGTAGTCGGCTCCCAGCAGCACCAGCGTGGCGGGCTGGCCGAGCGCCGTGCACGGCTGCGAGCCCTCGGCGTCAAGGCCCCGCCAGACGCGGATGAACGCGTTGGAGTCCCACTCCCGCGCGACCGACGTCTGCTCGGAGTGACCCGGGTAGATGACGGTGTCCGCCGGCAGCTCCATGAGCGTGCCCATGATCGAGTCGCGCAGGTCGGTGTAGGTGGTGTGCCCGGGCGCTTTGACGCCGCCGACCGAGTCCTTGAAGAGCGTGTCGCCGGTGAACACCACCAACCCGGCGCCCGCGAGGCCCCCCGGCGCGGCGCTCCTGGTCCCGCGTGCGGGCGTCGCAGCGCCGCCGGACGGTTGCTCGCCGACGACGAACGACAGCATCCCGGCGGTGTGCCCGGGCGTGTGCAGCGGGCGCACTTCGAGCGCCCCGAAGCGCAGCGTCTGGCCGGCCTCGATCGAGCCCATGCCAGCGACCTCGGGAAGGCCCACGCCGCCGCCCGCGGCGGCATCCGCCAGCAGCTCGCGCTCGCGCTCGCTGATCAACACCTCGAGCTTCGGCCAGCGCGCGAGCAGCTCGCCGACGTCGCTGACGTGATCGAAGTGGTGGTGGGTGAGCAACACGTGCGTGGGCGTGAGCCCGAGACGCTCGGCCGCTTCGATCAGCGGCGCCACCGGGCCGCCGGCGTCGACGAAGAACGCGGGGCCGCCCTCGCCGTCGGCGACGAGGAAGGTGTTGGAGAGGAACTGCGGGTGCATGGCGCGCTCGACGAGCATCGCGCCATCCTTGCACGAATCCGTCAGCCGACGTTCGGGAGCAGCGTCGCGTCGGCGGCTGCCTGGTCGCTCGGCTCCGCGGTCGCCTCGGCGGCCGCGCCCCGCGGCTCGACAAGCCGGGTGAGGTCGTTCAGGTAGCGCTCGTCGCCGACGTCCCGGCGCCACTCCAGCACCTGCACCGTGGCCGCGTTCTCGGCGACCCGCACGCGAGCCTGCTCGAGCGTGGGCGCGGTCGCGGCCAGCGCTACCGCCCTCGAGGTACCCACGGTCCGGTAGGCGTTCTCGCCGATCTCGACGGCCGATGAGAAGAACACGTTGCAGCCGTCCGCTTCGATCCGCTCGCGCTCGAGCGTGAACTCGTACGCGGGCCCGGGCCGCAGCGCGTAGTCGGGGGAGACCAGGTAGAGCACCACCGAGGCCTCTTCGCGCAGCGGAACGTCGTCCGGGGCGAGGCTCGAGGCGCAGATCTGCTCCATCACCTCGGGCCAGCTGCCGCTGAACAGGCTCATGATGTTCATGCACTCGGGGTCGCCGAAGCGCGCGTTGAACTCGATCACCTTGACGCCCTCGGCGGTGGCGAAGAAGCCGCTGTTCATCACGCCGTTGAAGCGGCGCCCCTGCTCGGTGAGGCGCTCGATGACGCGCTGGATGATCGAGCAGGCCTGCTGATAGTGGGCGGCGGTCATGAACGGCAGCGTGGAGCCGGCCATCGACAGCGAGCCCATCCCGCCTGTGCCCGGCCCTTCGTCGCCGTCGTAACGGTATGGGTAGTCGTAGGTGGACGGCGGGAAGA
>JBEKGK010000032.1:0-29306 GCA_050012835.1 Solirubrobacteraceae bacterium | reverse complement strand
GTTTCCCGACTACTACGCGATGAACCACCTGTTCGCGCGTGCCAACTCGATCGTCGTGGAGCCCCATCCCCTGGTTGTGATCGGCGTCTCGCCGCGCTCTTACGGGTTCTTCTACAACAACAACCGCGAGACCGAAGGCAGGGCCTTCCTGGAAGGCGACGCGCAGCCCGAGCGGCGCGCGCCCGGACAGTCGACCCTGCTGCCTGGCACGAACATCAACAATGGCTGGCTGCGAGCGATCGAGGAACTGCATCGCGACCTTGGCTGCCCCGCCGAGCTCAAGCCCGACTATCGGCGCTATCGGATGCTGCAGATGATTCATGTCTACAACGGCTGGTACGTACGGGGCGGCGTGAGCGCAGCGCAGCTATCGGCTATGAAGCTGCACATGAGCGCTCCGGAGCGCCTGCTCTACGGCCTGCTCTTCTCGACGCTCGGAGCGCTCAAGCGAGTGCTGCCGAAGCCGTTGCGACCCCAGGTGGGACGCGTGGCGACGCTGGTCTCACGCCAGTTCCCCTGGTGGGCGCCTGTGCACGACCCTGGCCGCTACGGCGACATCGGGGAGGTGGTGGAGCGGGTGAACGGCAATCGGAGCCCGCTGAGCTGGCGAGAGCAGCAGGGCTCGCGGCTAGGCAATGAGCTGCTGGGACGGATCTTCCCTTGAGCGCACCTCGAGCGGATTCTCCTCGAGCTGGCTCTTTCCGGCGGGGTCTTGCGGCGGCGGACGTGGATCGGCGTGCAGCCCCCACGCCAGGCCCGCGAGCACGCGCCGGCGCATGATGCCCCCGCGCTCGTAGGCGCGCGTGCGGTTGTCGACGGTGAGCAGCCGCTCCTGCCGCCCCTGCCACAGCGTGCCGCTGCGATACCACTCTGCGGGCTCGTACACGGCACCTGTGCAGTCGACCACGAGCGTGCGCAACCCCATCTCCTGTACCTGATGCGTGATGTTCAGCGATCCGCTCTCGAGCACGTAGGTGTCCATCTTGTTGCGCACGACGAACAGCCGCATGTCTCTGAGCACGGCGTGGGAGACCATGAACGTGGTGTTGCGCAGGTGTGGGGTGGGAAACGGTGGAAACGTCACGAGTTCCTCGGGCAGCTGCGAGAGCAGGCCCAGCCGCGACTTCAGAGAATCGAGCTTCGAGCGCTGCTCGACGCCCAACTGCTCGAAGTCGATCTCCAGCAGCAGCTCTCGCGCCTGGCGTATCGGCGGCAGCACGCCTCGGTAGAAGCTGGGTAGGCCGAGCGAGTACATGACCCAGGAGTGAAAGCTCGACCAGGAGCCGGTGGCGCCGACCATGCCGACGTCGGGCAGCTCGAACGCGGCGTCGAGCTTGGCCAGCCACCCATCGACGACGGGGCGGGTGTGCGAGTTGACGAAGCAGTAGCGCCCGCGCCGCAGTCGCGCGGCGGCGGCGAAGTACAGGCCCAGGTCGAGCCCGCTGTCGGGGAAGAACGCGATCTCCGGTTCGAGCTCCGCCGCCGCCGCGATGTAGGGGGCGGCCTCGGAGGCAGAGGTGAACCCCTTCATCGCGAGCACGAGCTGGTGCTCGATGCCCGCTGGGTGGGCGCGCATCGCGGCGACGAAGTCGCGCAGCGAGTCAAGGCCGTTGACGGCGCGCACGAGGTGCACGACGCAGGGGGGGCCCTCGGCCTCCCGCCCGCGCAGCTCGGGCAGCGCCATCGGCCTGCGACGCCATTCCCACGGAGCGCGCACGACAGTCCTCACCCGACCACGGCCGCACGCGCATCGTCCTCAGCCGTCGCAGTCGGGCGCGCATCCTCCTCACCCGACGCGCTCGGACGCACGAACAGCGACGTGTAGGTCGTGCCGGCGAGCCTGCGCGCCTCGATCGGGCTGATCGCCGCGGTCAGCAGCATCGAGGCGGCCCAGGTGGCCTTGGTGCGCGGACGGCGTGCGGGGTGGCGACGGATTGCGTATTCCCACCCGAACCGGTCCCACCGGCGACCGCTCAGGTCGGAGCTCGTCGTCATCACATGGCGCAGCCCCAGCTGCTCGGCCTTGCGGATCGTAGTCGCGGCCGGGATCAGATACAGATGTCGCGGAGCGTCGACGTGGGCCCAGTAGCGGCCGAGCAGCCGGAACTGCAGCGACTGCGGGTTCGGCATCGCGACGATCAGCGCGCCGCCGGGCGCCAGCGCTCGCGCCGCCCGCTCGAGCACCCCCCACGGGTCCGCCAGGTGCTCGACCACGTGCCACATGGCGATCACGTCGAATGGGGGCAGCGAGCCCAGCGCCTGCTCGGGCCGGTCGCTGCAGATCGCCCGTGCGCCGACGACGGACTCGATGTACTCGCAGCAGCGGGCGTCCATCTCGATCGCGGTGACCTCGAAGCCGGCGAGTACGGCCGCGCGCGCGAACGCGCCGATGCCGGGGCCGATCTCCAGCAGCCGACCCGACTCGACGGTCCCGCGCAGCAGCCTCAGCTTCGGCTTCTCCCAGCGGACCACCCGCGCCAGCTCGGATCGGGACGGGAAGCCGTGATAGTCCGGCGGATAGTGGCGCGCGAGATCGGCGGGCACGGGATCGAGGAAGTAGGTCTCGCACGAGCCACAGCGCCAGTAGTCAAACGGCCGCGAGGCGATCCCGCGGTTGCGGTCCCCGACCGAGAATGCGACAGAGGCCTCCTGGGCGCACAGCGGGCACGACGGCATCTCAGTGTCCCGAGCTCGCGAACGAGCCTTCGCGCTCTGCTATCTCCCAATCGACGAACGACCTGTCGCGCGGCGAGAGGATGCGTGCTCCGCCGTCCGCCACCGGCGGCCAGCGGATCGCGAACGCGGGATCGTCCCAGCGCACGCCGCGCGCGGCCTCCGGTACGTAGCGATAGCCCATTTGGTAGAAGGCCTCGCAGCCGTCCACGAGCGTCTGGAATCCGTGCGCCACCCCCGGAGGCAGGTAGAGCGCGCGCAGGTTCTCGCCGCTCAGTTCGGCGCCGTGCCAGCCGCAGTAGGTGGGCGAGTCGGGCCGCAGGTCGAGGGCCACGTGGAAGGCGGCCCCGCGCACGCAGCGCACGAGCTTGGGCTCGCCGTGCGGCTCGGCCTGGTAGTGCATGCCCCTGAGCGTGCCGCGGCGGACGGTGAACGAGGCGTTGCACTGCACCACGCTCAGCTCCAATCCCCGTGCCCTGAGCTCCTCGACGTCGAGCGTGCGCACGAACCAGCCGCGCTCGTCGCGTAGCAGGTCGTCGAGCTCGATCACCCAGACCCCGGGCAGCGGTGACTGCACGAACCTCATGCCACGCCGATCGCGGACGGATCTTCCCGTGGCAGTCGCGGATCGGCCATCGGCCCCCAGGCGAGCGTCGAGAGCAGCTGCCGACGAGCGAGATCCCCGTTGGTGTAGGAGAGCGTGCGGTTGTCGGCTACGAGCAGTCCCTCCTGATTGCCCTGCCACAGCGTGCGGCTGCGATGCCACTCCTCGGGCCCATAGACGGCGCCCGCGCGGTCGACCACAAGCGATGAGAGCCCGAGCCGCTGCAACTGGCGGGTGATGCTTCGGCGACTGCCCTCGAGCGCGTAGGTGTCGGTCTTGTTGCGAACCTCGAACAGGCGCAGTTTCCTCAGGGTGGCGTGGGTGATCATGAAGATGTTCGTGCGCAGGAAGCGCGACGGGAAGGGCGGGTAGCAGAAGAGCGCCCGGGGCACACCGCGCACGAGCTCCAGCCGTGCCCGCAGGACGTCGCTCGCCGAGCCGCGCCCCTGGCCCCCGAGTTCACTGTCGATGTCCCGCGCCAGCCTGCGCGCCACCGCCGGCGGCGGCATCAGGCCCCTGTAGGCGCTCGGCAGGCCCGCCGAGTACAGGAACCAGGAGTGACCGCTCGCCCAGGCGCCTGTCGCGCCGACCTGCCCGACGCCGGGCAGGTCGAGCGCGGCGTCGAGCTTTGCCAGCCATCCATCCACCAGCGGCCGGGCATAGGAGTTGACGAAGCAGTAGCGCTCACGACGCAGACGCGCGGCGGTGGCGAAGTAGATGCCCATGTCGAAGCCGTTCTCCGGGAAGAGCAGGACGTGGGGCTCCAGGTCGGCCACCTCGTCGAGATACGGACGCGCCTCGGCGGCGGACGCGAAGCCGTTCATCGCGAGCACGAGCTCGTGCTCGGTGCCGGGGGGATGGCTGCGCAGCGCCTCGGCGAACTTCCTCAGGGGCTCGATGCCGAGTGGCTCCCACACCAGGTGCACGAGGCACGGGCGGGAGTCCTCGCCGGAGGGCTCGGGCAGATGCAGCCGCTCACGTCGCCAGGCCGGGCTGAGTCGCATCTCAGGCCGCCCTCAGCGCGGCGTCGAGCGAGTCTTCCCGCGGCGCAGCCGGGTCGGCGAAGGACCCCCAGGCGCTGCTTGACAGGAAGCGCCGGCGAGCGAGGTCGCCCTCCGAGTAGCAGAGCGTGTGGTTTTCGGCCACCAGCAGGCCCTCCTGGTCGCCCTGCATGAACGTGCGGCTGCGATGCCACTGCTCGGGCTCATAGACGGAGCCCGCGCGATCGACCACCAGCGACGTGCACCCCATCCGCTGCAGCTGCGCGGTGAGGCTCTGGCGGCCGCTCTCGAGCGCGAGCGTGTCCCCCTTGGCATGGATCTCGAACAGGCGCAACTCGCTGAGCGCGGCGTGTGTGATCACGAACGCCGTCAGACGCATGTGTGGCGCCGGGAAGGGCCTGAAGCCGAGGAGCTCCTCGGGCACGTTCGGCAGCGTCCGCAGGCGCATGCGAATGGAGTGCGCCGCCGACGGCTGCTCGATCACGCCCTGCTCGACCTGCATCGCCGCGATCACCTCGCGGACGGCCTGACGGGGGGGCAGCAGGCTCCGGTAGGCGCTCGGCAGGCCCGTCGAGTACATCAGCCAGGAATGCAGGCTCGCCCACGAGCCGGTCGACCCCGCCTGCCCCACGCCCGGGCGATCGAGCGCGGCGTCGAGCTTGGCGAGCCAGCCGTCCACCAGCGGCCTGCACTGGCACTTCACGAAGCAGTAGCGATGACGCCGCAGGCGCCGGGCGACGGCGAAGTACGTGCCCAGATCGAAACCACGATCCTCGAAGAACAGCGCCTCGGGCGCCAGGTCGGCGACCTCGTCGAGATACGGCCGGGCCTGGCCCGGAGAGGAGAACCCCTTCATCGCGAGCACCAGCTCGTGGTCGGTGCCGGGAGGATGGGCGCGCAGCGCGTCGGCGAACCCTTGCAGCCAGCTCAGGCCGTTGACCTTGCGAACGATGTGAACGAGGCAGACGGGGTCGGTGGAGCTCGCCTGGCTGGGCGGTCCGGGGAGCACGAGCGGGCGCCGGTGCCGGGCCCAGGGTGGGCGCATGTCAGCCCGCCCTCCGGGCGGGGAAGAGCAGTCCCGGCAGGTCGGACGGGAACGCCCGCAGCGCGAGCAGGACCACCGCATAGAGCGCGCTGGAGAGCGCGAGCCGGCCGACGATCGGCGTGCTCGTCAGCAGCATCGGGCTGACCGCGATCGCCGCCGCCACGCCGACCTTGTAAGCCACCCGCAGGCTCGGCCGCAGGTGCGCGCGACCGTGCATCAACACGAGCCCGCCGGCGATCGCCGAGACGACCTCCATCGCCGCGGTCGCGACCGCGGCGCCCTGAGCGCCATACAGCGGCGCCAGCACCGCGACCGCGACCGCCACCGCCACGAGCAGCGACAGGTTGAGGATCAGGATCACCCGATGCAGGTGCAGGCTCAGCAGCGCGGAGGCCCACACCCCGCCGACGGCGACGGCTGCGACGGAGATACCCTGAACGGCGATCACGGGAGCGGCCGGCAGGAACTTCGAGCCGCCGATCACCTCGACCGCCAGGCGCGAGCCCACAGCCAGCGAGAGGGACACCCACACGCCCACGATCAGCGCGGCGTCGAACATGCGCGAGATCACGTACGCGAAGCGGGCCGTGTCCGCCTGCGCCGCGTGCGCGAAGATCGGGAAGGCCGATCCGACCAGCAGCGCTGGAAAGAACAGGAGATTCTCCACGAGGCGATAGGACACGCTCAGATAGCCGAGCTGCCGTGTCGGGCAGAGCAGCGAGACGAGCACGACCGCGACGCGCAGGTAGACGGTGCCGGCGAGCACCGCTGCCGAATAGGTGAGCATGGGAGCGGCGAGCGCACGCCAGCGGCGGGGGTCGAACGATGGCCTCAGGGGGATGTCGCCTCGCACGAGCGCGATCGTGGGCGTGAACAGCACGAGCGCGACCAGGGCCGCCACCGCGAGGAACGCGAGCAGATGGGCGCCGAGCAGGACGAGCGCCACGATCATCGCCGCTGCGATCAGCTGACGGGCGAGTTCGAGCGCCGAGAGCCACCCGAGGCGCAGGCGCACCGACAGCGACACCGTCAGCAGCGTCTGGGTGTTCTGCAGGAGCACCCCGCACGCGGCGATCAGCACGCCGAGCCCCAGCAGGGGTCCGTAGGCCACGAACGCGAAGCAGGTGACCGCGACGATGCCCGCGCTCGCCAGCACCAGGCGCAGGCCCAGCAGGTTGCGCGCGAAGCTGGTGCGCTGCTCGCCGCGCAGCACCGACAGTTCGCGCACGCAGATCCCCGTCAGGCCGAGATCGGTCACGCCCGCGACCAGCGCGCTCAACGACGTGGCCGTCGTGTACCGGCCCGTGTCGATGACCCCGAGATGGCGGAACAGGAGCGCGGCGGCGGCGACGCTGAACAGCGAGCCGCCGACGTAGGAGGAGATTCGCAGCGTCGTGCCTCGCACGACCGCCCGACCCGCCTCGGGCGTGGCGAGCACGTCCGGCTCGCTGAGCGTCACCCCCGTCATGCGAGCAGCGCAAGCTCCGGAGTACGCGCCGCGAACCGGCCCCCCCACTCGCCGATGAAGCTGAGCTGCTCCACGATCTCGTCCTTGAGGTTCCAGGGCAGGATCACCACCACGTCGGGGCGGTCCTCCCGGATCGCCTGCGGCGCGCGGATCGGTATGTGGCTGCCGGGCAGGAAGCGGCCCTGCTTGTGCGGGTTCAGATCGACGGTGTAGTCGAGGAAGTCACACCGCACGCCGCAGTAGTTGAGCAGCGTGTTGCCCTTCGCCGGCGCGCCGTATCCGACCACGCGTCGGCCCTCGTTCTTGAGACCGATCAGGAACTGGAGAATCCGCCGCTTGTCGGCCTCGACGCGCGCGCCGTAGCAGGTGTATGTCTCCAGTCGCTCGTAGCCCGCCGCGCGCTCGCGCTCGCGCATCTCCAGGGCGCGCGCGGTGTCGGGCTTGCCGGCGTCGTCGTCATGGGCGCCGTAGACACGCAGCGAGCCGCCGTGGGTCGGGAGCTCCTCGACGTCGAACAGGCGCAGACCGTGCGCGGCGAACACGCGGCTGACGGTGAGGAAGGAGAAGTAGGAGAAGTGCTCGTGGTAGATCGTGTCCCACTGCCTGTCCTCGATCAGCCTCAGCAGGTGTGGGAACTCCATCGTGATCGTCCCGTCGGGCGCCAGCAGGATCTTCATGCCGGCGACGAAGTCGTTGAGGTCGGGGACGTGGGCGAGCACGTTGTTGCCGAGCAGCAGATCTGCGCGTGACTCCTCAGCCAAGAGTCGCGCGGTGCGGCGGCCGAAGAACTCCACCAGCGTGGGGATGCCCTTGCTGAGCGCGACCTCTGCGACGTTGCCGGCTGGCTCGACGCCGAGGACGTCGATCCCGCGCGCGTGAAAGTACTGCAGCAGGTAGCCGTCGTTGGAGGCGAGCTCCACCACGCGGCTGTGCTCCCCCAGCCCGAGCGTCTCGGTCATCTGCTCGGTGTAGCGCCGGCAATGCTCCAGCCAGCTGACCGAGTACGAGGAGAAGTAGGCGTAGTCGGAGAAGATCTGCTCGGGCGTCTCGAACTCCTCCAGCTGCACCAGGAAGCAGCGGCTGCACACCAGTGCGCGCAGCGGGTAGTAGGGCTCCATCGCACCGACGCGCTCGGGTGAGAGGTAGGCGTTGGCGAGTGGCGATGAGCCGAGATCGGCGAACACGTGGCGAAGCGGAGCGCCGCAGAACCGGCACGGCGTCTCGGTTGAGTGTGTGTCGAGGAGCGCCCGCTCAGCCTCGACACGCGTGCCGGCCGGCGGGCTCATGCCAGCGCAGCCGCTTGCTCGTATGCCTCGATCTGCGCCGCGGTGACGAGTGACATGTCCTCGCCCGCGTGCAGGGCGCGATACCAGGCGACGGTCGCATCCAGCCCCTCCTGCAGCCCCCATCGCGGCCGCCAGCCGAGATGTGAGCGCGCGCGCGAGGAGTCGAGCTTCAGATGCCGGGCCTCGTGAAGACGGGGCCGATGTGGCTCGGCGTCTTCGGCCCACAGCAGCTGCTGCGGCCACAGCGCGGCCATGCGCTGCACGATCCAGCGCACCGGGCGGGCGTCCTCGTCGGCGGGGCCGAAGTTCCAAGCGCCCGCGAGCTCAGGGGAGGACCACAGCGCCTGGGCCAGCGTGAGATACCCGCCGAGCGGATTGAGCACGTGCTGCCACGGACGGATCGAGTTCGGGTTGCGTACGTGCACGGTTCGGCGCTCGAGCGCCGCGCGCATCAGGTCGGGAATCAGGCGATCCTCCGCCCAGTCGCCGCCGCCGATCACATTGCCCGCGCGCGCCGACGCGATGCGAGTCGCGTCCTCGGCGCTGAAGAACGAGCGGCGGAAGGCGTCCGTGACCAGCTCGGCGCAGCCCTTGGAGCTCGAGTAGGGATCGTGGCCGCCCATCGGCTCGTGCTCGCGATAGGCCCACTCCCACTCGCGGTTCTGGTAGCACTTGTCTGAGGTGACGTTGACGAGCACGCGCACGTCTCCGTCGCGGCGCACGGCGTCGAGCAGGTTGACGATCCCCATCACGTTGACCTCGTAGGTCAGGCGCGGCTCGCGGAACGAGTGGCGCACCAGCGACTGCGCGGCCATGTGGATCACGACCTCCGGGCGCGCGCTCGCCAGCGCGTCGGCTAGGGCGCCGGGGTCGCGCACGTCACCCTCGATGCCCTCCATGTCCTCGCCCACATGTGCGAGCTCATACAGGGAGGGCGCGGTGGGCACCCCCAGCGAGAAGCCGGTCACGCGCGCGCCCAGCGCCTGCAGCCACAGGGCCAGCCACGCGCCCTTGAACCCCGTGTGTCCCGTCAGCAGGACCCTGCGACCGCGCCAGAAGTCGGGGTCGACCGCGCCGACAGGCGCCGACGGTGCAGCCGCGGTCGACTGGATCGCGCCGCTCAGCATCGTGCTGCTCACTTCCACACCCGCCAGGGAGCGTGGCCGGAGTCCCACAGTTGCTCGAGCTGGTTGCGATCGCGCAGCGTGTCCATCGCCTGCCAGAACCCCTCGTGACGGAAGGACGCCAGCTGACCTTCTTGGGTCAGCGTGCGCAGCGGCTCCTGCTCCCAGGTCGTCTGGTCGCCCTCGAGGTAGCGGCCGACCTCGGGGGAGAGCACGAAATAGCCGCCGTTCAGCCAGGCCCCGTCGCCACGCGGTTTCTCCTCGAAGCTGCGCACGCGCGTGCCGTTGAGCTCGACGGCGCCAAAGCGACCCGGGGGCTGGACCGCGGTGACGGTGGCGAGAGCGCCCTGCTCGCGGTGGTAGGCGATCAGCGCTGTCAGGTCGATGTCCGCCAGCCCGTCGCCGTAGGTGAAGCAGAACTCCTCATCGCCGACGTATGGGAGCACCCGCCTCAGGCGACCGCCCGTCATCGTGTCCTCCCCTGTATCCACCAGCGTCACCTTCCACGGCTCGGTGCTCGAGCGATGCACGTGGACGTCGCCGTGACCGAGATCGAAGGAGAGGTCACACGTGTGGAGGTGATAGTTGGCGAAGAACTCCTTGATGACGTAGCCCTTGTAGCCGAGGCAGATCACGAACTCCTCGATGCCATGAGCCGCGTAGATCTTCATGATGTGCCAGAGGATCGGCTTGCCACCGATTTCCACCATTGGCTTGGGGCGAGCGGTCGTCTCCTCGCTGAGCCGCGAGCCCAGGCCACCGGCCAGGATCACGGCCTTCATCGCGCGCAACCCAGGGCAGGCGGGAATCTTCCTGAGGTCCTGACTACTGGCATCAGGCAAATCAAGCTAACACTCTGCGTCCGCAGAGTCGAACGTTTGCAGGGGACGTCTCTATCCACGCAAACGCTGACGCGCCGCGTGTTTCTATCGTCCGTACGACCGAAGCGTGAGTGGAGCTACAGCATCAAGCGTTTAGGTTAAACGTGGAGAATCTCAACGGTTCCCCCGCGCGATCTTGCGCAGATCGATCGTCTGGTCATACAGCTCGGCGTCGACGCCCTCCTCGAGCGCGACCTCGCGCAGCGGCCGTCCGGAGGCGGTGGCCTTCTTGACGATGGCGGCGCCCTTGTCGTAGCCGATGGCGCTGTTGAGCGCGGTGGCGACGGCGAGCGTCCCGCCAGCCGAGGCCGCGGCACCGGCCTTGTTGACCTGGATGCCGTCGACGCACTTCTCGGCGAGCGCGCGCGTGGCGGAGGACAGCAGGCCCAGCGACTGCAGCAGGTTTCGAGCGATCAGCGGGATGCGGACGTTGAGCTCGAACTGGCCCTGCATGCCGCCGATCGTGACGGCGGTGTCGTTGCCGATCACCTGGGCGCACACCTGCAGCACGACCTCGGGCATCACGGGGTTGACCTTGCCGGGCATGATCGATGAGCCCTTCTGCAACTCGGGCAGGAAGATCTCGCCGATGCCGGTGCGCGGGCCGGAGCCCATCAGCGCGAGGTCGTTTGCGATCTTGGTGAGCGAGACGGCGACGACCTTCAGCGCGCCGGAGAGCTCGACGAGCGCGTCGCGATTGGCCTGCGCCTCGAATGGGTCCAGCGGCGGCGCGATCTGCTTGAGGCCGGAGTCCCGCTTCAGGCGCGCGCGGACCTTTTCCGCGAACCGCGGATGGGTGTTCAGGCCGGTGCCGGTGGCGGTGCCGCCGAGCGGGATCTGCCCGACGTGCACGAGCGCGGCCTCGACGCGCTCCTGCGCGAGGGTCATCTGGGCGGCGTAGCCGGCGAACTCCTGGCCGAGGGTGACGGGGACGGCGTCCATCAGGTGCGTGCGCCCGGCCTTGACGACGTGCTGAAAGCCTCTGGCCTTTTTGGCAAATGAGCGCTCGAGTTGCTTGAGCGCTGGCAGCAGCTCGTTCTGAGCGACGTCCAACGCGGCCAGGTGCACGGCCGAGGGGAACACGTCGTTGGAGGACTGGCCCATGTTGACGTGGTCGTTGGGGTGCACGCCGTCGCCGGCCAGCTCGGCGATGACCTCGTTGGCGTTCATGTTGGTGGAGGTGCCCGAGCCGGTCTGGAAGACGTCGATCGGGAACTGGCGGTCATGCTTGCCGGCGGCGATCTCGGCGGCGGCCTTCTCGATGCGCGACGCGCTGCGTTTGGAGAGCAGCCCGAGCTCGCCATTGACGGCGGCGGCGGCGCCCTTGATGCGCGCGAGCCAGTGGATCACCGACACCGGCACGGTCTCGCCGGAGATCGGGAAGTTCTCGACGGCCTTGGCGGTCTCGCCGCCCCACAGCTGTTGATCCGACATCGGCTCTCCTTTTTCGGTAGGACCCGGGCGCGCGACGTGTGCATCGTCGCACGCCGTATAACCATGGTTATACAGAACTACTAAGACGAGTAAAACTACTGAGACGGATAAATAGAGCCCCGAGGGGCAGCCACTGGAGAAGACCCTACCCGCAGAACGCGGCGAGCTCCCGCGCGAGACCCACGGGGTCGTCGTAGGCCATCAGGAATCCGACGCTCTCGAGCACGCGCAGCTGGCCGTGGGGCAGCAGCGCGAGCGCCTCTTCGGCGGGGGCCAGCGGATGCAGGCGGTCGCGGTCGGCCCACAGCAACAGCACGGGCATGTCCAGTCGCGGGTAGCCCTCGAGCAGCTGCGTCTGCGCCCCGCGCGGCCAGTTGCGCGCGCATTTGGCCCACGAGCGGGCGAGGCTCGAGTTGCCGGGGACGTCGGCGAAGGCGTGACGCACGAGGTCGGCGGCGGCGGGATTGCCGCGGGCGGACAGGCGCAGGCCGCGCTCGGGTGTGAACACGGCGCGGGCGCCGGAGGCGAGCAGGCGATCGAGGCCGGGGACGGCGGCCAGCTGCGCGGTCAGTTGCCAGGCGGCGCGCGCGCGCGCGCGCGTAGGCGGCGCGTGCAGGCGGTTGGACATCAGCACCAGCCGCGCAGGCCGGATGCGCTCGCTGAGCACGGCCTGCAGGAGGATCTCCGCGCCGGCGCCATGGCCGGCGAGCAGCGGCCGCGGCCCGAGCACCTCGGCGGCGAACCCGCCGAGCACCTCGGCGAACCAGTCGAGCGTGTAGGGATGGCGCGGGCGGTCCTCGGAGTCGCCGTGGAGTGGCAGATCGGGGAGCACCACGCGGAAGCGGTCGGCGAGCCCCTCGACGGCTGGCTCCCACTCCTTGTGCGAGAGCAGCCCCGAGTGCAGCAGCGCGAGCGGCGGCCCGGCGCCGAGCTCGCGATAGGCCACGCGAGCGCCGTCGGGGTGGTGATAGAGGCGAAGCCTCACGGCGTGACGCCGCGGATGGACATCTACGCATCGTAGGTCTCGGCCGGCCCGGGTGGCTTGGCTGCCTCGCTTGCGAAGCGCCGGGTCAAGCGCTCAGGTCAGACACATCGACGCCGCTTATACAGCCCGGTTCTGCTGAGAAGAAGGGAGCGACGGAGCGACGATCCTCTGGCGGTTCGTCCCGCGCTTACCCTGAAGGCGTGCCCAGCTCGATAGATGTCGTGATCGTGGCCTACAACCGGTACGAGCTGACCGGGAGCTGCCTTCGCCACCTGGAGGCGCAGACCGTCGACCATCACGTCATCGTGGTCGACAACGGCTCGACCGACGACACGCGGGTGCGCTTGGGGACCCAGTGGCCGGGCGTGCAGCTGGAGCAGTTCGACGACAACCGCGGCTTCCCCGAGGCATGCAACCGGGGTGTCGACGCGGGCTCAGGTGAGATCGTGGTGCTGCTCAACAACGATGTCGACTGCCATCCCGACTTTCTCGAGCGGCTCGTCGCGCCGCTGCGGGACCCGACGGTGGGATCGGTCGCCTCGCTGATGCTCCAGCCCGGCGGCGAGGGCATCGACAGCATGGGACTGTCAGCCGACGCCGTCCTGGCTGGATTTCCGCGGCTGCAGGGACTGCCCGCCGGCCACGCGCACGATGCCACACCAATTCTCGCGGGCGCCGCGGGAGCGGCGGCGGCCTATCGGCGCGTCGCCTGGGAACAGGTCGGCGGACTCGACGAGACGATCGTCGCCTACATGGAGGACTTCGACCTCGCGCTACGGCTGCGGATGGTGGGCTGGCGCTCGGTGGCCGAACCGGACGCCGTCGGCGTGCACCTGGGCTCGGCCACCAACGGACACCGATCGTCATGGCAGCGACGCCAGGGTGGCTACGGACGGGGGTACCTGCTGCGGCGCTACGGGCTGCTGCGGGGACGCACCGCACCCCGTGCTCTCGCCACGGAGGCCGTCGTCGTGCTCGGTGATCTGGTCATCTCGCGGGATCTGGCGGCACTGCGCGGACGACTGGCCGGATGGCGCGCAGGACGCTCGCGCCCGCGACTTCCGCTCCCGCCGGCGGAGTGCGTCGACCAGGACATTACCTTCCGGGACTCGCTCGCGATGCGCCGCGGCGTCTACGGGCGGCGTGCCGCCTGAGCGCTTGCCGCACGACTTCGGCCAGCCCTTTGCTGACTACGCGTCAACGATGGATCGCTTGCTCACGATAATGGGGCGTGACCGCGTCGTGACACGCGCCCGAGCGTTGAATCGCGCGCGCCGTGGATAGCGAAGCATAGCCGTCATAGCCCGACGCCAGCGGTCGTCCCCGACCGTCCAAGGCGGAAAGAAATGTCTCCCACTGCACGAGTAGCGGCTCACGGCGCGCGAGTGCGTAGCGGATCATGTCGCCCTCACCGGCACCACGCATGTTCGCCAGAGTGTCCCAGCTGGTCGGCTCCGTGGGATGACTGTAGTAATACAGCTCCTGTGTGAGGTAGTTCAGCACGAAGGTGCCGCCTTCGCCCGTGACGGTAAGCTCGCGCACCTTTGCCGGGGTCAACCAGTTGACCTCCAGCAATCCGGCCGTGTCATTGTCAAACCGCATCGTCGCCGCGAGCAGATCCTCCGCGCTGTCGTGTAGACGCCGGGCGGTCTCTGCGTACACGCGTGTGACCTCTGATCCCGTCAGGTAACGCATCACATCGATGTCATGCGATGCGAGATCGAGCGCCACCCCCAGCATCGCGTCACGGTCGGGAAACGGGCTGAGACGCCGCGCCTGAAGCTGATATATGCGGCCGATCAGGCCGCTGTCGAGGCGCTCCTTGAGCGCTAGCACAGCGGGATTGCACCGCTCGACGTGGCCGACGCCGAGCAGTACGCCATGTGTCTCGGCATCGTGAACCAACACCAACGCCGCCTCCTCATCGGCGGCGACCGGCTTCTCGATCAGAACCGGAATCTGAGCGTCGATCGCAGCGTGCCCGAGTACTGGCAGCATCTCGGCGGGGGCGGCAAGGCACGCGAAGTCGACATCGACACTGTTGATCGCCTCGTCAATCGTCACATATGTCGCCGCCCGTCGATAACGACGCGCGAACCGCTCGCGCCGCCCCGAGTCGGGATCGACCGCTGCAACTATCTCAACGCCCTCGATCTGGCTGAGCACGCGAGCATGGAGTGAACCCATGTGCCCGAGACCCGCGATCAAAGCCCTGCGAGGTAAGTCACCGATGCACATTGCCGTGAGGTTACACGCTCCATCGTCTCATCTGCGAATGACTCGGCCTGTCAAATGCGCAGAGCAAGAGAGAAACAAAAGCCACAGGTTAAAGTCGCTTGGACGCAGCGCTCAATGCATGGCTCGAGCCCGCAAGGCCAGCCACAGTCCGCGCCACATACCCGCGGCGTAGACGCAGAGCCACGGTAGCCCGAGCATGCCCAGGGCAGCGCAGTCGGCTGGTGAGCGCCGCAACGCCGCGCCGGCTCCGGCGCTCGCTGCCGGTGCCGCGAGGGCAGCCGCGAGTGCAACCTTAGGCCGCCTCAACCCTGCCGCGACAGCCAATGCGCTGAGCGGATAGAAGGCGACGATCACGCCGAAGAAACGCCCACCGGGGCGCGCCCAGCCATCGATGAAATGGATGCCCCGGTGAAACGCGTGACTCAAGAATGGTCGCAGTGCGTCGCGCGAGCGATATACACAGGCGAAGCTCGGCGAGATGTTGATCGGCTGCTGCGCCGCCAGCACCCGGATGATGCTCGTGTCATCATTGGCGTCGCGCGAGTCGGCGTAGCGCGAGTCGAAGTTCTCGATCGCGTCCAGCAGCGCCTTGCGCGGGGCCAGAAAGCAACCGGTGCCCTTGGGGTAGCGGTCGAACTGCTCAATGCTGTAGCTCATCGTGCGGGGGTTGGCAAGGTAGTCGCTGTAGGCGACCTCGGTCAACACATTCCAGAAGCGCGCGTATGGATTTCCCCTCAGATCGATCTCGCAATGGCCGTTCCAGATCGGCAGCGTGCCATCTGCGTCAAGCCGCTCGGAGAGGAACTGCAGTCCGTCGTGCTGCAGCGACACGCGCGCGTCGAGCAGCAGCACCAGATCGCCGCGGGCCGCGCGCACCCCGGCCAAGCGTGCAAGGACGCGTCCTTGGTTCTCTTGACGTATCACCCGCATGGGGAGCGGCGGCTGCAGTCTCTCCAGAGCTGCCTTGGTCTCCTCGTCAGAGCCATCGTCGACGATTATCAACTCCGGATCGGTGAACGAGGAACGCTTCACCGCTTCCACGGCATCCGCGACCATCACTCCGATCCAGTGAGGCTCGTCGTAGACGGGTGTCACAATCGACAAGGTCGGCGCCATGGCAAACCTCATTATACCTTCCTGGCCGCCAGATATACTCCGCCCGGTGATAGAGTTTCGATGAATGGCTAGTCTCATTCCTCCGCCGCGACGAGCCTCCGCATCACTGGCGCGGACGCCCGGCTGTGACGATCACATGGTGGCTGAGGTCACCTCTTGGGCCAGTGCCGCACATCTCCGGGCGATGGGGTTTCGCGCCGCTCGCGCCCTCCTCTATCGCGTATTGATCCCGCTTTCGATGCGCACCGGTCCACTCGAACCGTGCGCCCTACGCCTATTTCGACTGCTGCTGTCTGACCGCCCGCCGACGATGGAGGGTCTGCCATGTCCGATCCACGTCGATGGACTCACGCTGTGGTATGACACCTACCGACCTTCCAACACGATTCGTGGTCTCGCTGCGGGCGCTTACGAGCAGTCGGTCGCCGACCTTTTCGCGGCCACGCTTCGCCCGGGAATGGCCGTCATCGACGTGGGCGCGCACATCGGCTACTTCAGCCTTGTGGCAGCCACGCGGGTCGGCCCGACAGGACGGGTCTGGAGCTTTGAGCCCGACCCCGCGAACCGCGCCAGCCTCGAACGCAACGTTGAGGCGAACGAAATGGGAGATCGAGTGTCGGTGGTTCCCCTCGCCGTCACGTCAGTCGTCGGCCAAAGCGCGCTATACCGCGTAGCCAGCGACACGGGGTCCTCGACCGTATATCCGCAGGCGGAGGCCGGCGACGAGCCGATCGTGGTGACGACGACCTCGCTCGACGTGTGGGCGGCCTCCGAAGGTTGGCCGCCGATCGGCTTGGTTAAGATGGACGCTGAGGGTGCGGAAGGTGGCGTCCTGGCCGGTATGAGCGAGCTGGTCGAGCGCAACCCCGACATCGTCGTGGTGATGGAGTTTCAAGCCGACGCGCTCGAGGCTGCGGGCGAAGATCCGCTCGACTTCTTGAGCCGGCTGCTGAGAATGAGCTGGGGACGCGTCGAGCTTCTCGACGATCGAGGTGGCCCCGTACTCGATCAAGGCGACGTCCTGGCGAAGTTGGTGAGGCGCTCGCGGTGGTCGCCACTCAACCTCGCGATGTGGAAGGCGGCGCCATCGGCCGCGTCACCGGCTGACTCAACACGCGAAAGGGCTCAGCGATAGGCGGCCCCTCATCCGCTGGCGGCATACGCTGGGACCGGAGCCAGGTGGCCTCGACTTTCGAGATGGGCGACGATGATGTCTGTCGGAGCATGATGGTCCTCCATCGGCGACTTGACGCACTCCGGCGGGGCCTCCAGGAAGCTCCGCACGACGTCAAGATCCATGCGCGAAAGCACGACCGGTCCGTTCAAGCCGTCACTGTGCTCGCTCACAGCCCGGTGAACCAGGCACGGATGACCCAGGTGCGCACACTCCTGCTGACTGCCACCCGAGTCGGTCACGAGAAACGCGCTCGCCTTCAACAGCGCTATGAAGCTGAAATAGCGCTGCCGCGGGATTCGCCGAAAGCGTTCGTCGAACAGCGAGCCGAGATCGTGCGCGGCGATTGCTGCAGCAGTCACCGGATGATCGATGAACAGGATCGACCTCGAACGCGACGCCTCGCGCAGAAGGCCGAGAATCGCCCTGAACGCGTTGGGCTTGTTGATCAGCTCGAAGCGGTGCAGCGATACCAGCCCGAACGGCTCGGGCGGCAACTCGAGATCGAGCGCGCCGGGTGGAACCAGTTCGATCGCGTCACGGATCGTGTTGCCCCCGGTATCGATGATCTCGCCGCGCGCCTTCATCGCGCGCAGGTTCGCCGATGCACGTGCGCCGGCCGCAAAATGCGTGCGCGCAAGCCGGGCGGCGAGCACGCGATCGAGCTCCTCGGGGAAGGGATCGCGCCAGTTACCGCTGCGCATGCCCGCCTCGATGTGTGCGACCGGAACGTTCATCATGCGTCCCATCAGCGCTCCCAGCACCGTGGTCAGCGTGTCGCCGTGCACGATGAGCAGCGGTCTCGTGCTCGTCGATGCCAACCGTGCGCGCAGTTCCCTGCGGTTGCGTGCGAACGTCCTCGCAACTCCGTAGAGCCACGGCGGCAGATCCGACTGGCGTTTGAGATCGTGGCCACGGTTTCCGCGCGACAACCACAGGTCTGGCTGAGGGAGGGCGAAGTCTTCCAGCAGCGCCGGTATCTGCTCGACCTGCTGTCCTGTGCATAGGGTCAGGGTCGGCGTTGCTCTTTCCTTGAGTCTTGCCAAGACCGGTGAAAGCTTGATCAGCTCTCCCGTGGTGCCGTACACCACCCCGATCATCCGGCGCCACCGCCTCCCGACTCGTGTGCGGCCTTGTGCGTGCCCACCTGACGAGCGCTCGCGAATTCAAGGTTTACCACCTCGACGCTGACGCTGGGACTACCTTCCGTGTCGCTCACTGGCTGCGGTCCGGGCGTCGCCACCAATCTGAGCGCGGTGTGTCTCGAGAAGTGCAGAGGTATCGCCACTCGCGCGGAGGCACCGACGGTTCCGCGGGCAAGCACGCGACCATGATCGTCGAAGACCGTCACTTTGTGAGGCTGCGAATAGGACGCCAAAGTCATGGAGAGGACTCCGTTGCAGCTCGTGCACGTGCCGACAAGGTCGATCGTGCCGCTCGTGCGTTCGAGCCAGTTGACCGAGCCGGTCGTGAGCAGCGTCGCACCGAAGCCGGCACCGGCAGCGACGAGCGCAGGGCTCCGTGGACGTGCGGTCACGCGATATAGGTCTGCGTACGATCCGCGCGCGATTAGACGAAAGCCCGCCCCGGGCTCCCCGGCCGCTGGCCACGCGCCCCACGAGGCCGGCGTCGCGTCGAGCAAGACGTATCGGACTCCCAATGTGGCGAGCCGCGGCGCTGTCGAAGGATCGGAGAGGTCGGCCAGCGAGAATGACAGCCGTTCTTGGAACGAGCCTTCCAAGTAACCCCCGATCAGCGGCTTGCCGTATGCGCTCTGGTAGAAGATGTCGCTGTAGCTGTTGAAGCTGCTGGCGGCAAGAGGATATTCGGCGACTATCCCCATCGGCTCGCGCGCCAGCGTTTTATAGATCGCAGGCGTCGAGATCCTGGTCACATGCCCGTGTTGTGGAGCCCACAGGTCGAGCGGTATGGCGATGGTGGCCAACGACATGACTCCGATCTTCAGCCACGAAGCGCGCCTGCGGGTAAGGACGTCCAGCCCGACCGCCGCGAGCAGCGAGAATGCGAGCATCACGACTATCACGAAGCGCGAATAGACACGCCAAGTCGTCGTGATCTGCGCGATGAAGTGCGACGGAAACGGAACCGCCACGCCGAATAGCCGCACTTCGGGCTGCATCGATGAGATGATGCCGACGACAGCAATCAGCGCGAGTGCAAGCACCGCTCTGGCGAGCCGGGGAGCGAGTCTGCGCCGGACGAAGGCAGCGAGGGCCGCCAGTGCCAACAGGACTACGGTCGCGCCCACATAGAGCGTCGTCTCGATGCCTGAGCCGGCGAGTGGGTACGTTTCCAGGTATGGGCGCGTATCGCTGCCGAAGAGCGGGCTCTGGACATCGGGGACGAAATACTCGAGCGGCCGGGCCGCATAGAAGTTCAGTTCCTGTGTGGAATGCATACGCGTCCCGATACCTTCTATTTCACCCGCGCTCGAGAGGACACCAAGGCCAGCGATGAACACGCACACGATCAGTGCCGCGATCAGTTGGGGCACGAGCATCGTACGCAGACAACGTGCGCGCCATGCGACGAACAACGCTACAGCGGTTGCGACGACATACAGGACTCCGCCGAACAGGATGAAATACGGCGACCACCACATGCAGAGCGTCACCGCCAGACCAGCGAGCAGACCATTGCGGCGCGTCGGATGCCACATCAACTCCACCATTCGCCACAAGGCGAGCACAAGCAGCCAACCATGGACAAAGTCGAGATGACCCTGCCCGTTGATGTCCGCGAACGGATAGAACGCAAAGGCCCAACCGGCGATCAGGGCCGCCCACGTGTTCGCCGTGAGCCGGCGAGCGAACAGGAACGTCACCGTGCCGGTGAGCGTGTAGCCAGCCAAGGTATAGAGGCCATAGGCTGGGATCGTCCCGAATACGGTCGTCAGCAGGTACAGCGTGAGCGTCTCCGGAGCGGAGGCGAGATCGCGCGGCCAGGGAATCGGTATGCCCGCAGGCGCGCCGAACTGGCTGATCGTCCCCGGTAGGAAGGGGTTGTAGTGATGCTCGACGAGCTCCCGGAAGAACGCCATCGTGCCGTAGGGGTCGCCGGGAGCGCCGTAGATGCTGTGAGAGAGGTTGGTGGCCAGCGGCCATGTCAGGTAGCAGGCGAATCCCAGATAGAGGGTGGTTGCCAGCGCCAGCTCTATTTGCCGCCGATGTGTGCGCGCAAATGTCGCCAGCCGGCCGGCGAAGCTTGACGGCCAGGCCACGCGATTCGTGAGGACGCTGGTGACCGTCTCGCTCACGAGTGGATGGTGAGGGTCTCGAGGCTTGTGCTCTTGGTCGGTATCGATAGTGGGGTATCGAGCGTGTTCTCCGTGTACGTGCGCTCACGCTGGTGCGCCGAGAACTGACGCACATACCAGTGGCGCAGGTGGATGCGGTAGGCGATCGCGAGCGTGTCGATGAGCATCCGCTGCACGGCTTGCCTGTTGATGCTCGTGCCGCTGAAGCGGTAGTCGAGACGTATGGGCATCTCCTCGATGCGATCGAAGCCGAACTCGACACCGACCGCCAGCAACTCGAGGTCGAAGGCGTAGCGCTTGATGAGCAGCAGGGGCGCCACCACGTCGAGCATCTCTCGCCGGAAGACCTTCGCTCCCACCTGCGTGTCGCGCACGTTGACTTGGACCAGCGATCGCACGAGCAGTTGGAAGCCCCACGAGAGCAGGCGTCGGTGCGCTGGATAGTCAACCTGGCTGTCGCGGTGGCGCTTGCTGCCGATGACCGCGTCGATCTCGGCATGCTGAAATCTTCGCACCGCGTCGACTATCGCCCGCGGCTCGATGTCGAGATCGGCGTCGAGCCAGCCTACGAGACGTCCACGGGCGTAGCGGACACCGAAGCAGATCGCGTGTCCCTTGCCTTGGTTCAGCGCGTAGTCCAGAACCCGCACACGCGCATCGTCGAGAGCTTCCACCTCGGCCGCCGTGCGATCTGTGCTGCCGTCGCACACCACCAGGACCTCGAACGGCGCGCCCAGCGTCGCCAGGGTGCGAACGATCGTACGCACGTTATCGGCGGCGTACGCGTCCCCGTTGTAGATCGGGACGATCAGCGTCAACAGCGGCATGATCATTTTCCAAGGCTCACCGCGCACCCATCGACCCCGGTGCTCGGCGGGCGACGCCGACGAACGGCTGTCCCGCGCAGAATCGGGTGGAAGACGCACTCGTTGACGATCAGCAGCAGGGCGATCACGCAAGCCTGTACCGTCGCGACCTGAGTCGGCGAGGAGTGCAGGGCCGCTATTGCGCTCACCTGCAGTACCACGCCACCGGCCAACAGCCAGACCAAGCGGCGGTCCTCGATCGCGACGGTGTAGACGACCAATAGGTACAGCAGCGCCAAGCATGTGCCGGCGCAGACGATCGGCAACACACCGGCTGCGGCGCTCACGTACTTTATGCCGAACATCAGCCGCAAGAGCATGTGGGGCGCCAGCGATGCGGGCACGGCCACCAAGAGCGTTGTGACAGCCACCAGCAGCGCCGCGATCCGCAACACCCGCCCAGCCGAGCCGTCCAAGTGCATCGCCTTGGCGGCACTTGGAACCATCACGATAGCGACGGCGCCCGGCAGGAAGATCACGATCTTCTCGACCGTGACGAGCGCCGCGTATTCGCCTGCCGCGTGCGCGGACAGCATCAGCTTCGCTAGCAGCACATCCAGGTTCGAGATCAGCGCGAAGCCGATGAACACGCCACCTGCCGCGAGCGTACGCCGATCCGGGCGCCTGCGCAGACCGGCTCTGGCGGCCCCGCTCCCGCCGCGTAGCAGGTAGTTACGCGAGAGGTACGCAGTAACGCCGAGGGCCAGCAGGCAGCCAAGCGCCTGTCCGAACAGTGGGCCTCCGGCACCACCGCCGGCCAACGTCCACGGAACACCGATGACGACGCGCGACATCGCGATCGCGAGCATCACAGCGCCCAGCGCGACGAACCGCTCCATTCCCTGCAGCACACCGTAGGCGACGGGGATCAGGAACGACACCACCAGCAGCGGCGCGAGTGCGATCGCGGGACCGATCGCCTGCAGGCCGAGGGCTTGCTTGAGCAAGGGTATGCACAGCGCATAGACCAAGCCGAGGATCAGCGCGGTCATGCCGATATGGGCCACGGCATGCCGAATCAGATACCGCACCCGCTCGTGCTCACCCTCTGCCAGCAGTATCGCGATCCGCTCGGCGACGACCGTCTGCGCCGCTCCGATTGGAACGGCGGCGATCACGCTGAACGCGATCAGCGCCGTCAGATCGCCGTATGAGGCTGGCGAGAGCAGACGGCTGAAGATGATGTTGGACCCATAGTTGGTAACGCTCGCGAGCAGCGTCAGACCGACCATTACTGTGGTCGCGCGTCCCAGCCGGGTTCCGAGACGCGCGGCGGTCCGGCCTTCAGGGAAGCTCGCGGGCGCGGTGAGGACCTCGTCGGGCTCGTCGCGCAGAACGTCCGTCCGCGCAGCCGCGAACGACCGGGGTGATAATCGCGATCGAGGCACCGGCGCATGGTTCCATTTGGTCGGTGACTACGCAACAGTTGGATCAAGCTGTTCTGATCTCACGAGCATCCGGGCACGTACAGGCCAGTCAATCTCGCCGGCGGGCTCCCCAAAGTGCAGCTTCTCACGCCCTCAGATCAGCGCGGATGTCTCCCACGAGGCCCTAGAAGGCGACCTCGCCGCGAGATCCGGGCAAGCGCCTTGGATCAGGGCGGCGGGCTGGCCGCGACGAGCCCCACCTAGAATGGGCCGCCCCGTGAGCGACCGCCCAAGCCACCCGCTGATACCCCTTCGCCCGGTCGATCCCCGCCAAGAGCTCCCTGCGCTCGAGCTCGAGGTGCTGGAGCGCTGGCGCGAGCGCGACGTGTTCGCGGAGTCTCTGCGCCGGCGCGAGGGCGCCAAGCAGTGGGTCTTCTACGAGGGCCCTCCCACGGCGAACGGCCCGCCGGGCTCCCACCATGTGCTCTCGCGCGTGTTCAAGGACATCTACCCGCGCTTTCAGACGATGCGCGGCTATCGCGTTGAGCGCAAGGGCGGCTGGGACTGCCACGGCCTGCCGGTGGAGATCGCGGTGGAACAGGAGCTGGGCATCCACCACAAGTCGGAGATCGAGGAGTACGGGATCGCGCAGTTCAACGCGAAGTGCCGCGAGTCGGTGTTCAGGTACCTGGAGGAGTGGAACCGGCTGACGGAGCGGATCGGCTTCTGGATCGACCTCGAGCACGCCTACCGCACGCTGGATGAGAGCTACATCGAGTCGGTGTGGTGGGCGCTGGCGCAGATCGACGCGCGCGGCCTCCTGTACGAGGGCCGCAAGGTCGTGCCGTACTGCCCGCGCTGCGAGACGACGCTGTCCTCGCATGAGGTTGCGCTCGGCTACAAGGACGTGGTCGACCCGAGCGTGTTCTTGAAGCTTCCCGTGGCAAGTGGCGAGGAGCAGTTGCTGGTGTGGACGACGACGCCGTGGACGCTGCCGGGAAACGTGGCGGTGGCGGTCTCGCCGATGGCCACGTATGTGAAGGCGCGCGTCGATGATGATTATCTTGTGATTGCGGAGGCTCGTGTGGAGCCGGTGCTCGGTGAGTGCGTGCAGATCGTCGAGCGATTCTCGGGCGCGGATTTGGTGGCGCGTTACGGCTCCTATCAGGGACCGATCTTCGCGGCGGACGACCGCACGCCCGGCCCCCTTCCGATCCTGGCGGACGAGTTCGTGACGACTGAGGACGGCACGGGCATCGTGCATCTGGCGCCGGCGTTCGGCGAGGACGACTACCGCGTGGCGGCGGCCTCCCCGCTGGTGCCATTCGACCCCACGCGCGCGGACACCCTGTACAACCCGGTGCGACCCGACGGCACGTACGACGGGCGCGTGCGGGACCGCGACGGCGCCTCGTATGAGGGCCGCTTCGTCAAGGACCCGGCACTGACGCAGGAGCTGATCGAGGACCTGCGCGCGCGCGGCCTGCTGCTGCGGGTGCAGGACTACGAGCACTCCTATCCGCACTGCTGGCGCTGCGGCACGCCGCTGTTGTACTACGCGAAACCGTCGTGGTACATCGCGACGTCGCGGCTGCGCGACGAGCTGCTGGCGGCGAACGAGACGGTCGACTGGCACCCGCCGCACGTCAAGCACGGGCGCTTCGGCGACTGGCTGAAGAACAACGTCGACTGGGCGCTCTCGCGCGAGCGCTACTGGGGCACGCCGCTGCCGGTGTGGCGCTGCCCGCGGGGACACGTGCACGTGGTCGACTCGTTCGCGGAGCTGGCGGAGCGCTCGGGCACGACGCTCGAGGACCACCACCGCCCGTACGTCGATGAGGTCTCCTTCCTCTGCCCCCACGCCGCGGACGACGGCGCGGGCGAGTGCGGCCAACCGATGAGGCGCGTGCCGGAGGTGATCGACGTGTGGTTCGACTCGGGAGCGATGCCGTTCGCCCAGCACCACTTCCCGTTCGAGCACCAGGAGACGTTCGAGGCGGCCTTCCCGGCGGACTTCATCTGCGAGGCCCAGGACCAGACGCGCGGCTGGTTCTACTCGCTGCTGGCGGTGGCAACGCTTCTGTCGATGGAGGCGCCGTACCGCAACGTGGTGTGCCTGGGCCTGATCCTCGACGAGGACGGCCAGAAGATGTCGAAGTCGAAAGGCAACACGGTCGAGCCGTGGCAGGTGCTCGACACCTACGGCGCGGACGCGTTCCGCTGGTACTTCTTCACCTCCAAGCAGCCGTGGGACGGCTACCGCTTCTCGGCGGAGACGATCGGCGAAGGCGTGCGCCTGTTCCTCAAGCAGCTGTGGTCGACGTACTACTTCTATGTGCTGTACGCGCACGCGTCCGCGGACGAGCTGAGCGAGGCGGCGGCAGGCGAGACCGCGTCCGGCGCGGCAGGCGCCGCCGTCGGGGCTGGCGGCGAAAGCGAAGCCGGGCGGACGGCTACGGCTGCCTCAAACGGCGACCCGGGCAGCAGCGCGGACGCAGACCTCGACCGCTGGGCGCTGTCGCGCACGGCTGCGACGGCCGAGCTGGTGACCGAGCGCCTGGACTCCTACGACGCGACGAGCGCGGGCCGGGCGATCGCGGGCCTGGTGGACGAGCTGTCCAACTGGTACGTGCGCCGCTCGCGCAGGCGCTTCTGGGATGGCGAGGAAGCGGCATTTGAGACGCTGCGCACGTGCCTGCTGACGGTGTCCAGGCTGCTGGCGCCGTTCTGCCCGTTCGTGGCGGATGAGATCTACGACAACCTCGACGGCGAGCTGGCGAGCGTGCACCTGTGCGACTTCCCGACGGGCGCGGAGCTGGCGCCGCGGGACGAGGGCCTCGAGCAGGCGATGGCCCTGGCGCGGGAGACGGTACGCCTGGGGCTGGGCGCACGGGGGCAGGCCAAGATCAAGGTGCGCCAGCCTCTGGGCGAGGCGGTCGTGGTCGCCGATGGACGTGAGCGCGAGGCGATCGAACGCCTCACCGATGTGGTGCGCGAAGAGCTGAACGTGCGCACGGTGCGCTTCGTGGCGGCGGCCGACGAGCTCGGCAGCTACGAGATCAAGCCCAACTACCGCCAGCTCGGCCCGCTGTTCGGCAGCGACATGCCGCTGGTGGCGGAGGCGATCGCGGCGCTCGACCCAGCGCACGTTGCGGCGGCCGTGCGTGACGGCGGCCAGATCGGGATCGCGGTGGCCGGCCGCGAGCACACGCTCACGGCGGACGACCTGCTCCTGACGATGCGCGCCCCCGAGGGCTACAGCGTCGAGCGCGAGGGCGCGCACGCGGTGGCGCTGGATCTGGCGATCGACGACGACCTGCGCCGCGAGGGCCGTGCGCGCGAGATCGTCCACGCAGTCCAGAACGCGCGTAAGACCGCCGGCCTGCAGGTCGAGGATCGCATCGAGCTCGCGCTCTATGGCGCCCCCGAGCTCATGGACGCGGCGGCCACCCACGAGGACTATCTCGCCGGCGAGACACTGGCGCTGGACGTCGACCTCGGCGGCCGCGCCGCCGTGGAGAGCACGGCGATGGACTACACAGAGCAGACCGAGGTCGACGGCCTGCCATTGACAATCTCCCTGAGTCGTGCCAGGTCAAGCTGAGCAGGCCGCCGAGGAGCGCCAGCAGTATTGCCGATCGCGAGAGTGATCGGTCAGCCCGCTAGACGCTCATAGAGAGCGCGCTCCTCCTCATGACGGCGCCGCAGCCGCTCCTTGAAGTCCTCGTCGCTACGGCGCTCGGCGATGTGTGCATTGATCGCGACGCGAACGGCCTCGGTAAGGGTTTGGCCGTCGGCGCGAGCCACAAGCTCTAGCGTGGCGGCCTGCTCGTCCGTTAGTCGCAAGGTCATAGTCTTGGCCATTTTGAACGTTTCCATATGTGGAATTTTTGTGTATGGTGAAAGTCACACTATAGTGTCTTTCGGCTAGTTGTCAAGCGACCTTGCATATTGCTACCATGCCACCAATATTTACGGTATGTTGTTGGCGCAATGCGCCACATCGAGCTGCGGGACTTCCTGGTCATCGCCGAGATCCACTCGGGTATCGACCAGAGCCAGCTACTACGCATCCCTCGTGTGATCAGGCTGGCGGAGGCGGCGCTAGCAGCTCCGTTTGCGGGCTTTGGGGAGCACGAGTTGTTCCCCGCGATGCACGAAAAGGCCGCCGTCTACTGCTCGCGGGTCGCGACCTACCATCCCCTCCCCGACGGCAACAAGCGCGCGGCCTACGACGTGATGCGCGAGTTCCTCGACCGCAACGGGATGAGCTTTACGCACTCCCCGGATGGGCTTGACGGCACCGCCCGAGCAATCGAGAACCTAGCCGCGAATGTGCTCAGCGAGACGGATTTTATCGCCTGGGTACTCGCGCGCGTAAGCAACGATTAGCGCACGTCTACGGTCGGATCCTCAGCCCCGGCGAAGGCCTATCGCGCCTCAGGCCGCCGTGAGCGCGGGCTCCAGCTCCTGCTCGAGCTTCTTCTTGGGGTAGGCCCCGATGACCGTCTTTACCGGCTGGCCGCCCTTGAAGAGGATCATGGTCGGGATCGAGAGCACCTGGAAGCGGGCCGCGGTCTGCGGGTTCTCGTCGATGTCGAGCTTGACGATCCGCAGCTCGGGGCGCTCGGAGGCGATCTCCTCGAGGACCGGCGCGACGACGCGGCACGGACCGCACCAGGGCGCCCAGAAGTCGACGAGCACGGGCCCCTCGGCCTCGAGCACCTCGGCGTCGAAGTTGTTGTCTGTTATCTGGGTCAGGGTGCCTGCCATCGGGGGTCTCCTTGGTCGCTTACCCCTCACTATACAAAATGAAGGAAGGGTGCCCGTGTCTGCCGATCGATCATACGGTGACCTCCCTAGTCCTCCTCCGCCTCGTCGGCGCCGACGCCTTCGGGCGTAGCGAACTCAGAGACGTATTTCCACGCCTCTTTCGCGGCGTCCTTGAACGAAACGGCGCGCGCTGGAGCGCTCTCATGGGGCTTCTTGCCAGAGCAATGGCGGTGCACGGGCGGGTCATGCGTTACGTGCCGCTCATAGCCGCCGACCTCCTCGCCACCGATCACCAAGAAGTAGGCATATCGGGGCCGCGTGACACCGGACCCCCCGCACGACGACCTCCTCGTGAAGCTGGAAGAAGACCTCATTGGGGTCATAGCCGTGGAACGAGAGCAGACAAAAGATCCGGCCCCGTTGATCGTTGCCCTCCTCCTCGCCGAACGGATGGATGCCCGGGAAGATCGACATCGAGAGTTCGTCGATCTCACGCTCCCGCGTCTGGAAGTACTCCCAGACATCCATCAAGACCCGCTTACGCGGCGCAGGTAAGCGCTTGGCCCACGCGCGTCACGACCTCGCTGCGCTCGATGCCTGCGCCATTGGTAAGGCGAAGGACATCTTCGTAAAACGAAGCCCATACATGCTGCTCAAAACGTGGAACACCATCCACCTCGTCGCCGGCGGTGTAGCGGGCGTGCAGCTCCTCCGATGAAATGTCGTACTCGTTCTCGAACTCGCGTATCGCCCGAGCGAGCGACTCGGCGTTGTAGTACCTCTTGTCCATTGTCGCCTCCTTTCGGGCCATCCTTCGTCTCCAATCGGCCCGCTCCTCTCAGTGCTTGAGAGGCTATCAGTCGCTCCAGCCACTTTCCGGGGCTGGACCCACCACCTGTCCGTGCGGACCGGTCGACATGTCTCGCTCCCCTCCAACCGGACGATTGGGTCTGTGCGCGAGGGTATCGTTGCACTCGATGCTCCCAATCGCCTCCTCCAGCGGCCCGGCGATCATCGCCATTGCGGTCATCTCCTCGACGCTGCTCCTGTGGTGGCTGCTGCGCGCGGAGACACGCGACGAAGAGGCCGCCGAGGCTGAGCGCGACGCCGCGCGCGAGGGCGAGCAGGACCGGATCAGCGCACCGTGACGACCCAGCCTTCGGAGTTACGAACGATCGGTGGGTGGATGTGGGTGAGCGTCGTGAACAGGTGCGGAGACACGTAGACCTCGACGAACGCGGCGAGGACGAGCACGGGGACGGCCAGCGCGACCGTCACGAAGGTGGCGGCGAGCAGTTGCTCCCACTCGCCCCTGCGGCTGGCGATGATCCACGCCGCCAATGGCAGGAATAGCGCGATCAGCTCGGGGACCGCGTGCGGCAGCACGCCCAGCAGCAGCAACGCCGGCGAGACGCGCAGGAAGTGCGACACGCCGGCGAGGGTGTGCCCGATGACATATGCCTGAGCGCCCAGCGAGAACGTGGTGGCGGCGATGACGAATGCGATCGCGATCCGCCCGCCGTGCTCGTGGACCCAGCGCGAGACGCCGCGGTGGTGCTGCGCCTGTAGCGGCAGCGAGCTGCCCGCGATGAAGCCGGCGACGCACGCCATCGCGTGTAGCGCCAGGACCAGCAGGTTGCTGCGCAGCACGTGCAGGACGTCGGCCAGACCTCCCACGGCGAACGGCGGCTGCAGCGAGACGACCTGCTGGTAGCCATGGTCGAGCGAGGCGACGACCAGCACCGCGACGAGCAGGCCTGTCGCGGCCAGCGTCGAGCCGGCAACCCAGCGACCGACCACGACGAGGGGCGCGCGCTGCCAGGCACGCAGCGTCGCGCGTGTTTGCCGCACGCCCTGGGCGAACGCGTAGGCCGAGGCGTCCATCCCCAACCCATCGACGGGGGCGCGTGCTACCTGAAGCGCAGGAGCGGCACCAGCCACATCGCCTCGGCGGCGATCCGCCAGGACATCTTGCTCGTGCCGTGCTGGCGGTC
>JBEKGK010000031.1:0-29732 GCA_050012835.1 Solirubrobacteraceae bacterium | reverse complement strand
ATGGCAGGCGCCTGATCCCGTCCCGGCGGCCGCCCGCCCGGCTGCTCAGCCGCCGGTGCTGGGCGCCTGTGCCTGTTGCATGCGCCGGCGCAGGCCGAAGAAGTAGTCGAGGCCGGAGAGCACTGTCACGAGCACGGTCAGGTAGAGCAGCGCGGAGAGCCACAGCGGATGCCCGTGCACGGCGATCACCGCGAGGATCGCGGCGATCTGCAGACACGTCTTGACCTTGCCGAACATGCTCGCGGCTATCACCACGCCCGCCTGCGTGGCGCCGAGGCGCAGCACGGTGACGGCGAGCTCGCGCGTGATGATCACCATCGCCACCCACGCGGCCAAGCGGTGCAGGGACACGAGCGAGACCAGCGCGGCGACGATCAGCAGCTTGTCGGCAAGCGGGTCCATGAGCTTGCCGAACGTGGTGACCGAGTCGCGCGCGCGTGCCAGGTAGCCGTCGATGAAGTCGGTCAGCGACGCCAGCGCGAACACCACCGCAGCGAGCACGTCGCCATCCGCGGTGTTGCCGAGCAGCGCGACCACGAGCGCCGGTACGAGCATGATCCGCAGCACAGTCAGCAGGTTGGGGAGATTCAGCGGGAACACTGTGGCTGTTGCCATTATGTCTGGATCCACTTCCCGCCAGCTGACAGGAGTGCAACGATGAACACGCGCACGCTCGGACCGGACGGCCCCGAGGTCTCTGAGATCGGCCTCGGCTGCATGGGCATGTCGGCCTTCTACGGCGCGGCTGACGAACAGGAGGCCGTGCGGACGATCCACCGCGCGCTCGATCTCGGGTGCAACTTCCTGGACACCTCGGACATGTACGGGCCGCACACCAACGAGCGGCTGGTCGGTCGCGCGATCAAAGAGCGCCGCGACGAGGTGTTCCTGGCGACGAAGTTCGGCATCAGGCTCGAGCCGGGGGCTGACGGGACTCCGGTGCGCTCGATCGACGGCAGCCCCGAGTACGTGCGCCGCGCGTGCGAGGGCTCGCTGCAGCGTCTGGGCGTGGAGCAGATCGACCTCTACTACCAGCACCGCGTGGACCCCAACACGCCAATCGAGGACACGGTCGGCGCGATGGCCGAGCTCGTGGCGGCGGGCAAGGTGCGCCACCTGGGGCTGTCGGAGGCGAGCGCGCAGACGATCCGCCGGGCGCACGCGGTGCACCCGATCACGGCGGTCCAGACGGAGTACTCGCTGTGGACGCGCGACGTGGAGTCCGAGATCCTGCCGACGCTGGAGGAGCTGGGCATCGCGCTGGTCGCGTACTCGCCGCTGGGCCGCGGGTTCCTGTCGGGGCGCTTCAGCTCGCCGGAGGAGCTCGACGAGGGCGACTTCCGTCGCTATGGCCCGCGCTTCACGGGCGAGAACCTGCTGGAGAACCGCAAGCTGGCGCAGCGTGTGCGCGAGCTGGCATCAGAGAAAGGGCTCACGCCGGGGCAGCTGGCGCTCGCGTGGGTGCTGCACCGCGGCGAGCACATCGTGCCGATCCCCGGCACCAAGCGGGTGAGCTACCTGGAAGAGAACCTCGGAGCGGCGGACGTCGAGCTGAGCGACGAAGAGGTGCTGCGCATCGCCGAGGCGGTGCCGACGGCCACGGGCGATCGCTACGACGAGCAGGGAATGCGGTCGGTCAACCTCTGAGCGCAGGCGCGGCCGCCCCGCCCGGGTCCAGGCCTACGGCGCGCCTGCGCCCAGGAGGGACGGGTGCTTGCGGGCGCGGCGCTTGGGAGCGGCCCGCTCGACGCGCGCGGTCACGCGGCTGACGAGGTTGCGTAGGAGCGCGTTCGCTTGCGCCTGGGTGATCGTGCCGGCCTTGACGCTCGCGGCGATCGTCGCCTTCCTCGCGGCGACGAGCGCTTCGACCAGGCCCGCTTGGGACTTGCCGCTGGTGGCGTCCGCGATCTGCGCGAGCGTCTTGCCCGAGCGCAGCTCAGCGCGCAGCTGGATTGCGCTCAGGCCGAGATAGCTCGTGGCCGCGTGCACGGTCTGGATGCGGCCGCTCGCCCTGCCGCGCAGCCGGTCGACCTCGGCTGTGATCCTGCTCGGCAGGGCGGCTGCTGCTGCGGCCAGCTTCTGCTTCTGGGCTGCCTCGAGTGCTTCGATCAGGCTCGCGGAGGACTTGCCGCTGGTCGCATTGGCGACGTCGGCCAGGGACTTCCCAGACTTCAGCTCGCGGCGCAGCTGCGCTGGGCTCAGTCCGAGATAGCCGGCGGCGGTCGCGAGCGTGCCACTGCGACGGTGATGCGCGGCCGGCTGCGCGGCCATGACGACGGCCGTGGTGCCGCCAGCGAGAACGGCGACGATGGCAACGCCCAGCAACAGCTTCTTCTTGAGTCTGCGATTCATCGGTGTCCCCTTTGACATCCGTGTCCACATTGACCCGCTACGAACAGGTTAGTTGCCGGGATTGTGCACAGGCGTCATAAAGGCTACGCACGCGCGGGCGTAAATGGTTGCTAAACGACCGGCGGTGTATAGCGATGGTGCTACGCAGTCTGCGCGAGCGAAGTCCGCCAGACGACCGGTGTATAGCGATGGTGATACGCGGTCTGCGCGAGCGAAGTCCGTGGCCGACCGGCCGGCCGGTAGCCGACGGTCAATTGCCGACTGGCCGGCAGCCGACTGGCCGGCAGCCGACGGTCAGTAGCCGACGGAGTAGAAGCTGACGTGCCGGCAGCCGTCGAGCTTGTAGTGCGGCAGCGCGTGGTGGCTGGTGAAGACGACGATGTGCGGGTTTTCGCAGTGGATCACGCCGGAGTCCTCGTGCGCGTGCACGACGGTCTGCGGGTTGGTGCCGGTCCACACGTAGTTGACGGTGTCGTTGGCGTAGATGAAGTTGGGGCCGTCGCCGGCGTGGATGACGGCCGTCTGCGTGGACTCGCCGCTGGGGTGGTAGTCGCCCCAGATCACGTCGCCGGCGTTGCCGCCGAAGATGGTGTCGTCGCCGTAGCCGCCCAGCAGGTAGTTATGGACGCCGGCCTTGCCCACGAGCGTGTTGTGGCGTCCGGCGGGGCCCTTGTCCATCGCCAGGTGCTGGTCGGAGGGCCAGCCGGCGTGGCTGGTCATCGCGACGGCGGAGGCGGCGAACGCCAGCGTGATCAGCAACGCGAGCGCGAAGACGCTCCGCGACAGGCGCAGCTCTCGGCGAGCGGCGCGACGGTTGCGGCGGGCAGGGCGAGGACTCATTACGGCTCCAGACTTTCGAGGCAGGGCTATTGCATCGTCGCCTTACTGTCTACCCCGACCGCAGCTTGCGGAACTCGCACATCCGGCTACTACGCGAGCGACGGGAGCCCGCGTCATGCGGCTGGACGGCCACGTCCGCGCAGCCGCGAGCGCTAGGGTGGGGCCATGCCACTGATTCCGATGGTCATCGAGCGGACGGCGCGCGGCGAGCGCGAGTTCGACATCTATTCGAGGCTGCTCAACGAGCGCATCATCTTTCTGGGCTCGCCGATCGACGACCAGGTGGCCAACCTGGTGGTGGCGCAGCTGCTGCACCTGGAGAGCGAGGACCCCGAAAAGGACATCTCGATCTACATCAACTCGCCGGGCGGCAGCATCTACTCGGGCCTGGCGATCTACGACACGATGCAGTTCGTCAAGCCGGACATCGCCACGATGTGCGTGGGGGTGGCGATGTCGATGGGCTCGCTGCTGCTGGCGGCGGGAGCCAAGGGCAAGCGCGCGGCGCTGCCCAACTCGAGGATCCTGATCCACCAGCCGTCGGCGGGCTTCGAAGGACAGTCGACGGACATCGAGATCCACGCGCGCGAGATCCTCAAGGTGCGCGAGCGCATCGACGAGATCTACGCACAGCACACGGGCAGGCCGACGGAGGAGGTGCGGCGGGACATGGAGCGCGACCGCTTCTTCACCGCCGAGCAGGCGCTCGAGTACGGTCTGATAGACCGCGTGCTCGAGAGCCACTGAGCGCGGCGCAAGCCTCCGCGCGCTCGTTTGTAGGGGGCCGGCTCGGGCCGGCCCGCTCGTGATGGCGCGGTGAGCGTCCGCGGCGGCGAGTCAGGCGATCGCGTGCTGGATCGCGCCGAGGCGCTCGATCTCGATGCGCACGACGTCGCCGCTGGAGAGGAACGCGGGTGGATCCTGTCCGACGCCCACGCCGGAGGGAGTGCCGGTGAGGATCACGTCGCCGGCTTGCAGCGTGCAGGTCTGGGAGATGAACTCGATCAGCTCGGGCACCGAGAAGATCAGGTTTGACGTGTTGGAGTTCTGGCGCAGCTCGCCGTTGACCCACGTGCGCAGCGACAGCGCGTGCGGGTCGGGGACCTCCTCGGCGGTGGTGATCCAGGGGCCATACGGACAGAAGCCGTCGGCGCCCTTGGCGCGCGTCCACTGCGGCTCGCGGCCCTGCAGGTCGCGTGCGGTGAGGTCGTCGGCGACCGCGTAGCCCGCCACCGATCGCCCGGGTCCCATGATCACGGCCAGCTCGCCCTCGTAGTCCAGGCGCCCGACGACCGCCGGACAGTGCACGGGGGCGTTCGGCGGGGCGGCCGAGGAGGGCAGCTTCATGAACACGAGCGGCTGCTCGGGGGCCTCGGCGCCGGTCTCGCGCACGTGGTCGGCGTAGTTGAGGCCGATCCCGAAGATCGCCCTGGGCGTGGGCACGGGCGCCAGCAGCGTGACCTCGTCGAGTGCCCACGACTGACTCTCCACGGGCGTCGCCTCGGGATCCGCCAGGCGGTCGAGCACCGTCAGCTGCTCCAGCGCGTGGGCGTACACGCGCGCGTCGCGCACCTCGCCCGCGCGGGGAGTCTCGGAACCGGGGGGCAGGAAGGTGGCCAGGCGCATCTGTACGGCAGGATATTGTCGCGAGCGCCCTATGGCCGGCCTGACTCCTCTCGAGCGCTCAGTCCTGCTGCTGATCGCCGTGCTCACAGCGCTCGCGGGCGTGGCCAACTACCAGCCGTGGCCCGCCGTGCCGCGCTTTGCGGTGGCCACGCTCGCGCTCGCGGGGCTGGCGTGGGTGGTGTCGTTCGCCACCGAGCAGCTGGGCGAGCGCTTCGGGCCGGGCGTCACCGGCATGATGCAGTCGACGCTCGGCAACCTGCCGGAGCTGTTCGTGGTGATCTTCGCGCTGCAGAAGGGCGAGCTGGTGGTCGCGCAGACGGCGATCATCGGCTCGGTGCTCGCCAACGCGCTGCTGGTGCTGGGCCTGGTGATCGTGGTGGGCGCACGCCGCTCGCCGGACGGGTTGATGCGCTTCTCCAAGCGCCTGCCCAGGGACACCGCGACGCTGCTGCAGGTGACGGTGTTCATCATCGTGCTGCTGGGCCTGTCGCTCGCCGCGCACGATCCCGCCAGCCACCACGTCAAGGGCATCTCGATCGTCGGCGCGATCTGCCTGCTGCTCGTGTACATGACGTGGGTGGTGCCGTATCTGCGCACCGATCGGCTGCCCGGCGCCGCTGAGCCCTCTGCGGACGGTGCGGGGGGGGCGGACGGACTGCACGGAGCGGACGAGGTGCACGGAGCGGACCAGGTGCAGGGAGCGGACCAGGTGCAGGGAGCGGACCAGGTGCAGGGAGCGGACCAGGTGCAGGGAGCGGACCAGGTGCACGGAGTGGACCAGGTGCAGGGAGCGGACCAGGGGCATGGAGCGGATCGGGTGCAGGGAGCGACCGAGGTGGGGCGCGGCGAGGAGCCGCGTGTGCCGCGGCTGTCGTTGGGCTTGACGCTGGCGCTGCTGATCGTCGCCGGCACCGCCTCGGCGTTCGTGTCCGACTGGTTCGTCAACGGCCTCGAGCCGGCGATCGGCATCCTGCACATCTCGCAGGCGTTCGCCGGCCTGGTGATCGTGGCGATCGCAGGCAACGCCGTGGAGAACACCGCCGGGCTGGCGCTCGCATACAAGCGCCGCTCGGACCTCGCCATCTCGGTGGTCAAAAACTCCGTCGCGCAGATCGTAGCGTTCCTGTTCCCGGCGCTCGTGCTGGTGTCCTTCGCGCTGAAGACCACGCTCACGTTCGCGCTCGCGCCCGTGTACATCGGCGCGCTCGCGCTCACCGCGCTGGCGCTGTGGCAGGTCACCGGCGACGGCGAGGCCGCCGAATTCGAGGGCTGGGCGCTGGTCTCGCTGTATGTGATCCTCGCCGCGCTCACGCTGTACGAGTAGCCAGCGCCATCACTGACGCAGGCCAGCGGGGCGGCAGCCGCCGCAGCGGGCTGCGCCATCAAAGACGCACGCCAACGGGGCGGCAGGCGCCGCAGCGGGCGCGATACGCGATCCCGAGCGGGCCCCCCTGAGGGGGCCCCATAAAGACTTCTCGCCCGCCCGTCTCAGCCTTTGACGAGGCCGCTGATCAACGCGCCGGCCACGCCGCCGGTCGCGGCGGTCGCGGCGGTGCTGTCCACGCCCTCCAGCGGTGCGATGAACAGCGTTTGGATCGCAAGCCGGCCGGGGCCCGTGAAGCGGTTCCACGTGAGCTTGCCGCCGCCTCCGAAGATGCCCGTCTTCAGGCCCATCGTGACCGCCTCGAGCTTGACCGTCGGGTCCTTGTACAGCCACGCGCCCGCCTCCACGTCCAGCTGCTCGCCGTCGTCCAGGCTCACCAGAAACACGTTGCCGTGCCCATGCAGCCACACCAGCGCGTCGCCGTCCGTCGCGCGGAACTTGTCCATGAAGATGCCCGAGCCACCCAGCAGCATGTTCTGCACGCCCTTGATGCGCTCGAAGCTGTAGTCCAGGTTGTCCGTCGCCGCTATGAACTGGTGCTCACGCACGTCCAGCCCTTCGCCCTGGCGCAGGTGCATCGGCACGCACTGGCCCGGCGAGTCGCGCGAGAACGCGATCCGCCCGGTGCCCGACGTGCGCGTCACGAAGAACTCCAGGCCCGCGATCTTGCGCTTGATCGCCCCCGGCAGCTTCTTCAGCTCGATGTTCAGCTGCGTCTCCTTCCACAGCAGCACGTGGTGCTCGAACATCACCGCGCGGCCTGAGATCTCGATCTGCAGCTCCGGCACCAGTTCGCCGCGTATGTGGTAGGTGACGCCTGCAAACGACTCGTCGTGGGCGCTCGGGGGGATCGGCTCGGGCAGGTGCATCGCGCGTGTCTCCTTCTCTGGGTGAGGTGGCTGGTGGCCAACAGCGGGCAGTTGGCGGGCGGGTTGGGAACAGATTGGCGGGTTAGGGCTGCGAGCTTCGCGGTTTGCGCCGCCGGCGTCAAGCTCAGCGCCAGCGCGCCAGCGCGGGCGGGTTCCTCAGACCCAAAGCGCGCTAGACTGCTTGCACCTCGCGCCTGGGCGGGGTTTTTCTTCGCCCGGAGCCGCCTGTCCACAACGACGCAGGGATTTCTGATCATGGCCCGCGGAGACGTTCGAATCGCTGTCACCCTCGCATGCGAGGAGTGCAAGCATCGCAACTACCAGACGAATAAGAGCAAGCGCAACAACCCCGACCGGATCACCCTGCGCAAGTACTGCCGCTGGTGTCGCAAGCACACCAGTCACAGGGAGACCCGTTAGCGCGGGAGCGCTGCCGTGGCCCGTGACCGCAAACGTGCAAAGCAACGCCGCTCACGCGGCGGTGGCGCGGCTGTCGGCCGGCGTCCAGCCTCCGACGGCGCCGCCGAGCGGACGTCTCCGCAGGCGCAGGCGCCCGGCACCGCGCAGGCGCCCGGCACGATCGAGCGCGCGGACCTGCCCGGTGCGCTCGACCACGCCGGCGCGGAGGTCGACGAGTTCGACGCCGCGCTCATCCGCGGCGCCGGCGGCGTGCCCGCGCCGTCGGAGCTCGACGAAAGCGCCTTCGGTGTCGACAGCGAGGACGCGCTCCAGGAGCCAGCCGGGCCTTCCGGGCCCGGCGGGACCGGCGGCGGTGGTGCCGGTGGCGGCGGCGGAGGCGAGGTCGGGCGCCCGTCCGGCGCTCCGCTACGCGGCGGCAACCGCGCGATCGGCTTCCTGCGCGCCAGCTGGGCCGAGCTCCAGCGGGTGCAGTGGCCCGACCGCCGTCAGGTCACGCAAGCGACCGCCGTCGTGCTCGGGTTCGTCGCCATCGCAGGCCTCTACCTTGGCGCCGCCGACTATGTTGCCAAGGAAATCGTCGAATTCATCCTCTGACGCCCGATGACCTGCGCATATCTGCGTCCTCACTCGCTCGTGTACCGAAACCGGAAGACACTCGCTGCGCTCGCATCCCCGTTTCGGCCAGCACACCACGCTCGCTGCGTCCTTGATCTGCTTGATCCTCGGACGTCAGACGGTCAGGCCACTCCCATCTGCCATCTCTTCGCCACGCCCAGGAGCTTCTAAATGTTTCGCTGGTACGTCGTAAACACATACTCCGGTCACGAGAACAAGGTCAAGCACAACCTCGAGCATCGCGTGGTGTCGCTCGGGCAGCAGCGCGCCGTGCGCAGCGTCGTGGTGCCCACCGAAACCGTCATGGAGATGAAGGACAACCAGAAGAACCCCGTCGAGAAGCGCACCATGCCGGGCTACGTGCTCGTCAACATGGAGCTCAACGAGGACTCCTGGGGCGTCGTCAAGGGCACGCCCGGCGTCACAGGCTTCGTCGGCGCCTCGCAGGAGCCCGTGCCGCTCACGCAGGTCGAGGTCGACCGGCTGCTGCACAAGGAGGTCGCCACCGCCACCCGCACCCGCGCGCAGTTCACCATCGGCGAGTCCGTCAAGGTCGTCTCCGGCCCGCTGTCCGACTTCTCCGGGGAGATCTCCGAGATCAACGAGGACGCCGCCCGCCTCAAGGTGCTGGTATCAATCTTCGGCCGCGAGACGCCCGTTGAGGTCCAATTCGATCAGGTCAAGAAGCTCTAGGGATTACGAGGACGCACGATGGCCAAGAAGGTCCTGACGACAATCAAGCTGCAGGCCAACGCCGGGCAGGCGAGCCCCGCCCCGCCGGTTGGTCCCGCGCTGGGCCAGCACGGCATCAACATCATGGAGTTCTGCAAGGCGTTCAACGCGCAGACGCAGAGCGAAACCGGGACCGTGATCCCGGTCGTGATCACCGTGTACGAGGACCGCTCGTTCACGTTCGTCACCAAGACGCCGCCCGCCGCCGTGCTGATCCGCCAGGCGCTCAAGATCAACAAGGGCTCCGGCGAGCCCAACCGCGTGAAGGTCGGCACCATCACCCAGAGCCAGCTGCGCGAGATCGCCGAGCGCAAGCTCGACGACCTCAACGCGCACGACGTCGATCAGGCCGCCAAGATCATCGCCGGCACCGCCCGCTCCATGGGAGTCGAGGTCGCGTCATGAGCTCTCACGGCAAGCGCTACTCCGAGCTGCTCGCCAAGGTCGACCGCGAGCACGAGTACCAGCCCGCCGAGGCGGTCGCACTGGTGCGCGGTCTCGGCGGCGCCAAGTTCGACGAGACCGTCGAGGTGCACGTGCGCACGGGACTCAACGTGCGCCACGCCGACGAGCAGCTGCGCGGCACCATCGCGCTGCCCAACGGTCTCGGCAAGGACGTCAAGATCGCCGTGTTCGCGCAGGGCGACAAGGTGCGCGAGGCCGAAGAGGCGGGCGCCGACTTCGTCGGTGGCGACGATCTCGCCAAACGGATCCAGGAGGGCTTCGACGACTTCGACGTCGCCATCGCCACCCCCGACATGATGTCCGTCGTCGGCCAGCTCGGGCGCATCCTCGGGCCTTCCGGCAAGATGCCCAACCCCAAAGTCGGCACCGTCACCATGGACGTCGGCAAGGCCGTCGAAGAGTCCAAGTCCGGCAAGGTCGAGTACCGCACCGACCGCAGCGCAATCGTGCACCTCGTGATCGGCAAGGTCAGCTTCGACGAGCGCAAGCTGCTCGAGAACTACGCTGCCGTGATCGAAGAGCTGATCCGCGCCAAGCCGTCCGCCGCCAAAGGCCGCTACCTGCGCTCGATCACCATCGCCTCGACCATGGGTCCCGGCATCAAGGTCGATTCGTCAAAGACACGTGAAATCATCGAGGAGGCGCCCGCGGCTACCATCGCCGCCTAGCGTCATCCCGCCACAGGCCACCAGAGACCCCCGGCAGCCGCGGTCCGATCCGTGATCGGCAGCGAGCGGCGGAAGACCGGGACAGGAGCCCCATGAACCGAGACCAGAAGGCCGTGGCGATCGCCGAGATCGCCAGCCACATAGACGAGTCCGACGCCATCTTCGCGGTCGACTACCGCGGCATCACCGTCGCGCAGGTCGCCGAGCTGCGCGCCAAGCTGCACGAGTCCGACGCCACGTTCAAGGTCGTCAAGAACTCGCTCACCGAGCGCGCCGCCGACCAGGTCGGCGCCGAGTCGCTCAAGGACTTCCTCGCCGGGCCCACCGCGCTCACGTTCGTGCGCGGCGACGTCGCCACCGCCGCCAAAACCGTCGCCGACTACGCGCGCACCACGCAGCTGCTGCCCTTCAAGGGTGGGCTCATGGGCGCCGACACGCTCGACGTCGAGCAGATCCGCACGCTCTCGCGCCTGCCCTCGCGCGAGGTGCTCTACGGCCAGCTCGTCGGCGTCGTCGCCTCGCCCATCGGCGGCCTCGTGCGCTCCCTCGGCGGACTGCTCGGCGGCCTCGCCGTCGCGCTCGGCCAGGTGCGCGACAAGAAGGAGTCCGGCGAGATCCCCGCCGGCGAGCCGCCCGCCGTCGCTGCCGCTGAGCCCATCGCTGAGGCGCCCGCCGCGGAGGCGGCCCCGGAGCCCGCTGGCGAGGAGTCCGTCGCTGAGGCGCCCGCCGCTGAGGCGGAGCCCCAGGCCGAGGCGCCCGCCGCTGAGGCGGAGGCGGAGCCCAAGACTGAGCCGGAGCAGGACGCGCCGGCCCAAGCAGACGACAACCAGGCGGACGTCTCGGCTGAGAGCCAGCCCGAGGACGCCGAGACGAATCCCACCAAGGAGGACTGACACTCATGGCTACCAGCACACAGGATTGGATCGAGGAGCTGAAGGGCATCTCGGTGCTCGAGCTCGCCGAGCGCATCAAGGCGCTCGAGGAGGAGTTCGGCGTGTCCGCCGCCGCGATGGCGGCCCCCGCCGTGGCGCCCGCGGGCGCCGGCGACGCAGCCGCCGAGGAAGAAGTCAGCAGCACCGTCGATGTGATGCTCACCGGCTCCGGCGACAAGAAGATCCAGGTCATCAAGGTCGTGCGCGCGGCCACCGGTCTCGGCCTCAAAGAGGCCAAGGCGCTCGTCGACGAGGCCCCCAAGCCCGTCAAGGAGGGCATCGAGCGCGAGGAGGCCGACAAGCTCAAGCAGGAACTGGAGGAGGCCGGCGCGAGCGTCGAGCTGAAGTAGCGCTTCGCCGATCCGTCCGTCGGGCGCCGGCTTCGCGGGCGCCCGACGGACGGACGGCTTCGCTTGGCCGGGGCGGGGCGCGCTGCATCTCTGGGGCTTACTCCCGTCGCGAGCTCTGTATAACCATCGCTATACAGAGTTTCTTCGGGAGCTCAAAGTACGCACCGACGCGCCCGCCGAGGCGCGGTCCGGTGACGGCGGCCGATCCGCAGGTCTTTAGCCGTCGCTAACAAATCCTCGCGATTTCCGGTAAAGTGCCGTCCGCTAGCCGATAGTCGCAGCCGTCCGAAGCGCCGAGGTCGCGCCACATACGCGAATTTCTCGAAGGGCGGGGTCCGTGAGTGCTGGCCGCCCTTCAGGGTGCGGATAGCCTGTGCTATCTTTCTTAGTCGCGCTTCGGCGCCCTCCTCTGCCCGTGTATCGCCCTCCGAAGGAGTCATTTCTTGGCTGCTGTAGATGCTCTCCGGACGCGCCGGACCTTCGCGCGTCTCCAGAAGACCGTTGACGTACCGAACCTCATCGACATCCAGCGCCGCTCGTTCGCGTGGCTGACCGACCCGGCGACGGGCGGCCTGCGCGAGACGATCGACGACATCTCGCCGATCGAGGACTACACCGGAAACCTGGCCGTGCAGTTCGGCGAGTTCACGTTCGACGAGCCGGTCGCCTCGCTCGACCAGTGCCGCGAGAAGGACCTCACGTACGCCCGCCCGCTGACGGTGACCGTGGCGTTCATCAACCGCGAGACCGGCGAGATCCGCGAGCAGTCGGTGTTCATGGGCGACTTCCCGTGGATGACCGAGCGCGGCACGTTCGTCATCAACGGCACCGAGCGCGTCGTTGTGACGCAGCTCGTGCGCTCCCCAGGCGCCTACCTGATGGAGCCGAAGGACCGCGAGAAGCAGGTGTTCATCGCCAACCTCATGCCCGCGCGCGGATCCTGGCTGGAGCTGGAGATCGACAAGAAGGGCAAGGTGTTCGTCCGCATCGACCGCAAGCGCAAGCTGCCGGTGACGGTGCTGCTGCGCGCGATGGGCTACGCCAGCGATGAGGAGATCCTGCGCCTGTTCGAGAACTCGCTGTACATCCGCAACACGATCGAGTCCGACACGGAAGCCACGCGCACCGAAGAGGGCGCGCTGATCGAGCTGTTCAAGAAGCAGCGTCCCGGCGAGCCGCCGAGCGTGGACAACGCCAAGGCGCTGCTCAACCAGCTGTTCTTCGACCCCAAGCGCTACGACCTCACGCGCGTGGGGCGCTACAAGCTCAACTCGCGTCTGGGCCTGGACGTGGACATCGACACGCGCACGCTCACCCACGACGACATCCTGGCGCTCGTGCGTGAGCTGGTCTCGCTGCCCAAGCGACTGGGCCTGCCGGAAGACGGCGAGGTCGAGATCAAGGACTACGCGGCAGAGGCCACGAGCATGCCGCGCGAGCCCGTCGCCGAGCACCTCGACGAGTACGAGCACTTCGGCAACCGCCGCCTGCGCACCGTCGGCGAGCTGATCCAGGAGGCGTTCCGCATCGGGCTCTACCGCATGGAGCGCGTCGTGCGCGAGCGCCTGACGACCGAGGACGCCGACACCATCACGCCGCAGACGATCATCAACATCCGGCCCGTGGTGGCGGCGCTGAAGGAGTTCTTCGGCTCCTCGCAGCTGTCGCAGTTCATGGACCAGACCAACTCGCTCGCCGGGCTCACACACCGCCGGCGCCTGTCCGCGCTGGGCGCCGGTGGCCTGACGCGCGAGCGCGCGCCGATTGAGGTGCGCGACGTGCACCCCACCCACTACGGGCGCATGTGCCCGATCGAGACCCCCGAGGGGCCGAACATCGGCCTGATCGGCTCGCTGTCCTCGTTCGCCGAGGTCTCCGAGTACGGGTTCGTGACCACGCCCTACCGCGTGGTCAAGGACGGCTCGGTCACCGAGGAGGTCCGCCACCTCGACGCCACCCAGGAAGAGGAGCTGCTGATCGCTCAGGCGAACACGCCCGTGGACGCCAAGACCGGCAAGCTCAAGGGCACCGAGATCCTGTGCCGCACGCAGGCCGGCCAGTACGTCACGGTCGGGCCCAAGGACGTCGACCTGATCGACGTCTCGCCCGAGCAGATCTGGTCGGTTGCGACCGCGATGATCCCGTTCCTCGAGCACGACGACGCCAACCGCGCGCTGATGGGCTCGAACATGCAGCGCCAGGCGGTGCCGCTGCTGAAGGCCGATGCGCCGCTCGTCGGCACCGGCATGGAGCGTCGCGCGGCGCTCGACACGGGCGACGTGCTGCTCGTAAAGAACGCCGGCACGGTGGACTACATCGACGCCAACCAGATCGTCGTGCAGACGAAGGACGGCAACAAGGACGAGTACGAGCTGCAGAAGTACATGCGCTCCAACCAGGGCACGCTGATCCACCAGAAGCCGCTGGTCCACACCGGACAGGCGGTAAAGGCCGGCGACGTGCTCGCCGACGGCTCCTCGACCGACAAGGGCGAAATGGCGCTCGGCAAGAACCTGATGGTCGCGTTCATGTCCTGGGAGGGCTACAACTTCGAGGACGCCATCATCCTGTCCAAGCGCCTCGTGCAGGACGACGAGCTCACCTCGATCCACATCGAGGAGTACGAGATCGACGCCCGCACGACCAAGCTCGGCGAGGAGGAGATCACCCGCGACATCCCCAACCGCTCGGAGGAGTCGCTGCGCAACCTCGACGACCGCGGCATCGTGCGCGTCGGCGCGGAGGTCATCTCCGGTGACCTGCTCGTCGGCAAGGTCACGCCCAAGGGCGAGACCGAGCTGACCGCCGAGGAGAAGCTGATCCGCGCGATCTTCAAGGAGAAGGCGCGTGAGGTGCGCGACACCTCGCTGAAGGTCCCCCACGGCGAGGGCGGCGTGGTGATCGACGTCAAGACGTTCAGCCGCGACGCCGGCGATGACCTGCCGCCGGGGGTCAACGACCTCGTGCGCGTGTTCGTCGCCAAGAAGCGCAAGATCTCCGAGGGCGACAAGCTCGCGGGCCGCCACGGCAACAAGGGTGTGATCTCAAAGATCGTCGACCAGCAGGACATGCCGTTCCTCGAGGACGGCACGCCGGTCGACGTGATCCTCAACCCGCTGGGCGTGCCCTCGCGCATGAACGTCGGGCAGATCCTCGAGACGCACCTCGGCTGGGCCGCCGCGCAGGGCTGGTACGACGACGGCACTGACGCCTACAAGGAGGCCGACGCCAACGCCGGTCCCCGCCGCGTGTACGTCTCCACGCCGGTGTTCGACGGCGCGACCGTCGAAGACGTGGACAACGCGCTGGTCAAGTGGCAGGACGCCCACGAGGGCCGCATCCGCATGGACATCGACAAGTCCCGACGCGTGGGCGAGCAGGCGTCGGGCAAGATGACGCTGTTCAACGGCCGCTCCGGCGAGCCGTTCGAGGAACAGGTCACCGTGGGGTACATGTACATCCTCAAGCTCCTGCACCTCGTCGACGACAAGATCCACGCGCGCTCCACCGGTCCGTACTCGCTGGTCACCCAGCAGCCGCTGGGCGGCAAGGCGCAGTTCGGCGGGCAGCGCTTCGGCGAGATGGAGGTGTGGGCGCTGGAGGCGTTCGGCGCCGCCTACACGCTGCAGGAGATGCTCACGATCAAGTCCGACGACACGGTCGGGCGCGTCAAGGCGTATGAGGCGATCGTCAAGGGCGAGAACATCGCCGAGCCCTCGATCCCCGAGTCGTTCAAGGTCCTGCTCAAGGAGATGCAGTCGCTGGCGCTCGACGTCAACGTCGTCTCCGAGGAGGGCCAGCGCGCGGAGATGCGCGACGAGGACGACGACCTCCTGCGCGCGGCCGAGGAGCTGGGCATCGACCTCTCCGGGGTCAGAGCGCTCTCCGGCGATGGCGCCGACGAGCAGCTAGAGGGCGAGGCCGCTGAGGTCACCGAGGCCGTCGTGGCCGACGAGGCCGAGGATGGCGCAGAGGCGAGCACAGACGACACAGACGCAGACACAGACAGCGCGGTCGGGGTCGAGGAGCTGCTCGACGTCGACGTGACGGAGGACATCGACCTGGAGAGCCTGGTCACCGACGAGTCCGCCGAGTAAAGCCGGGCACGCGCCATAGGCGCGCCCCGGCGAAGTCAAATGCCCGATTCACCCGCGAGCGAAAGCACCCACAGATGATCGACATAAACAATTTCGACGCCATCGAGATCAGCCTCGCCTCTTCCAAGCAGATCCGCAGTTGGAGCTCCGGCGAGGTAACCAAGCCGGAGACGATCAACTACCGCACGCTCAAGCCCGAGAAGGACGGCCTGTTCTGCGAGCGCATCTTCGGTCCGACCAAGGACTGGGAGTGCTACTGCGGCAAGTACAAGCGTGTGCGCTACAAGGGCATCGTGTGCGAGCGCTGCGGCGTGGAGGTCACGCGCTCGAAGGTCCGCCGCGAGCGCATGGGCCACGTCGACCTCGCCGCTCCCGTCAGCCACATCTGGTTCTTCAAGGGCGTCCCCAGCCGCATCGGCTACCTGCTGGACATGGCGCCCAAGGAACTCGAGAAGGTCCTGTACTTCGCCGCATCGATCGTCACGTGGGTGGACGACGAGGCGCGCGCGAAGGACATCGACTCGCTCGAGAAGGAGGTCAACAAGGTCCTCGACGGCTACGCGGCCGAGCGCGAGGAGCGGGTGCTCGAACTGCGTGAGTCGCTGGCTCGCCGCGAGAAGTACCTGCAGAACGGCAAACAGACCAACTTCAACGACGAAGACCACCTGTGGGCCGACTCGCTGGACCTCAACCTGTCGAAATTGTCGGACGAGGAGCGTGAGAAGCAGGTCAAGGAACTGACCAAGACCTTTGACGCCGACATCGCCGACACGGAAGCCTACATCGAGGACGCGGCCGAGCGGATGCGCAACGTGTGGGAGCTCTTCAAGACGATGGAGCCCAAGCAGATCGAGCACGACGAGACCACCTTCCGCGAGCTCAAGGAGCGCTTCGGCTCCTCGTACGGCTTCGGCGAGTACTTCCGCGGCGGCATGGGCGCGGAAGCGATCCGCGACCTGCTCCAGCAGGTCGACCTGGAGGCCGAACGCGTCGAGCTCGAGGACCAGGTCAAGACCGGAAAAGGCCAGAAGCAGGCGCGCGCGGTCAAGCGCCTGAAGGTCGTCTCCGCGTTCATCCAGTCGGGCAACAAGCCCGAGATGATGGTGCTCGACGCGGTGCCCGTGATCCCGCCGGAGCTGCGCCCGATGGTGCAGCTCGACGGCGGGCGCTTCGCCACCTCCGACCTCAACGACCTGTACCGCCGGGTCATCAACCGCAACAACCGACTCAAGCGGCTGCTCGACCTCGGCGCGCCCGAGATCATCGTCAACAACGAGAAGCGCATGCTCCAGGAGGCCGTCGACGCGCTGTTCGACAACGGCCGCCGCGGGCGTCCCGTCACCGGCCCCGGCAACCGCCCGCTGAAGAGCCTGTCGGACATGCTCAAGGGCAAGCAGGGGCGCTTCCGCCAGAACCTGCTTGGCAAGCGCGTGGACTACTCCGGGCGCTCCGTGATCGTCGCCGGTCCCTACCTCAAGCTGCACCAGTGCGGGCTGCCCAAGATCATGGCGCTCGAGCTGTTCAAGCCGTTCATCATGGCGCGCCTGGTCGAGCGCAAGTCCGCGCAGAACATCAAGGCGGCCAAGAAGATGGTCGACTCGATGATCGGCGAGGTGTGGGACGTGCTCGAGGAGGTCATCCACGAGCACCCCGTCCTGCTCAACCGCGCGCCCACGCTGCACCGCCTGGGCATCCAGGCGTTCGAGCCGCTGCTCGTGGAGGGCAAGGCGATCCAGGTGCACCCGCTGGTCTGCCACGCCTTCAACGCCGACTTCGACGGCGACCAGATGGCCGTGCACCTGCCGCTGTCGGCCGAGGCGCAGGCGGAGGCGCGCATCCTGATGCTCTCCTCCAACAACATCCTGTCCCCGGCACACGGCGCGCCGCTGGCGACCCCGACGCAGGACATGATCCTCGGCGCCTACTACCTGACCTACGGGCCGGAAGCCGAGGAGCTCTCGAAGATCGATCGCGCCACGTATGAGCCGCGCCCGCACGTGTTTCGCACGGCGCAGGAGGCGGAGCTCTCCTACGAGGGCAACGTCGTCAAGCTGCACGACATCGCCGAGTTCCGTCCCTACGGGCGCGAGGGCGGTCACGTGCTCACGACGATCGGGCGGATCATCTACAACGACCGCATCGAGCGCGCGCTCGCGGAGGCGCTCGGCGACGAGTTCGACGCGTCCAAGTACGTGTTCGTCAACCAGTCGATGAAGAAGCGCGACACCACGCGGCTGATCGACATGCTCGTGCAGTCATACGGCGCCACCACGATCTCGCTGGTGCTCGACGCGTTCAAGGACCTCGGCTTCAAGTACGCCACGCAGGCCGGCATCACGATCTCCAAGAACGACGTCGTCGTGCCGCCCGAGAAGCAGGAAATCCTCGACAAGTACGACAAGCTCGTCGGCGACATCACCAGCCAGTACGACGACGGCCTCATCACTCAGGAGGAGCGTCACGAGGCGGTCGTCGAGCAGTGGAACGCCGCCACCGACGAGGTCGCCGAGGCGATGGTCAAAAACCTCGACGTCCTCAACCCGATCTTCATGATGGCCAACTCGGGTGCTCGTGGCTCCTTCAAGCAGATTCGCCAGCTGGCGGGGATGCGCGGCCTGATGGCCAACCCGAAGGGTGAAATCATCGAGCGTCCGATCAAGGCGAACTTCATGGAGGGCCTGTCCGTGCTCGAGTACTTCATCTCCACGCACGGCGCGCGAAAGGGACTGGCCGACACCGCGCTGCGCACCGCCGACTCGGGCTACCTGACGCGGCGTCTCGTGGACGTCGCGCAGGATGTGATCATCCGCGAGGCCGACTGCGGCACGCAGGAGTTCATCGAGATGGCCGTGTTCAAGGATGGCGGTGAGCCCAACGACGTGCTCGTCGGGCGCATCGCAGCGCTTGACATCACGACCAAGCGCAACCGCATGCTCGCCGAGCAGGGCGCCGAAATCGGCCGCGCCGAGATGGCCGACATCGTCAGCGCGTTCGCCGACGACAACGAGAAGGGCGTCGAGGTGACCGTGCCCGTGCGCTCGGTGCTCAAGTGCGAGGCGCCCAGCGGCGTATGCCAGGCCTGCTACGGCCGCGCAATGGCAACTGGCGCGCTCGCCCAGATCGGCGACGCGGTCGGCATCGTCGCCGCGCAGTCGATCGGCGAGCCCGGCACGCAGCTGACGATGCGTACGTTCCACACCGGCGGCGTCGCCGGCGCGGACATCACGCACGGCCTGCCGCGTGTCGTCGAGTTGTTCGAGGCGCGGCGCCCGAAGGGTCTCTCGAAAATCGCCGAGCAGGACGGCGTCGTGACGATCGAGGAGACCGACAAAGCGCTGACGGTGGTCATCACCGACGAGGCCGGCGAGGAGCATCGCCACGCCTTCCCCCGGCGCACGCGGCTGTTCGTCAACTCGGGCGAGAAGATCGTCTCCGGCAGGCAGCTCAACGAGGGGTCCGTGTACCCGCACGAGCTGCTGGCCATCCGCGGGCGGACCGAGACCGAGGTGTACCTGGTCAAGGAGGTCCAGGAGGTCTACAAGTCACAGGGCGTGGACATCAACGACAAGCACATCGAGCTGATCGTCCGGCAGATGCTCAAGAAGGTGCGCGTCGACCAGAAGGGCGACACCGACTACCTGCCCGGCCAGTTCGTCGACCGCTTCGAATTCGCCAAGGTCAACGACGCCGTCGGCCAGAAGGGCGGCGAACAGGCCCAGTTCGAGGACATCATCCTCGGCATCACCAAGGCGTCGCTGAACACCGATTCGTTCCTGTCGGCGGCCTCCTTCCAGGAGACCACCAAGGTCCTCACCGATGCCGCGCTCGAAGGCAAGATCGACCGCCTCAACGGGCTCAAGGAGAACGTGATCATCGGCAAGCTGATCCCCGCGGCGACGGGCCTGAAGCGCTACCGCAGGATCGAGATCGAGCCCGCCGAACCGCTGCCGCGCGCGATCGACGACGTCGGCCTGCTCGACCAGGACGAGATCGCCGCCGAGCTGGGTCTCGCCGGCGATGGCTTCGCCGGCGGCTACGGGCAGGAGTTCGACGCCGATCTCGCCTCGCTGGAGAAGATCGGGGCCGGCGGCACCGACCCCGGCTTCGCCGAGGAGCTCGCCGAGCTCGAGCTGCCGGACGAGGGGCTGGTCGAGGAGTAGACGCGCCGCCGGCCAGCGCCGGCTGCCGCGGGCTGCGGCGCTGGCTGCCGCGGGTTGCGGCGTCGACTGCGGCGCCGGCTGCCGCGGGCTGCGGCGCTGACTGCTATTCCTCTCGCGAAGACCGTATAGCGATGGTTATACGGTCTTCGCGAGAGAGAACAAGTACGGCCCCGCGGTCGCATTACGAGCACATTTGACCGTCCGTTGAGAAGATTCTCACGGCCGGCGCCGCGACCCCGGCGCGGCTCGTGTGTCGTGAGTGTTGATGAGCGCGCGCCGCATGACGCGCAGATCTATGCTCGCGACCACTCTTGGCGCGGCAGCCGGCGGTCTTGCACGCCCGCGGGGTGCGCTCGCGCTGGCCGCGCTCGCAGGTCCGCCGCGTCCGAGCCTGGAAGAGCGCTACGTGGGGCAGATCTCGCGCGAGCCCACCACGATCGCGCTGACGCGCGTTGCCGACCTGCTGGGAGTGCAGTGGCAGGCGCCCGCTGCCGCGCAGATCGCGCTGCGCTTCCGTCGCGATGGCGGCGGTTGGAGCAGGTGGGTCTCGGCTGGATCGCGCGGCCACGGGCCCGAAGCTCCGGCCGCGACGGGCGGGCTGATCGGCGAGCCGCTGTGGACCGGGGGAGCCACCGAGGTGCAGCTTCGCGCGGAGGGGATCGTGAGCGGTGCTCGCCTGCACCTCGTGGACGTGAGCGGCGGCGTGGGCGCGGGCACGCTGGCAAGATCGCGCGGGCTTCTCGCGTCGGCGGCTCTGCCGCTGGCCACGCCGGAGCTCACGGCGGGCGCAGGTCAGCCGCCGATAGTCGCGCGTCGCGCGTGGTCTCGGGGGATCGCTCCGCCGCGGGTGGCGCCGGAATACGGAGCCGTGCGGATGGCGTTCGTCCACCACACCGATAACCCCAACGGCTACACCCCTGGCGAGGTGCCGGCGATGCTGCGCGCGATCTACGTGTTCCATCGCTACGTCAACGGCTGGAACGACATCGGCTACAACTTCGTGCTCGACCTGTACGGACGCATATTCGAGGCGCGCGCCGGCGGCATCGACGAGCCGGTCGTGGGCGCGCACGCGGGCGGCTATAACCTCGTCTCCACGGGTGTCGCCGTGCTGGGCACGTTCTCGAGCGTCTCCATCCCCGCGCCCGCCCGCGCGGCGCTCGAACGGCTGCTGGCGTGGAAGCTGTCGCTGCACGGGCTGCCCTCCGAGGGAAGGACGAGCGTGCGGGTCAACCCCGCGGGCGCCTCATACAGCCGCTTCCCAGCCAAGGCGCTCGTGTCGCTGCCGCACATCGCCGGCCACCGCGACGCCGACTCCACCGACTGTCCCGGCAACGTGCTCTACGGAGAGCTGCCCGCCATCCGCCGCGGGGTGCTCGCGCTCGCGCCGCAACCGACGCGCGCGACGCTCACGTTGAGCGTCCCCGCCTCGCCGCCGCCGAGCTCGCCGCCCGTGCCGTCTCCCGGCGCCCCCAGCGGCGAAGCCGGCGTCGAACCGAGTCCCTCGCTCCCGGCTCTGCTGGGGAGCGTCCAGCTGCTCGACGGCACCCCGATCGCGGGTGCCCCGGTGCTGCTCCAGGCGCGCACGGTGAGCGACAGGGGAGAAGCGGTGGTCGAGCGGACGATCGCCGAAGTCCTCACCGACGCCCAGGGCGGCTGGTCCGCGCCGGCGGCGTTCTCGGCCGCTCGAGCAGGCCACACGTGGCTGCGCGCGCTGTGCGTCGGTTCCAGCGCGTTCGGCGCCGCGGTCTCCGAACCGCTGCGTGTCCCCGTCACGGCAGCTGCGGGCGCCCCCGCAGAGCCCGAGCCCAGCCCGCCAGCTGCTCCGCCTCCCGCGCCGTGAGACCCTGCTGTGGATCGGTCTGCACGAGCAGCGCCGGCGCCGCGCGCGCATCAGCCCACTCGTGGCAGGCGTCGCCCAGCGCGTCATCGACCCACGCCAGCGGCCGCTCGCCGGCGTAGGCGTCGATCGCGTCGAGCTTCCAATGCGCGTTGGAGCGACCGACCGCGCGCGCGAAGCGCAGGAACGGCAGCTCCGGTGGCATCCCCAGCAGGTGCGGCAGATGCTCGTTGGCGCGCTCCTCCCAGCCGCTGGCCCACACCAGCTCGAACAGGCTCGAGAGCTCAAGAAGGTGAGCGGCGGCCGTGGACGAAAGGAAGTGGGGTGTGCCGTCGATCGAATGGAAGGAACCCTCGAGCGAGCGAGCGCCTTCGTGGCCGCCCTGCGCCCACCCAGCCCGCTCCCAGGCGCCGAACAACGAGATGACGCCGTCGATGTCGACCATCAGCAGGGGCAGCTCGTGCCCCTTGGCGTCGCAGACCGGCTCTTTAGCTTGCATAGAGGTTGGGACAGGTACGCTGCTGAGGACGGACGATGCGCTGAGTTCGACGGGGCGCAGTAAAGCAGCCGGTGACGCCCGCCGATGACCAGTCCGTCGCCCCCCCGACCATGACCATGGACCTAGGCATACTCCTTGCGCTCGCGTGCGCCTTCGTGGCGAACCTGGGCTTCTTCTACAAGTACCGCGGCGCCAACTCCGTGCCGAAGGTGCAGGTCCTGCACCCATTTCGCTCGGCCAGAGCGCTGTACTCGTCGAAGTGGTTCACGCTGGGCATGATCACCGCCACGGCGAGCTGGGGCCTGCACGTTGCCGCCCTTTCGATGGCGCCGATGTCGGTGATCCAGGTCTCGCTCGCGGCGGGCGTCGTGTTCGTCGCGGTGATGGCCGACAGGCTGTTCGGCTTCCAGGTCGGCCGCCGCCAGTGGCTGGGCCTGTTTCTGACCGCGGCGGGGCTCGTGCTGCTGGGCGTGACGCTGCCGGCGATGCACGGCGCGCACTCCCACTTCTCGGACGCCGCCATGATCTCCTTCGAGGCCGGCCTGTTCGGCCTCGGCGGCCTGCTGATCATGGGGCCCCGCATGGGCAGCCCGGTCGAGCACCACGGAATCATGCTCGGGGCGGCCTCCGGCATCCTCTTCGGCGTCTCCGACACCGCCATCAAGGCGCTCACCGGCATCACCGGCGCGCACGGCTTCATGGGCCTGCTGCTGAGCCCGTGGCTGGCGGTCGCCGTGCTCGCCTCGATCGTCGCGTTCTTCGCGTCCGCGCGCGGCCTGCAGGACGGCGAGGCGGTCCCCGTGATCGCCGTCACCGGCACCGCAGCCAACATCGCGGGCATCGCCGGCGGGATCGTCGTGTTCGGCGACCCGGTGGCGGGAAGCACCGCCGGGGTGCTGTTGCAGGCGTTCGCGTTCGTGCTCGTGATCGTCGCCGCCGCGCTGATGCCCGCGCCGGTGCGCGCGGCCGGCGTGCCGCAGGCCGCTTAGAGCCCCCGCGTCGCCCGGGCCGGCTGGCGCTGCTAGCATCCCGCACTGATGCCGACGACCTCCCAACTGGTGCGCAAGGGCCGCGTGACCCCCAAGAAGAAGATCGCGACCCCCGGCCTGAAGTCAGGCAAGGGCCGTAAGAAGAAGACCGCCGCGCCGCAGCGCCGCGGCGTGTGCACGCGCGTCTACACCACCACCCCGAAGAAGCCTAACTCCGCGCTGCGCAAGGTCGCGCGTGTGCGCATCTCCGGGTCGATCGAGGTCACCGCGTACATCCCCGGAGAGGGACACAACCTGCAGGAGCACTCGGTGGTTCTCGTGCGCGGTGGCCGCGTCAAGGATCTGCCGGGCGTGCGCTACAAGGTCGTGCGCGGCACGCTCGACGCAGCCGGCGTGAGCGACCGCAAGAAGGCGCGCTCGCAGTACGGCGTCAAGAAAAAATAGCCGCAGCCCACCGCTTCCAGGAACGAGACACCGATGCCCCGTCGTGCAGCAGCTCAGATCCGTCCTGTCGAGGCGGACCCAATTCATCGCTCCAAGCTGGTCCAGCAGGTGATCAACAAGGTCATGCTGGACGGCAAGAAGTCGACGGCCGAGCGGATCGTCTACGACGCGCTCGCGCTGATCGCCGAGCGCAGCGACAAAGACCCCGTGGAGACGCTCGACGCGTCGATCAAGGCGCTCACGCCGTCGCTGGAGGTTCGCTCGCGACGGGTCGGTGGCGCGACCTACCAGGTGCCTGTGGAGGTGCCCGCCAGGCGCGCCCGCACGCTGGCCGTGCGCTGGCTGGTCGAGTTCGCTCGCCAGCGGCGCGAGAAGACGATGGCCCAGCGGCTGGCCAACGAGCTGATGGACGCGCAATCCCAGCAGGGCGGCGCGTACAAGCGCAAGGACGACATCTACCGCATGGCGCAGGCCAACAAGGCCTTCGCGCACTACCGCTGGTAGACGTCCGCCCCGGTAGGGGTTGAAGAAAAAGGTTTGGTACCTAACATTGAGGTACCGAATGTCTTCCTCGCCGACAGCCGCATCCGATCCAGGCTTCCACCCGGAGGCATCCGACCGCATCGAGCCGTACGTGTGGAAGATCGCGGGCGTGGTGATTCTGGGGATGATCATGTCGATCCTCGACACCACGATCGTCAACGTGGCGCTGCACACGCTGCGCCACGATCTGCACAGCTCGATCGCTCAGGTGCAGTGGGTGATCACCGGCTACCTGCTGTCGCTCGCGGCCGTGATCCCGGTGACCGGCTGGGCCGCCCGGCGCTACGGCGCAAAGCGCGTGTACATGACCTCGCTCGTGCTGTTCACGGCCGGCTCGGCGCTGTGCGCGGTGGCTTCGTCGACCACCTCGCTGGTGCTGTTCCGCGTGCTGCAGGGCGCGGGCGGCGGCATGATCATGCCCGTCGGCCAGCTGATCATGGCGCAGATCGCGGGTCCCAAGCGCATGGGGCGGGTGATGGGGATCGTCTCGATGCCCGCGATGCTCGCGCCGATCCTCGGGCCGGTGCTAGGCGGAGCGATCCTCGAGAAGCTGCACTGGTCCTGGATCTTCTTGGTGAACGTCCCGATCGGCGCGATCGCGCTCGCGCTGGCGTGGCGGATGCTGCCGAAGACGAACTCCGGTGAGGCGGGGCGCTTGGACGTGCTCGGACTCGGCCTCCTGTCCGGCGGGTCGACGGCGGTCGTCTACGGCCTCTCGGAGCTCGGCTCCAACAGCAGCCTGACGGCGCCGAGCGTGGTCTGGCCGGTCGTCGCGGGACTCGTCCTGTGCGCCGTCTTCTGCTGGCACGCGCTGCGCGTCGAGCGCCCGCTGCTGGACATCCGACTGTACGCCAACCGTGTCTTCGGAGCCGCCTCGCTGACCACCTTCGGGCTCGGTGCGGCGCTGTTCGGAGCGATGATCCTGGTGCCGCTCTACTACCAGGAAGTACGTCACGAGAGCGTGATCGTGACTGGCCTGCTGACCGGCCCGCAAGGCCTGGGAATGCTGCTGGTGATGCCGTTCATGGGTCGCATGACCGAGCGCTTCGGCGGGGGACGGGTGGCGATCGTGGGTGTATCCATCCTGTCGATCACAACGATCCCGCTGGCGTTCGTCGCCGCCAGCACGTCGATCCTGTCGATCTCGCTCGTGCTGCTCGTGCGCGGCGTTGGCATCGGCTTCGCGTTCGTGCCCGCGATGAGCGCTGCGTTCGCCTCGCTGCGCCCCGACCAGCTCTCCGACGCGACCCCCCAGCTGAACGTGCTGCAGCGCATCGGCGGCGCGATCGGCACGGCGGTGCTGGCGGTCGTGCTCCAGCGGGCCAGCGCGGGTGCCCACACCGCCACGCATCTGGCGCACGCTTTCGACAAGGCCTACTGGGGGTCGGTGGGCATCGCCGCGCTGTCGGTGATCCCCTGTCTGGTGCTGCTGCGCGCGGAGAACCCGCGTGCGCGCATGGACCAGGCGGCGAGCAACGCCGAGGCGGCCGCAGAGCCGCTCGGGGTATAGCGAGCACGCGATGAGCACTCCCGCTGCCGCCGAGCGCACCCCTGCCGCCGAGCCGGCCAAGCCCGCCGCTCCAGCCGAGCCGAGCGACGTGCGCGAGGCGCAGCTGACCGAGTTGGGGATGGCGTTTCGCCGCGTCTTTCGCAGCCTCAATCGTCTGCGCGGGCGCGACACGCACCTCGGCGCGGGCGAGCTCAGCCACGCGCAGTTCGAGCTGCTGATCGAGCTGTTCGAGCGCGGCGAGCTGCCAGCCGGAGAGCTTGCGGCCGCGGCCCGGCTGACTCCCGCGACTGTCACGCAGATGCTCGACCATCTGGCCGAGCAGGGGCACGTCGAGCGCGTGCGCTCGCCGACCGACCGGCGCGTGGTGGTCTCGCGGCTCACGCGCCAGGGCGCGCGCAAGATCGAGGCCAAGCACGCCGCCTGGAAGAGCCGCTGGGAGCAGGCGCTGACGGGCTTCCAGGCCGACGAGCTGCGCGCGGCCACGCGCGTGCTCGAGCGTCTCGGCGCGATGGTCGAGGACGCCCCGCCGGCAGGGGCTTGCGAGCAGCGCCCCGAGGGCGCGCGAGCGCAGCCTCGCGCGGGGGGGAAGCCGGTCTAGCACGCGGAAACCCTCTGCTATAGTCGGCACCGCGTCGCGGGTGGACGCAACGTATGCGCTTGCCACCCGCGGACTCGGAATCAAGATGGAGACCTCGAGCAGATAACGACGCGGACCGGTCCACACAAGACCAGCTGCGCGCGTGGGCCCGAGGGGCCTATTTTTTTGCCCGTATAACCGCCTCCTCACGACCCCCCACACTGATCGATGCCACGTAAGTTCTCACTCAAAAACACCCGCAACATCGGGATCATGGCGCACATCGACGCCGGCAAGACGACGACCACCGAGCGCATCCTCTACTACACCGGGCGCACCTACAAGATCGGCGAGGTGCACGAGGGCGCGGCCGTGATGGACTGGATGGAACAGGAGCAGGAGCGCGGCATCACGATCACCTCCGCTGCGACCACCGCGCAGTGGAAGGACCACCGCATCAACATCATCGACACGCCCGGGCACGTCGACTTCACGGTCGAGGTCGAGCGCTCGCTGAGGGTGCTCGACGGCGCGATCGCGCTGTTCGACTCGGTCGCCGGCGTCGAGCCGCAGTCCGAGACCGTCTGGCGCCAGGCCGACAAGTACCACGTGCCGCGCATCGCGTACATCAACAAGATGGACCGCATCGGCGCCGACTTCGACAAGGGCGTGCAGACGATGATCGACCGCCTTGGCGCGCACCCGGTGCCGATCCAGCTGCCGATCGGCTCCGAGGGCGACTTCCTCGGTGTCGTCGATCTGGTCGCGATGAAGGCGATCGTCTACAAGGACGAGATGGGCAAGGAAGTCGATGAGATCGACATCCCCGAGAACCTGGTCGAAGCGGCGGGCGCCGCGCGCGAACACCTGCTCGAGGAGGTCTCCCATTACGACGATGCGCTGCTCGAGCTGCTGCTCGAGGAAGCCGAGGTGCCCGAGGACGTTCTCAAGAATGCGATCCGCAGGGCCACGCTGTCGACCAAGCTGACCCCGGTGCTGTGCGGCTCTTCGTTCAAGAACAAGGGCGTGCAGCCGCTGCTCGACGCGGTGATCGACTACCTGCCGTCTCCGCTGGACGTGCCGCCGGTGCTCGGCACCGAACTGATCAGGGGCGAGGAGGAGGAGCGTCAGGTCGTGCGCCACGCCGATGACTCCGAGCCGTTCGCGGCGCTCGCGTTCAAGATCGCGGCCGACCCGTACGTCGGCAAGCTCACCTACTTCCGCGTCTACTCGGGCCACCTCGACGCCGGCGCCAAGATCCTGAACGTCGGCAGCGGCCGTACCGAGCGGATCGGGCGCATCCTGATGATGCACGCCAATGAGCGCGAGGAGGTCACCGAGGTCTTCGCAGGCGACATCGCCGCCGCGGTCGGCATCAAGCAGGTCATCACCGGCGACACGCTGGCGGACCCCGGTCACCCGATCCACCTCGAGAACATCGTCTTCCCCGAGCCCGTCATCAAGGTCGCCGTCGAGCCCAAGACGAAGGTCGACCAGGAGAAGATGTCGGTCGCGCTCGGCCGCCTGGCCGAGGAGGATCCGACCTTCCAGGTGCGCACCAACGAAGAGACCGGCCAGACCGAGATCTCGGGCATGGGCGAGCTGCACCTCGAGGTGCTCGTCGACCGCATGAAGCGGGAGTTCGGGGTCGAGGCGAACGTCGGGCGCCCGCAGGTGTCCTATCGGGAGACCGTGCGCGGCAGCGTCGAGAAGATCGAAGGCAAGTTCGTCCGTCAGACCGGTGGCTCCGGACAGTTCGGCGTCGTCTTCATCAACCTCGAGCCCGCACCAGGCGTCGGCTTCGAGTTCATCAACAAGATCAAGGGTGGAAACATCCCCTCGGAATACATCCCCGCGGTCAAGAAGGGGATCGAAGAGGCGCTCGACAACGGCGTGAAGGCCGGCTACCCGATGGTCGACATGCGCGTGACGCTCGTCGACGGCAAGTACCACGACGTGGACTCTTCGGAAATCGCCTTCAAAGTCGCGGGCTCGCTCGCGTTCAAAGAGGCGGCCAAGCGGGCCAAGCCCGTGCTGCTGGAGCCGATCTTCGCCGTCGAGGTCGTCGCCCCCGAGGAGTTCGTCGGAGACGTGATCGGCGACCTCAGCCGCCGGCGCGGCCACGTCGAAGGCCAGGAGCGTCGGGGCAACGCGCTGGTGGTGACCGGCAAGGTCCCGCTCAGCGAGATGTTCGGCTACGCGACCGACCTGCGCTCCAACACGCAGGGACGCGCCACGTACACGATGCAGTTCGAGGCCTACGAGGAGGTTCCGCCGAGCATCGCCGAGAAGATCGTCGAACAGCGCACCGGCGAGCCGGTGCCGGCCTAGGCGCCTCGGACTAGGTCGGCCAGCTACCCCACAGCCGAGGTCACTCACAGCAGCCAGCAGTCACGCAGCAGCGCATTTAGATAGATTTCTCAGGTTCGCCCTCACAGGCGAGCATTCAAGTCGATACAGGAGCGAGTAAAAAGTGGCGAAGGAGAAGTTCGAGCGCGACAAGCCGCACGTCAACGTCGGGACCATCGGTCACATCGACCATGGCAAGACGACGCTGACCGCTGCCATCACCACGGTGCTGGCCGAGAAGGGAGGCGCCGAAGCCCGCAGCTTCGCGGAAATCGACAACGCGCCCGAGGAGAAGGAACGCGGCATCACGATCGCCACTTCCCACGTCGAGTACCAGACGGAGAACCGTCACTACGCACACGTGGACTGTCCCGGTCACGCCGACTACGTCAAGAACATGATCACCGGCGCCGCCCAGATGGACGGGGCGATCCTGGTGGTCTCCGCCGCCGACGGCCCGATGCCGCAGACGCGCGAGCACATCCTGCTCGCCCGCCAGGTCGGCGTGCCCTACATCGTGGTGTTCCTCAACAAGGCCGACATGGTCGACGACGAGGAGCTGCTCGAGCTGGTCGAGGTCGAGGTCCGCGAGCTGCTCTCCGAGTACGACTTCCCGGGCGATGACATCCCGTTCATCATCGGCTCCGCGCTGAAGGCGCTGGAAGGCGACGAGGCCTACAAGGAGAAGATCCTCGAGCTCGCGGCTGCGCTCGACTCCTACATCCCCGAGCCCGTGCGCGAGCTCGACAAGCCGTTCCTGATGCCGATCGAGGACGTGTTCTCGATCACCGGCCGTGGCACCGTGGCGACCGGGCGCGTCGAGCAGGGCATCGTCAAAACCGGCGAGACGGTCGAAATCGTCGGCGTGCACGACTCGACCTCGACGGTTGTCACGGGTGTGGAGATGTTCCGCAAGATCCTCGACGAGGGTCGCGCAGGCGACAACGTCGGCTGCCTGCTGCGTGGCACCAAGCGCGAGGAGATCGAGCGCGGCCAGGTGCTGTGCAAGCCCGGCTCGATCACGCCGCACACCAAGTACAAGGCGGAGGTCTACGTGCTCAAGAAGGAGGAGGGCGGTCGTCACACCCCCTTCTTCACGGGCTACCGGCCTCAGTTCTACTTCCGCACAACCGACGTCACCGGCGTGGCCAAGCTGCCCGACGGCGTCGAGATGGTCATGCCCGGCGACAACGTCCAGATGGAGATCGAGCTGATCCAGCCGATCGCCATGGACCAGGGCCTGCGTTTCGCCATTCGAGAGGGCGGTCGCACGGTCGGCTCGGGCGTGGTCAGCGAGATCATCGAGTAGTACACGCGCGTCCATCCGAACACGTCGGGACGACGCGCACATTGGCAGTCCGATACGACTAATTCAGCCCCACCGCAAGGTGTGGCGGCGACGGGGCGGGTTCCCGCAAGCAAAGCCCGCCCTCCCATCGCCGTCCGGGAGGGGCCCGGCGGGAGGCTCTTT
>JBEKGK010000030.1:0-30247 GCA_050012835.1 Solirubrobacteraceae bacterium | reverse complement strand
CCATGCCTCGACCTCCATGACGCACAGGCTAGCCTTCGCGCGATGAGCACAAGCTGGATCCCCTCCCCCGCCCCCGCGCCCGGGCACTTCACGGACATCCGCTACGAGAAGTCCGACGCTCCCGACGGCGGCATCGCCAAGATCACGATCGCCCGACCGGAGGTCCGCAACGCGTTTCGCCCGCGCACGATCATCGAGATCTCCCAGGCCCTCGAGGACGCGCGCGAGGACACCGAGATCGGCGTGATCGTGCTCACCGGCGAGGGCACCGACGCGTTCTGCTCCGGCGGCGACCAGCGCGTGCGCGGCGACTCGGGCTACCTCAACGACGATCAAATGAGCTCCCCACCCACCCACGCCGGCGTGGGGCGCTTCCACGTCACCGATCTGCACGTCCAGATCCGTCGCCTGCCCAAGCCGGTGGTGGCGATGGTCGCCGGCTACGCGATCGGCGGCGGGCACGTCCTGCACCTGGTGTGCGACCTCACGATCGCCGCCGACAACGCGCGCTTCGGGCAGGTCGGCCCGAAGGTGGGGTCCTTCGACGGCGGCTTCGGCGCGGGCCTGCTGGCGAACCTGGTCGGGCCGAAGAAGGCGAAGGAGATCTGGTTCCTGTGCAGGCAGTACTCCGCCGAGGAGGCATTGCAGATGGGGATGGTCAACACGGTCGTGCCGCTCGAACGCCTCGAGCAGGAGACGGTCTCCTGGTGCCGGGAGATGCTCGCCCTCTCCCCATTCTCGCTGCGGCTGCTGAAGGCGAGCTTCAACGCGGCCGAGGACGGGCTGTCGGGGATCCAGCAGCTCGCGCATGACGCGAACCTGCTCTTCTACGGCAGCGAGGAGGCCCAGGAGGGACGGGACGCGTACCGGGAGAAGCGCACGCCGGACTTCTCGCGCTTCCCCAAGCGGGCCTAGTGTGAGCGCCGTTCGCATCTGGGTGATGGCGGCCCGCGTGCGCACGCTGCCGGCCGCTGTGGCGCCGGTGCTCGTGGGCACCTCGCTGGCGCTCGGCGCGGACCACTTCCGTCCGCTCGCGTTCGTGGCAGCGCTGCTGGGAGCTGTGTTCATCCAGGTCGGCACCAACCTCTCGAACGACTACTCCGACGCGCGGCGCGGCGCGGACACCGAGGACCGCCTCGGCCCGGTGCGGGTCACGGCTGGCGGCCTCGTGCCCCCGAGCCAGGTGCTGCTGGCGACGTACGTCACGTTCGGGCTGGCGGTCGGGTGCGGCGTCTACCTGGTCGCGGTCGCGGGACCGGAGCTGATCGCGGTCGGCGCCGCGTCGATCCTGGCGGGGGTGCTCTACACGGGCGGGCCGCGGCCCTACGGCTACGAGGGGCTGGGTGAGGTGTTCGTGTTCCTGTTCTTCGGGGTGGTGGCGGTGGCCGGCTCCTACTTCGTGCAGGTGCAGCGACTGCCGTGGCAGGCGTTCGTGTGCGCGGTGCCCGTGGGCTTGCTTGCGAGCGCGATCCTGGTCGTCAACAACGTGCGCGACCTCGAGACCGACCGGCGCGCGGGCAAGCGCACGCTGGCGGTGCGGCTGGGCCGGGGGCGCACGCGCACGCTGTACACGGCGATGCTCGCGGGCGCGTTCGTGACAGCGCCACTGCCGTGGGCGTTCGGCTCGATGAGCGCGTGGCTGCTGCTGCCGTGGGCCGCAATCCCGCTCGCGGTACGCCTCACAGCGACGGTGCGCACCCGGACGGACGGCCCCGCGCTGAACGGCGCGCTGGCGGGAACCGGAGCGCTGCAGCTCGTCTTCTGCCTGCTGTTCGCCGCCGGGATCCTGGCGAGCAACGGCATCGGCTGATGAAGCCATGAAGCTTGAGCTCGAGCGCCGCACGCTCACGCTCGCCACGCCGCTCGAGAGCTCCTACGGCTCCGTGCGCGAGCGCGAGCTCGTGGTCGTGACGCTGACGGGCGAGGACGGAGTGCCCGGCTACGGCGAAGCGGCGCCGCTGGAGGCCTATGACGGGGTGAGCACGGAGCGCGTGCAGCGGGTACTCGAGAGCTACCGCCCGGTGCTGGCGCGATCCGCGGATATGAACGGCGCGCAGGTGATCGAAGCCTGCAGGGGAGTCGAGGACCTGCCGGCTGCGCTCGCGGCGATCGACCTCGCGCTGTGGGACCGCGCCGGGCGCCGGGCGGGCAAGCCGGTGGCGAGGCTGCTCACCGACGACCCCGCGGCGCGGGTGCCGGTGAACGCGACGCTGTCGGCGCTCGATCGGCGCGGCGCGGCCGAGCAGGCGGCGGCGGCGGTGCGCGAGGGCTACACGTGCCTGAAGCTGAAGGTGGGAGTCGGCGACGACGCCGGGCGCGTGGCGGCGACGCGCGCGGCCGCCGGGCCGGCGGTGGCGCTGCGCCTGGACGCGAACGGCGCCTGGGACGTGGAGCAGGCGGTGGCCACGATCGACGCGCTGTCCCCCGCCGGCCTCGAGCTCGTCGAGGAGCCCACGCACGGCCTGCAGGCGATGCGCGAGGTCCGCGAGCGGGTGGCGGTGCGCGTCTCGATCGACGAGACCGCCGGCGAGCTCGGCGCGCTCACCGCCGGTGTGGCCGACGCGGTCTGCCTGAAGGTCTCCAGATGCGGCGGGATCGCCGGCCTGCTGGCGGCCGCGTCGCTCGTGCGTGCCACCGGCGCGGAGGTGTACCTCGCCTCGACGCTCGATGGCCCGCTGGGAGTGGCCGCCGCGGTGCACGCGGCCGCGGCGCTGGCCTCGCGCGGGCCGATGCCGCACTGCGGGCTGGCGACGCTCGGGCTCTTCGAGGGTCTGGAGAACCCGTTGCCGGCGCGGGGCGGCATGATCGAGGTGCCGGCAGGCGACGGTTTCGGGGTCGGCCCGTTCTAGCCGATCGAGCGTGGCTCGTCGAGCGCGCTCGCCACCGCCTGCGGGCTCTCGAGCGGCAGGCTATGACCGCCCGCGGCGACCACGAGCCGAGCGTCGGGCAACAACGCGCTCATCCGCTGACCGAGCGCGCGGAACTTCGCGTCGCGCTCGCCGGCGAGCACCGTGACGGGCATCTCGAGCTCGCCGAGCCTGTCCCACAGCGAGGCCATCTGCCCGGTGCCGATCCCGCGCAGGGCGGCGGCGAGCGCATCGGGGCGGTTGCGGCGCTGATCCTCGCGCGCGAGCGTACCGACCTCCGGCGGATCCTCGGCGAACAGCGGCTGCGTGCGCCAGCGCTCGATGAACTGCTCGAACGGGACGGTCTCGAGCTCACGCGCCAGGCGCTCGTCGGCCTCGCGCCGCGCGGCCCGCTCGGCGACGTCCTCGATGCCCGCGCTGGTGGAGACGAGCACCAGGCGGGCCACGCGCTCGGGCGCGGCCAGCGCCACGTGCAGCGCCACGCGCCCGCCCATCGAGTAGCCGCACAGCACGAAGCGCTCGGGTGCGCGCGCGAGCACGCGCGCGACGCAGCCGGCGCACGTGATCGGGCGTTCGACGTCGGCGGCCTCGCCGTGGCCGGGCAGGTCCAGCGCCAGCGGCCGGTAGCGTTCCCGATCGAGCGCCGCGATCACGCCGTCCCACGCGCGGTGCGTGCCGCCGAATCCGTGCAGCAGGACGACGCTCTCCGGCATCCGAGGATCCTATGACCCCCACCAATGACATGTACATGCTGCTGCGGGCGTTCGTGGACGAGCTGGCGCGCTGCGGGCTGCGCGCCGCGTGCACCTCGCCCGGCTCGCGCAGCGCGCCGCTGGTGATCTCGCTCGCGCGCGAGCCGCGCGTGCGCTGCTACTCGCACATCGACGAGCGCTGCGCGGGGTTCTTCGCGCTCGGTCTGGCGAAGGCATCGGGCCTGCCCGTGGCCGTGGCGTGCACGTCGGGGACCGCCGCCGCGGAGCTGCTTCCGGCGGCGGTCGAGGCGCGCGAGGCGCGGGTGCCGCTGCTGCTGCTGACCGCCGACCGCCCGGCGGAGCTGCGCGAGAACGGCGCGGGGCAGGCGATCGACCAGTTGAAGCTGTTCGGCGGCGCCGCCAAGTGGTTCTTCGAGGTGGGCGTGCGCGAGGCGGGCGTCGAGCAGCTGCGCTGGATGCGCACGCTCGCGTGCCGCGCGTACTGGACGGCGCTCGAGGGCAGCCCGGGCGCGGTGCACCTGAACTTCCCGCTGCGCGAGCCGCTCGTGAGCGAGGACCCGCTGCCGGAGGATGCGAGCGGCCGTCGTGATGGCGCGCCGTACGTGCGCCGGGCGCCCGTTGGCCCGCAGCCGGCCGCCGTCGTGGCGGCGCGAGCCGACCCCCGGCCGGATGCCGACCCGGGGTCGGGAGCCGGCCGGGGGCTCGGGGCACCAGATACGACGCTGCGGGAACTCGTGGCCGGGGCCCGCCGGGGGGTTCTCGTCGCGGGGCGCCATGAGCGCGAGACGGGACTGGGCGCCGCAGCGGCGGCGTTTGCGACGGCCGCCGGCTGGCCGCTGCTCGCCGACCCGCTCTCGGGCGCCCGGCGGGGAGAGGCCGCGATCGCGCACTACGACGCGCTGCTGCGCGACGACGCGTTCGCGGGCGCGCCGGCGCCGGACCTGGTGGTGCGCGTGGGCGACCTGCCGGTGTCAAAGCCGCTGCGCCGCTGGCTGGCGGGGCTCGACGGCGTGCACCAGGTGGCGCTCGATCTGGAGGGGGCTTGGCAGGACCCTGCGTCGGTGCTGTCCGAGTCCCTCGCGCTGGAGCCGGCGGCTGCGCTCTCGCAGCTGAGCGCGTGGCTCGCCGGCGCGGCCGGGCGGCGCGCACGCCCGGATGAGGACTGGCTGGCGAGCTGGCGCAGCGCCGACGAGCGCGCCGCCGAGGCGATCGACGGCGTGATCGGCGGCGGCGAGCTGTCCGAGCCGCTGGTCGCGGCCGAGCTGGGCGTGCTGCTGCCGGCGGACGCGACGCTGTTCGTGGCCTCCTCGATGCCGGTGCGCGACGTCGAGACGTTCTGGCCCGTGCGCGCCGATCCGCCGCGCGTGCTGTGCAACCGTGGCGCCAACGGCATCGACGGCACCGTCTCATCGGCATTCGGCGCCGCCGCCCACGGCCCCGGCCCGGCGGTGCTGCTGATCGGCGACGTCGCGCTCGCGTACGACATCGGCGGGCTGCTGGCCGCGAGGCGGCTCGGGCTGAAGCTGACGATTGTGCTGCTCGACAACGGCGGCGGCGGCATCTTCGACTTCCTGGCGGTCTCGGGGGCGAGCATGGCGCTCGTGCCCGAGGCTGACGCGAGCGCGCACGAGCAGCTCGCGGGCGGATCTACGGGGTCAGACGGACCGGGTGAGCAGTTCGGCGGCGTCGAGGACATCTACACGCGCCACATTGCCACCCCCACGGGCCTGGGCTTCGCGAGGGCCGCAGCGCTGTACGGGCTGGCGCACGAGCGGGTCGCCACGACCTCCGCGCTGCGCGCAGCGCTCGAGCGCTCGCTCTCGCCCGCGGCCGGCTCCACGATCCTGCAGGTGCAGACCGATCGCGCGCGAAACGTGGAGCTGCACCGCCGCGTCTGGAGCGCCGTGTCACTCGCAACCGCAGCCTAACCCGAATCCCGAGCTACCAGGGTCCGATGGCGGGCGGAGGTGGCGTAGCTGGCTTTGGTGGAGCCATTCCCCGTCCTTCGGGGGTGATGCCCCGAGTGTCTTTCGGCTTCAGACCTCCATGAAAGGTCTACGAGGCGCCTCAGGGTTGGTCGCCAGCCACCTGGCCTGGCCTGGCCTGGCGGATGTTGAGGAATCCTTTGGCGGCGGCGGTGGCTGTGGCGCCCTGGAGGCTGGTGCGGCCGCACGCATCTGCGCGGCGCTCGGGGTCATGCCCTCCCGCAGCCGCGCCGACGGCTGCATGCCCGCGATTTCCTCCTCGATGGGAGCCTCAAACGTCCGCCGTTCATCGGCCATTGGACTGGCCCTCGCGTAGGTGGGACGTCGTGGGCACCGGTCGAGCCGACGTCTCCGAATCGTTAGGACGGGCCGGTGGCGTCGGATGGTTCTGAGCTCTCGGCGAGGGGCTGATTCCCCCTGTCTTGCGGATCGGACGGGGCGGCGGTGATGTCGTTCCCATGCTCAAGATTGTAGCCCGGCATACGGACCCACGGAAGGACGTACTTCAGACGCTGCCACCACGCGGCCGCTGCGAGACGTGGCGCACCATCATCGTAGAACTCCACTGAGACGATCTCTTCAGCTCGAACGTACACCCCGAGGCTGCCAGCAACTGGCCCAGCGAACCAGTCCTTCTCGTCCAGGGCCCACCGCTGCTCCAGATACAGATCCGGAGTCTCCGCCGTGTAGCCGGCGAAGCTCCGGTCTCCAAAGCGTCCAGCTACGACTCGGCCATCGTTCAAAGTCACCCGCACAAAGCAGGTGCGATCACGTAGAAAGAAGTGCTCCCAGCCCGAAGGCGTTGTGTGCGCTGGGTTGAGGCCCGCGATCGTGCGGACTCGGCCACGGAGGCGAGCACCATCCCACCACCGGGCGAGCTCGGCCAGCGTGACTGGGATGAGGACTCCGCCAGCGGCGAGCGCTACATAGACCGTAGCCTTGGCATGGCCGTGCCAGAGGCGGCTGACGTCGCTCGTCGAAGCGCCGAGAATCGCGACGGCGATCACCCCGAGTACGAGATAGCTGAGGAACGAGTAGTACAGCGCACTCAGCAGACGCTCGAAGGGCGTGTCGTCGGCCTTGACGACGTACGTTCGCTCTCTGTGCTTGAGTGCCACGAATCCAGGAAGCACGAATGCCGCCAATACCAGTAGCGCTGTTCCCGTCGCAGGTGCCATGATCCTTTTCTACAGCAACGTTCGGCTGGTTTAGTGCGCTCGTTCGGGACGAGCTGCGACTGCAGGCGTGGCTCGGCCTGCGCGATCGCGGCCCCGTCGATCAGCTAGCGCACTACGCCCGCGAGGAAGATGCGGGGCCCACTACGGCTCTTCACTCACCCCGCCAGCAGCGGCAGCAGCGCCTGCAGCTTGATCTCGGTCTCGGCCAGCTCGCTGGCGGGATCGGAGTCGCGCACGATGCCGTTGCCGGCGTAGCAGCGCGCGACGTTCTCGTGCAGCAGCGCGCAGCGCAGCGCAACGCAGAATTCTCCGTCCCCGGTCGCGTCGGCCCAGCCGACCGGGCCGGTGTACCAGCCGCGGTCAAGGCCCTCCAGCGCCGGGATCAGCGGCGCGGCGCTCGCCAGCGGCTCGCCGCCGACGGCCGGCGTCGGGTGCATCAGCCCGGCAAGCTCGAGCGCCTCCATCGGCGCGGCCAGCTGCGCGCGGATCGGCGTGGCGAGGTGCTGGATGTTGGCGATCCTCACCAGCTCGGGCTCGGGCGCCGCCGTCACCCAGATCGCGTGCGGGCGCAGCGTGCGCTCGATCCGCCGCGCGACGATCGCGTGCTCCTCGCGATAGCTGGCGTCGCGCAGCAGCTGCTCGCCGAGGTGCGCGTCGACCGCGGGATCGGCGCTGCGGCGGGTCGAGCCGGCGAGCGCGAGCGTGCTCACGCGGTGCCCCTCGCGGCGCACGAGCAGCTCGGGGCTCGCGGCGATCAGCGTCGAATCGCCGCGCCCCACGCAGAACACGAAGCACGACGGGAACTCCTCGCGCAGCACGCCGAACACGGCCGCCGGGTCATACGCGCGCGGTGCGTGGACCTGCACTTCGCGCGCGAGCACGATCTTCTCGAGCTGCCCCGCCGCGATCAGCTCGGTGGCGCGCGCGACCGCCTGCTCGTAGTGCTCGGGCGGCATCGCGCTGGCGACCTGGAAGCGCCCGGTCGGCGCAGGGTCGAGCAGCGGCAGCGCCCTGCGGCGAAGCTCCGCGACGCGACGCTCCAGGCGCGCGAGCAGCTCGTCGGGCACGTCGTCGGGACGCGCCAGCGCCGACAGCGTCATGCGCACCGCAAGCTCTCCGCCGCGCTCGCCGCGGGTGAGCGCGACCTCGGGCACCGTCAGCGAGGCGGGCTCGAATCCCCGCCAGTGCGGCGCCCCGCCCCCGTTCGGTGCGAACGCGAAGCCACCCACGGCCACCGGCCCGCCGCCCGCGGGCTCGTCCGCAGGATCGGCCACGGCGGCGGCCGACAGCGCGCGCCAGCTGTCAGCGACGCTCGCAAAGCGTGCGTAGCCGGAGGCCTGCAGGCTCGTCGCCTCACCGAGCCCCGCCAGCGCGGCGCGGCCTCGATCCGGCTGCTCGAACACGAACCAGCGCTCGCCGGGCCGGCGCGAGGCGCACACGACCGCCGAGGGATCCACGTCCCCCGCGACCGGCAGCGAGATCGTCGCGAGCACCTCCCCACCGGCGCGGCGCGCGCGTCTGACCGCCAGGGCCAGCCGCGCGGCCAGCCGCTCGCGGTCCTCGGCGCTCAACGCGAAGGCATGCTGGCCAGCGCCGGCCGTGATCTGTGGGGAAGCAGCGAGCGCGCCTCCCGGAGAATTGCGGTCTCCGCGCACGCCGGCTCTAGCGGACAGCGACACTAGGTCTCGGTGCGGCCCCGCGAGATCGCTATCTCGCCCGTGCGCATCATCTCGATCAGGCCGAACGGACGGACCATCGCCTCGAACGCCTCGATCTTCTCCGTGGTGCCGGTCACCTCGAGGATGATCGCGCGCTTGGTGACGTCTACGACCTTGCCGCGGAAGATCTCCGCGATCTGCATCAGCTCCCCGCGCTGCGCCCCATCGGCGGACACCTTGAACAGCGCGAGCTCGCGCGCGACCGTGTCGGCCGGCTCGAGGTCGCGGATCTTGAGCACGTTGATCAGCTTGTGCAGCTGCTTGGTGACCTGGTCGATCGGGTGCAGGGCGCCGTCGACGGTCAGCGTCACGCGCGAGATCTGAGCGTCCTCGGTCGGACCGACCGTGAGCGTGTCGATGTTGAAGCCCCGCCTGGCGAACAGGCCGGCGATGCGCGTCAGGACACCGGACTTGTTTTCCACGAGGATCGACAGCACGTGCTTGCGGCCCGTGCGCATGTTCGTCGAGGCTTCCAGCTCCTCGAGGCTGAGCGGCTCCTTCGTCCCAGGTTCACCCACGGCGATCACCCGACCATCTCGCGAGCGGCCTGCCCGGCGGGGATCATCGGGTAGGTGTTCTCCTCGCGCGTCACGCGCACGTCGACGAGCACGGGGCCCTCGACGGCGATCGCGCGCTTGATGTCCTCGACGAGCGTGTTCTTGTCGGTGAAGCGCATTCCCGTCACGCCGTAGGCCTCGGCGAGCTTGACGAAGTCGGGGAACTCGCCCATGTCGACGTGGCTGTATTTGCCGTCCCAGAACAGCTCCTGCCACTGGCGGACCATGCCGAGATAGCCGTTGTTCATGATGAACACCTTGATCGGGATGTCGTTCTGCGCGCACGTGGCGAGCTCCTGCGCGTTCATCTGCACCGAGCCGTCGCCCGCCACGCAGCACACCAGGCGCTCGGGAGCGCCGACGGCCGCGCCCATCGCGGCCGGCAACCCGAAGCCCATCGTGCCCAGGCCGCCCGAGTTGATCCAGCGCCGCGGCTCGGGGAAGTCGTACAGCTGCGCGGTCCACATCTGATGCTGGCCGACGTCGCTGGTGATGATCGCCTCGCCGCCCGTCGCCTCGTACAGCGCGCGGATCATGTACTGCGGCTTGATCTCCGCGTCGGTGGTGTCCTCGTAGGCGAGCGGGTACTTGGCTTTCCAGCCGTCGATCCTGCTCCACCACGCGTCCAGCCGCGCGGGGTCGGGGCCGATCGCGCGGTACTCGATCACCAGCTTGGCGAGCACGTTCCTGGCGTCGCCGACGATCGGTATGTGCGCGGGCACGTTCTTCGAGATCTCCGCTGGGTCGACGTCGATGTGGATGAACTTGGCGCGCGGCGCGAACTCCGAGAGCTTGCCGGTGATGCGATCGTCGAAGCGCGCTCCGACCGCACAGATCAGATCCGCCTCGTCCATCGCGTAGTTGGCCGAGCGCGTGCCGTGCATTCCCAGCATGCCCAACCACTGGGGATCAGGTGTCCCGCCCACCCCAGCGGGAAACGCGCCGAGCCCCATCAGCGTGCACGTCACCGGGAAGCGGTCGCTGCGCGCGAACTCCCGCAGCTCCTCAGAGGCGTTTGCGTTGACCACGCCGCCGCCGGCGTAGATGACCGGCCGCTGGGCCGCCGCCAGCGCCTTGGCGGCCTGGCGAATCTGCTTCTGGTTGCCCTCGACCTTCGGCTGATAGCCGGGCAGGCGCACGTCGGTGACCGGCTCGTAGTCGATGTCGGCTCGCGAGATGTCCATCGGTATGTCGACCAGCACCGGGCCCGGACGGCCGCTGCGCGCGATGTGGAACGCCTCGTGGATCGCTCGCGGCAGCTCCTGCGGGTCCTGGATCATGACCGAGTGCTTGACCACCGGCATCGTGATGCCGATCGTGTCGGCCTCCTGGAAGCCGTCGGTGCCGAGCAGCTCGGTGCGCACCTGCCCGGTGATGAACACGCACGGCACCGAGTCCATCATCGCGTCGCAGATCGGCGTGATCAGGTTGGTGGCGCCCGGACCGCTGGTCGCGAACGCCACGCCCACCTTGCCGGTGGCCTTCGCGTAGCCCTCGGCGGCGTGCCCGCCGCCGGCCTCGTGTCTGACCAGGATGTGACGGATGCCCCCGTTGACGAACGCGTCGTAGGTGGGGAGGTTGGCGCCGCCGGGCAGGCCGAAGACGACGTCCACGCCCTCCGCCTTCAAACATTCCATCAACGCGTCAACTGCGCGCATGTCGCCGCCTCCTTCCTTCAATTTAGGGAAAAGTCAGTGTACCAGCGGGTTTGGGGCTCACCACGAGCCGCTCTTGGCGATCGAGGACGCCGCCTGGCGCCGTGCCAGCGGCCGTCAGGAGGAGCCGATGCCGACGCCTATGGCGAGCACGATCGCGCCGCCGACGGTCACCACCAGCAGCGAGGAGCGCAGCGAGACCTCCAGGAAGCGGTTGCGGACCCACGCGATCGCGAACAGCTCGAAGGCGACCACGCAGCCCGCCACGAGCAGCGCTTTGTTGACGTTGGAGATCAGGAAAGGGAGCGTGTGGAAGATGCCGCCGAGCGTGGTCATCCCGCCGGTGATCGCGCCGCGTACGATCGCCGAGCCACGCCCGGTCTGCTCGCCGGTGTCGGACAGTGCCTCCGACCAGCCCATGCTCACGCCGGCCCCGAGCGCGGTCGAGAAGCCGACGAGCAGCGCGGTGTGCGAGTCGGAGGCGATCGCCGCCGCGAAGATGGGCGCCAGCGAGGAGACCGTGCCGTCGATCATGCCGACGAGCGCGGGCTGCACAACGCGCAGCACGAAGTCGCGCTCGTCGTCGAAGCCCGCCCGGTGTATCCAGCGGGCGATCAACGAGTCATCTGGCTTGGGCGCCGTCTTCACCTGAGTGCTCATAACACCCAACAGCCTATGTCACGCACCGGCTTAGGGCGGCCGAATTTGGCTTAGGGCAGCCGAAATCGCGCGCGGCTGCGAAGCGCCGTGCGTAGGCGTCCGGCCACCGTTACTGCGACGGCGGCGTGGCGGGGACGCGCACCCAGGATTCGGGCGCGATCGCCGTCTCGGGGAACTCGAGCTCGGCCCCGCAGCGCGTGCACAGCGCGTCGTAGATCTTGGTCACGCGCCCGCACTCGGGGCACTGGCGGCGCAGCTCGTCGCGCTCGACGCGGTAGGCGATCGCGGCGAACAGCCCGATGAAGGGGACCGCGCCGGAGATCAGGAACCACAGGAAGAACGAGCTGCCCTTGAGCTTGCCGATGATCCCGCCGGACAGTCCGAACCCGACGGCGATGATCACGTACGCCATGGGCGGGTGGGCTCCGGTCGGCCTCAGACGAGGACGCGTATTGCCCAGATGATCGCGACGATCGCGAGAATCACGGCCACCGTGCCTGCGATCGCGACGGCTATCCCGATCACGATCTTCAGCAGGATGTAGCCCGCGACGAGAACGACGAGACCGGCGAGAACGGTCTTGCCGATTGAGCGAGAGGTGGACGAAGACTCGTTCATGTGGAGTCTCAATGGTAGCGCGGCCGGACAGGAACTCCTACCCCTGCCCGGCCGCACCGCCAAGGCGCCGGCCGAGGGAAGCCGGCACTGGTCGCTGCGGAGGGATCAACTACATGCGACCCAGCCGACCGGACCACGCCGTTAGGCGCGGTGCCCCGCGGGCAATCCTTGCCGTCGCGATATCGACGTTGCTGATACCCGCGCGTCGGCGGCCACCCTGCCCCACACTGGCGAGCTGGTAGCGACGAATACGCGGTCCGTTGTGCGGAGCATCCACTGACTCCTCGGGCAACAGGATGAACCGTCGAGGAGATGAAACGCTTGAGTTTGTTGCCGAACGGTTCATGCTGAGCATATTGGCGCGCCAGGGCCCCGTTGCCTTTGGCCCAAAGTCCAAAATGTGGTGAGCGGGGGTCTGCTAAGTGATGGACGTCGAGCTCCGTCCCACCATGGTTATACGGCCGACGCCGAGCGGTTCACACCCCGAGCGGCTGACACCCCGAGCGGCTCACACGCCGAGCTGCTCGTGCACCAGCCGCGCGACCTCGGTGCCGTCGGCGCGGCCCTTGGTCTCGCGCATGACGTGCCCGACGATCGGACCGATGGCCTTGGCGTTGCCTTCGCGCACGCGCTTGGCGGCGTCCTCGTTGGCGGCCAGCGCGGCGGCGACGACCGCGGCCAGCTCGTCGCCGCCGTCGAGCGCGGCGAGCCCCTCCGCCTCAACGATCGCCGCGGGGTCGCCGCCCTCGGCGATCAGCTTGTCGAGCACCTGCCGGGCGGCGCCGACACTGACACGCTTGGCTGCCACGAGGCCGATGAGCGCAGCCAGCGCGCGAGGCTGCACGCGCGAGGATGACGGATCCCCGCTCGACCCCCCGCCCGCTCCAGCGTCCGCGTCGTGCTCGCCCAGCCGCGTGACGAGCTCGCCGGTGACCCAGTTGGCGAGCGCCTGCGGCGGCGGCGCGGGCTCGACGTGGGCGGCGAGCGCGGCCTCGAAGTAGTCGCCGAGCTCGGCGCGGAACGCGAGCAGCTGTGCGCTCTCGGCGCTCAGCTCGAGCTCGCGCTGCAGGCGCTCGGCGCGCTCGGCGGGCAGCTCGGACATCGCGGCGCGGGCATCGGCGAGCATCTGCTCGTCGATCGCCACGGGCACGAGGTCGGGCTCGGGGAAGTAGCGGTAGTCGTGCGCCTCCTCCTTGGAGCGCAGCGAGGTGATGGCGCCGGAGGCGGGGTCGAAGTGCAGCGTCTCCTGCACGACCGTCCCGCCACCCTGCAGGATCTTGTGCTGGCGAGCGATCTCGGCTCTGATGCCGCGCTCGAGGAAGCGGAAGGAGTTCATGTTCTTGAGCTCGGTCTTGACGCCCAGCTCGCTGCTGCCAACCGGGCGCAGCGAGATGTTGGCGTCGCAGCGCAGCGAGCCCTCCTCCATGTTCACGTCTGAGACGCCGAGCTGGCGCAGCGTGGCGCGCAGCAGCTTGAGCCATTCGCTTGCCTGCTCGGGCGAGCGCACGTCTGGCTCGGTGACGATCTCGGCGAGCGGCGTGCCGCCGCGGTTGAAGTCGACGATGCTCGCGTCCGAGCCGTGGATGCGCCCGCTGGCGCCCACGTGGATCAGCTTGGCGGCGTCCTCCTCGAGGTGCACGCGGTGGATGCGCACGCTCTCGAGCCTGCCTCCGCGGCACAGCGGCTCGTCGTGCTGGGAGATCTGGTAGCCCTTGGGCAGGTCGGGGTAGAAGTAGTTCTTGCGGTGGAAGATCGAGCGCGGCGCGAGCTCTGAGCCGAGCGCGAGGCCGATCATCAGCCCGAAGTGCACGGCGCGCGCGTTGACGACGGGCAGGCTGCCGGGCAGGCCGAGGCAGACGGGGCAGGTGCGCGTGTTGGGCGGCTCGCCGAACGACAGCTCGCAGCCGCAGAACATCTTGGTGGCGGTGGCGAGCTGCACGTGGATCTCCAGGCCGATGACCGGCTCGAAGGGACCGTCTTGCAGGGAGCCGCCTGCCGGCGGCTGGGGCGGCGTTCGCAGTTGCTCAGACATGGGCTTGTGCTCGATCGAAGCCGATGCTCTGCTCGAGCGCGTAGGCGGCGTCGAGCACGCGGTTCTCGCTGAACGCGGGGCCGGCGATCTGCAGGCCGACGGGCAGCCCCTGGCTGAGGCCGCACGGGATCGAGATCGCGGGGATGCCAGCGAGCGACATCGGCACTGTGCAGAAGTCGTTGAGGTACATGGCGAGCGGGTCGGCGGTCTTCTCGCCGAGCTTGAACGCGACGGTGGGCGCGGTGGGCGTGAGGATCAGGTCGACCTGCTCGAACGCGCTGCGGAAGTCATCTGAGATCTTGGTGCGCACGCGCTGGGCGCGGCCATAGTAGGCGTCGTAGTAGCCGGAGGACAGCGCGTAGGTGCCGAGCATGATGCGGCGCTTGACCTCGGCGCCGAAGCCGTCGTGGCGGGTGCGGGTGTACATGTCGAGCAGGTCGCTCGGGTCCTCGGCGCGCAATCCGTAGCGCACGCCGTCGAAGCGCGCGAGGTTGGAGGAGGCCTCGGCGGGCGCGATCACGTAGTAGGCGGACAGCGCGTGCGGCGCGTGCGGAAGGCGCACGTCGTGCACCTCGGCGCCGAGCTCGCGCGCGCGCTCGAGCGTGGCGTGGAACGCCTCCAGCACGCCTGCTTCGATGCCCTCGCCGGTGAGCTCCTCGGGCACGCCCAGGCGGATCCCGTCGAGGCGCTCGGCGGTGGGCGACTCGATCGCGTGCGGGAAGCTCAGCGAGGTCGCGTCGCAGGGGTCGCGCCCGACCATGTGGCTGAGCAGCAGCGCGGCGTCGCGCACGTCGCGCGTGAGCGGCCCGGCCTGGTCGAGCGATGAGGCGAACGCGATCATGCCGTAGCGCGAGACGGAACCGTAGGTGGGTTTCATGCCGACGATGCCGCACAGCGCGGCCGGCTGGCGGATCGAGCCGCCGGTGTCGGTTCCGAGCGCCCACGGTGCGAGCCCGGCGGCGACGGCGGCGGCGCTGCCGCCCGAGGAGCCGCCGGGGACGCGCGCGCGATCCCACGGGTTGCGCACGGCGCCGAACGCGGAGTTCTCGTTGGAGGAGCCCATCGCGAACTCGTCCTGGTTGGTCTTCGCCAGCAGGCTCGCGCCGGCGTCCTGCAGGCGGCGGACCACGCTCGCCGTGTACGGCGGCAGATACCCCTCGAGGATCCGAGACCCCGACTGGCTGGGCACGCCCTCGGTGCAGAACAGGTCCTTGACGGCTAGCGGCACGCCACCGAGCGGCCTCGATGCCGACCCGTCGGCCGTGTCCGCGGGCGCGTGCTCGGCCACCCACGTGAAGCAGTTCAGCCCGTCCTCGCCGGCGGCGCGGTCGGCCGCCGCGCGCGAACGGTAGGCCTCGAACAGCTCGCCCGCCGACAGCGACCCGGCGGCGATCGCGTCGGCCGCCTGCGCGGCCGACAAGCTAATGACATCGCTCATCTTGGCCTCGCAGGGCAAGCCAGGCAAGGACGCAGGGAGCGTGGCGTGCTTCGCACGCGAGCGACCGAGGACGCCGACCTGGCGCCGCCATGCGTGGCCAAGATCATGCCTGCGGGCTCGGGACCAGGAAGCCGTCTTCGCTGACGGCCGGCGCCTGCGCGAGCGCGATCTCGCGCGGCAGCGACGCACGCGGCTCGTCCGGGCGCAGCGCACCGGTCACCTCGACGACGTGCGAGGTGGGCGCTACGTCCGCCAGGTCGAGCTCGCCGATCCTCGCCACATGGTCGAGCACCGCCGAGAGCTCGCGCGCCATCGGCTCGATCTCATCCTCGGCGAGCGCCAGACGCGCCAGCCGGGCGACGTGCAGAACCTGATCGCGTCCAATCACAGTGACGCGCATTCTACGGAGCGCTCGGCGGCGCCCTGCGCCCACGCCTACGCGGCACCCGGCAACTCGGGCGCTCAGGCCCTCGTCACGTCGATGCCTCGGGCGCTCAGGCCGTCGTGGCGTCTGGCGGCTCGGGCGCCGGCGGAGTCGCGGGCGGAGTCGCGGGCGGTGGAATCGGCGGCGCGACCGCCTCGCCGGATGCATCGGGGGCGGCCGCGGTCGGGCCCGGGGAGCCCTCGCCCCCCACAGCGGCGCTCAGACCGCTGAGCGCTCCGCTGGCCTGCTCGCGCACGTCGGACAGGGATGTGCCTTCGTCCTGCATGCCGAGATAGCCGCCGTAGGTGACCGCCGCGGCGGCGATCAGACCGAGCCAGATCCCGATCTTGATGCCGACGGACGCGTGGAAGCTCCCGAAGCTCGCGCTCGCAGTGGGGTGATGCACGATTCGATAGAGGATCGTGAGCGTCGAAAGGGCGCCGAGGCCGGCCACGAGCACGCCGGGCTGCACCGGGCTCTTGAGCTGGAGCAATCCAGCGGAGATCGCGACGGCTCCGAGCGCGACGACGATCGTGATCAGCCAGATCCAGCGGTTGACGGTGAACGCGTGCCAGCCGTTGATGCTGTAGCTGCTGCTGATGTTGACCCCGCCGATCGACGGCGCGTTGGAGCTGTAGCCGTACCACTTGAAGAAGAACAGGAAGATGAACAGAGCGATGGCGCCGATGCCGATGATCCGATCGGCGCGACGCAGACGGCTGATGTCGAAGCTCATTTGCGGTGACCCCCCGTAGGTCGTGGTGAATTCCTACTCGTCTGCTCCAGCCGGCAACGGCTGGAGATTGCATCCGTTATTACAAGGTTCCTCACCTTCGCCGTCAGTCCTGCACGGATTTGGGGACGGGTGAAACGGCCCGCGGGGCGCAACGGCCTTGCGGGAGAAACGCTCGGGCGGGTGAGCGGCGCGGTGTGGGCCGCTACGGCCGCGAGCGTGCCTGTGGCCGCGCGGGCTCGTACAGCGAGGGCCGTTCGTCGCGCAGCGCCAGCCACGCGCCGGCCAGGATCGCGACGGCGCCCGCGAGCGCCAGCCACGCGCCCAAGCACACCTCCGTGGCATGGTCGGGTCGCTCGAGCGCCCTGACGAGCGCGGCGACCACCGCGATCAGGCCCAGCAGCACGCACCACACCGCGGTGGACACCGGCAGCGCGGGGCTGCGCTCGGTGAGCGCGCTGATCACCATCGCCAGCGCCGCGCATACGGCCGCCAGCTCGAGCGCGACGCCCGCCCCGAACGTGTTCCATGCGTCGAGGCTGCCCGCGGGGCCTTCGTAGGAGCGTACGAACAGCGACACGATCAAGCAGATCGCGCCCGCCAGCGCGAGCAGCTCCCCGAAGCGCAGCTGCTTGAGGTTCATGCCCGGCTCCAAGGCGATCGCTTCACAGCATGCCCTCGTCGACGTCCGCCAGCAGCGACTCGAGCTGCGCCTGATAGCGGGCCGCCTGCAGCGTGTTGCGCAGCAGCAGCGCGATCGTCATCGGACCGACGCCGCCGGGCACCGGCGTGATCGCCGAGGCGACGTCGAGCACGGCGGCGAAATCGACGTCGCCGACCAGCCCGCTCCTGTTGCCGGCCTGCTCGGGCGTGAGGCGGTTCATGCCGACGTCGATCACGACCGCGCCCGGTCGCACGAAATCTCTCTGCACGAGGCGCGCGCGGCCGACGGCCACGATCAGCACCTCCGCGCGCGAGCACACCTCGCGCAAGTCGCGCGTGCGCGAGTGGCACACGGTCACGGTGGCGTTCTGCGCGAGCAGCAGCTGGGCCATCGGCTTGCCGAACAGGTTGGAGCGCCCGACGACCACCGCCTCGGCGCCTTCCAGCGCCACGCCGGCGTCGGTCAAGAGCTCCATCACCCCCAGCGGCGTCGCCGGCCGCAAACCGGGACGCCCCAGCGACAGCAGCCCGGCGTTGACCGGCGTGAGGCCGTCGACGTCCTTGTCGGGGCTGATCATCGCCGTCAGCGCCGGTCCTTCGAGGTGCTCGGGCACCGGCAGCTGCAGCAGCACGCCGCTGACCGCGCGGTCAGCGTTGAGGCGGTCGAGCTCCTCGGCGACCTGTTCGAACGACGCGTCAGCGCGAAGGCGTCGGTCGAACGGCACCATTCCCACCTCGGTGCAGGCGCGCTGCTTGCCGCCGACGTACACCGCGGAGGCCGGATCCCCGCCGACGAGCACCGTCGCGAGCCCTGGCGGGCGACCGTGCTCGCGCGTGAACGCCTCGACCTCGCTCGCCACGCCGGCGCGCACGCGCGCTGCGATCGCTTTGCCGTCGATGATCGTGGCGCTCATGCTCAGATGCTATGCGTTTGCAGCCGGCAGGGAACCATCCGCCTCAGCGCCGGCTGACCGGGGCATACTCGGCCATCAGCTTTCGCTCCGAGCCATCGTCGGCGAAACGCACGACGATCACCCCGCCCGGCTCGACGCCGGTCACGACGCCCTCGCCGAAGGCCGCGTGCACCACGTCCTCGCCGAGGCGGAACTGGCTGGCGAGCGCCACCACCTCGCGCGGCTCTCGCACCGCCGAGCGCTCACCGCTGGATGGGGAGCCCCAGCTGCCACGACCGCTGCCGCGGCGCGCCGTCACGGTGGGAGCGCTTGCCGTGCCGGACCAGCTCGCGCCGGACCAGCCGGCACCTGGGCGAAACGCGCTCGCCATGGGCTCCTCGAGCAGCTCTGCGGGGATCTCGTCGAGGAAGCGGCTGCGCATGCCGTAGCTCTGCGCCCCGAACACCGCCCGCCGGCGCGCATGGGTCAGGTACAGCTGGCGCATGGCGCGCGTGACCCCCACGTAGAACAGCCGGCGCTCCTCCTCCAGGCTGCCCTCCTCGATCGCGCGCGAGTGGGGGAACACGCCATCCTCGCACCCCGCGATGAACACCGTCGGGTACTCCAGGCCCTTGGCGTTGTGCAGCGTCATCAGCGTCACCAGGCCTTCGTCGCTGCGGCTGTCTGCGTCGGCCACGAGCGCGATCTCCTGCAGGTAGGCGGCGAGCGTGTCCTCGCCGGCGGCCGCCTGCGCGTCGAACGTGCGCGCGCCCTCGACCAGCGCCTCGAGGTTCTCGATGCGCCCCTGCGCCTCGATCGTGCGCTCGACCTCGAGCGCCTCGGTGTAGCCCGTCTGCGACAGCACCGCCTCGAGCAGGTCCCCCACCGGCACACCCGGCTTGGCAGGCGCGGCACCTTCAGCCTGCACGGCGTCATCCGCGTCGGCCTCGGCGGTCGCGCCGACGGCGGGCATGCCCGCGAGCTCGCGCAGCTCCTCCATCGTGTCCATGAACCGGCTCAGCGCCTTCACCGCCGCGGCGCCCAGACCCGGGATCTGATCGGGCTGCGCGGCGGCCGCCCACACCGGGAGGTCCAGCGATGTGGCGTAGGCGAGCACGCGGCCCAGCGAGGTCTGGCCGATGCCGCGCCGCGGCGAGTTGACCACACGGGTGAAGCTCACGACGTCTGCCGGGTTGGCGATCAGCGACAGGTACGCGATCGCGTCCTTGACCTCCGCGCGCTCGAAGAACTTGGTGCCGCCGATCACCTGGTAGGCCATGTCCGCGCGCGTCAGCGTTTCCTCGAGCACCCGCGACAGCGCATTCGTGCGATACAGCACCGCGATCTCCGCGCGCGAGGCGCCGGCGTCGAGCAGGCGCTGGATCTCCCCCACCACGAACCGCGCCTCCGCGTACTCGTCGTCGAGCACGCGCAGCTGGATCTGCTCTCCCTGGCCCAGCTCGCTCCACAGCCGCTTGGCGATGCCGCCGCGGTTGTTCGCGATCACCGCGTTGGCCGCGCGCAGGATCGTCTCGGTCGAGCGGTAGTTCTGCTCGAGCTTGACCACGCGCGCGTCCTGGAAGTCGTCCTGGAAGTCGAGGATGTTCCTGACGTCAGCCCCACGAAATGAATAGATCGACTGACTGTCGTCGCCTACGACAGCCAGGTTGCGATGCCCGACGGGACCGCTGTAGGTGGGGCGATCTCCCGGCTGCGCCTCGCCGCGCTGCGGCGCCCGCCCGCCGCCGACGAGCAGCTGCAGCAGCCGGTACTGCGCGTGGTTGGTGTCCTGGTACTCGTCGACGAGCACGTGGCGGAACGTATTGCGGTAGCGCCCGCGTACGTCCTCGAACAGCTCCAGCAGGTTCACGACCCGGAACAGCAGGTCGTCGAAGTCCATCGCGTTCATGCGGTGCAGGTCGCGCTCGTAGATGTCGTATACGTCGGCGATCATCTCCTCGAACTGCGAGCCCACCTGCTGGCGGTAGGACTCCGCGTCGATCAGGCGGTTCTTCGCCGCCGAGATCTGGTTGTGGATCGCGGACGGGGTGAAGCGCTTGGGGTCCACGCCGACCGCGTCGGCCGAGCGCTTCGTCAGCCGGCGCGCGTCGGCCTGGTCGTAGATCGTGAACTGGCGCGTGTAGCCGAGGCGATCGGCCTCCGCGCGCAGGATGCGGGCGCACGCCGAGTGGAACGTCATCACCCACATGCCGCGCGTGCTGCGGCCGAGCAGGCGCTCGACGCGCTCGCGCATCTCGTTGGCGGCCTTGTTCGTGAACGTGATCGCGAGGATCTCGCCCGCCTGCGCCTGGTCGGTGTAGATCAGGAACGCGATCCGGTGCGTGAGCACGCGCGTCTTGCCGCTGCCCGCGCCCGCGAGGATCAGCAGCGGCCCCTCGCCGTGCGTGACGGCCTCGCGCTGTGGCTCGTTCAGGCCCTCCAGCAGCTCCTGGATATGCGCGGCATGGGGGTTCTCAGGCATCCGATCCCCAGCATAGATGCGCGCTCGGGCGGGACAGCGGACCGAGCCGGCACGCCCCAGCGACCGCGCACGCGCTCAGGAGCGACGAAGCGCCGACGACTATCCCCCGGCCGGGTTCGGTCCCCTCACCGTCCGCAGCGGCCTGACCTCGGCCGCCGGCTCGGGCTCGGCGTCGGAGAGCTCGGCGAGCTGGCGTTCCAGCGATGCCACGCGACTGGAGAGCACCTGCATCGCCTCGGCGATCGGGTCGGGCAGGTGGATCCAGTCGGCGTCCGGGCCCTCGACCCGCCGCCCGTCGACGCGCACCGGATGCCCCGGGTTGCCCACGACCGTCGAGTTCGCGGGCACGTCGGTGATCACCACGCTGTTGGCGCCGATCTTGGCGCCGTGTCCGATCGTGATCGGGCCGAGCAGCTTCGCGCCAGAGCCGATCGTGACGTTGTCCTGCACCGTCGGATGGCGCTTGCCGGTGGCGAAGCCGGTGCCGCCGAGCGTCACGCCCTGGTAGAGCGTCACGTCGTTGCCGATGTCCGCCGTCTCGCCGATCACCACGCCGGCGCCGTGATCGATGAACAGCCCCTGGCCGATGCGTGCGGAGGGGTGGACCTCGATGCCTGTGAGCGCGCGTGTGAGCATCGAGATCATCCGCGGCAGCGCGGGAACGCCGGTGAGCTCCAGCGCATGCGCGACCCGGTAGGCCAGCAGCGCGTGGATCCCCGGCCACGTCGCCAGGATCTCCACCGGGGAGACTCCGCGCGCGGCCGGATCGCGGTCGCGCGCCGCAAGCACGTCGCGCCGCACCTCCTTGGCCACCCGTGCGAGCTTGCCGAAACCGGCCATGTGCAACAGCGTAGCGGGCAATCCGCGGAAGTTGAGCACGCAACCAGATCTGCGCCCACCTTCATACTGAGCGGCCATGAGCGTGCTCACGACCATCGGCCACGGCTTCGAAGACTCGTTCCTGATGGCTTGGCAGGTGTGGTGGGCGCTGGTGCTCGGCTTTGCCATCTCCGCGATCGTCCAGGCGTGGGTTCCCCGCGAGCGCATCCGGGAGGCGCTGGGCGGCTCGGGCCTTCGCCCGGTGGCGATCGCGACCGGCCTGGGGGCAGCGTCCTCCTCCTGCAGCTACGCCGCGGTCGCGATCGCCAGGAGCCTCTTCCAGAAGGGCGCGAGCGCCGCCTCGGCGCTCGCGTTCCAGTTCAGCTCCACGAACCTGGTGGTCGAGCTTGGAATCGTGATGTGGGTGCTGATCGGCTGGCAGTTCACGCTCGCCGAGCTCGTGGGCGGCCTCGTGCTGATCGCGATCATGACGCTGCTGCTGCGCGTGTTCGTGTCAGAGCGCTCGGAGGTGCAGGCGCGAGCGCACGCCGGCCAGGCCGAGGGCGGGCACCAGCATCACAGCGCAGGCACGCCGATGTCGATTCGCGCGCGTCTGAGCAGCGCTAGCGCGTGGTCGGACGTCGCCAACAACTTCCGCCACGACTGGTCGATGCTGTGGAAGGAGATCACCATCGGCTTCCTTCTCGCCGGCTTCATCGGGCAGCTGCCAAGCAGCTTCTTCAACGCGCTGTTCATCACCCACGCGCCCTCGGGCGTGAAGCTCGCCGAGAATGCGATCGTCGGACCGGTCGCGGCGGCGCTCAGCTTCGTCTGCTCGGTCGGCAACGTGCCGCTCGCGGCCGTGCTGTGGTCCGGCGGGATCAGCTTCGGGGGCGTGATCGCGTTCATCTTCGCCGACCTGCTCGTCCTGCCGATCATCCAGGTCTATCGCAAGTACTACGGTGACGCCTTCGCATTGAGGATCGTCGCGCTGATGTTCGTCACGATCGTGCTCGCCTCGCTGATCGTCGACGGGCTGTTCAGCGCCGCCGGCCTGATCCCCAGCATCCGCCCCACCCACACGCAGATCTTCAGCCCTGTCACCGTTGACTACACGCTGTTCGCCGACGTCGTCGCGGTCGCTGTCTTCGCCGCGCTGCTCGGGTTGACCAGGCGACGGGTCGCCGCCAACGCGCAACCCCGCGAGCACCCCCACGAGGGGTGCCATTGAATAGTCGTCGAGGAGCTACGCGTCTGAGGCCGCACGGTGCCTGGCCGCGTGCTGGTGGCACGTGGACAGGTGCCGGGTGGCCTCAGGGGGCGAAGAAGGCTTGCGAGATGTAGCGCTCGCCGGAGTCGGGCATCATCACGACAATCCGCTTGCCCTTCGACTCCGGGCGCGCGGCCACCTGCAGGCCCGCCCACAGCGCCGCGCCGCAGGAGATGCCGGCCAGCAGCCCGACGCGTTTGGCGCAGGTCCAGGCGGTCTGGATCGCGTCGTCGTCGCTCACCGGGATGACCTCGTCGATCAGCTCGCGGTTGAGCACCGGCGGCACGAAGCCCGCGCCGATGCCCTGGATGCGGTGCGGCCCGGGCTGCCCGCCGGACAGGACGGCGGAGCCGAGCGGCTCGACCGCCACCACGCGCAGGCCGGGATTGGCATGCTCGCGCAGGTACTCGCCCACCCCGGTGATCGTGCCGCCCGTGCCCACGCCCGCCACGAACACGTCCACGCGGCCGTCGAGCGCCGCCTCGATCTCGGGCCCGGTCATGCGCCGGTGGACGTCCGGGTTCGCCGGGTTGGAGAACTGGTCGGGCAGGAACACGTCCGCATCGCGCGCCATCGCGCGCGCGGCCGCGACCGCCTCGCCCATCCCCCCCAGCGACTCCGTGATCTCCACGCGCGCGCCATACAGCCGCAGCAGGCTCTCGCGCTCGCGGCTCATGCCCTGGGGCAGCGTCAGCACCAGCTCGTAGCCCTTGGCCGCGCACACGAACGCCAGCGCGATCCCCGTGTTGCCGCTGGTGGCCTCCACGATCGTCGTGCGCCCCGGCTCGATCCTGCCTTCGGACTCGGCCGCCTCGATCATCGCCACGCCGATGCGGTCCTTGACGCTCCCGCCCGGGTTGAACGCCTCGATCTTGGCGAACAGCTCGACGCCGTTCTCCGCCGCGGGCGTCCCTTCGAGCATGCGCGGAAGCCCAACCAGCGGCGTGCCGCCCACCAACTCCGCAATGTTGATCGGGATTCGTGGCATCAGGCCACGACAATAGTGGGCCGGCAATGCGTCCGTGAGTTACATGGCCGCCGTTCGCTTGGGCAAGGCCACGGGTGGCCTCCTGACGGACGGGCTCACCCTCGTGTCCAGTTGGATGCTTGACGCGCGTCGGCCACCCCCGCTACCATCACTCATACCCCCCCTGTTTGCCTCGGCAGCAGGGATGCGAGGCCGCCTTCGGGCGGCCTTTGCGATTTCAAGACCAGCTCGGCGGCTTGTGGATGATCCCCTTGGCATCTGGCACCTGTGAGGGGAACTGGCTGGCCCTGAGCGCGGCGCGTCTGATCGGCTTGTAGAACGATCCGCGCGGGAGCACCTTCGGAGAGAGGGCGAAGCTCCGATTGCCGTGAGGGTTGAGCACGCCCACCGGGGCTTTCAGCTCGTGACGGACGAAGTGCACGGGATCCTTCAGGTCGCCGTCGTTCGAGATGACGACAGCGAGGTCGTATCTTGCACGGAAGCCGTCGATGAGCAGGTGGCTCGCAAGGTTGACGTCCGAGCCCTTCTCCTCCGTCACCCACACCTCGACGAACGCTGGCTTCCCGCGTCGGTCCTTGACGCAGCGCCTAGTCGCCGTTCTCGTCATAAAGCGCCCGTAGTGGATCGTGAGGTTAGGCACGGTCGCCAGCGCACGGAAGTAGGTCTGCTGGCGCTGGCCAGAGTGCAGGTTCCCGGGCCTGCCCTTCACCCGTGCAGTGAAGTACTTGATTCCGACGATCTCGCTGTCGCTACTGAGCATGCGCTCGCACAGCGCACCGACGTCCAGCCAGCGCTCGGCCGAGTCCTTCAAGCAGCCGTAGTAGAGGTTGAATCCGTCCACATAGACGATAGTGCGCAGGCGCCCTGAGCCGTGGCGAGACATAAGGGACGGCACTCTAGTAAGCGGCGTGGACGCCTCCCCGATGCTAAATGTGGTACATGCTCGCGCCCGCGTCGCGCATCTCGCGCTCGAGCACGTCGGCGATCGTTGTCTGCGCCAGCACCGTGCGCGCGGCGTCCGCCGCGTCCGCGAACACGCCCTGCGCGTCGCGCCCCAGCGGGCCGTCGAGCAGCTCCACGACCTCCAGCACCGTGATCGTCGAGGGCTCCCGCGCGAAGCGGTAGCCGCCCTTGACGCCGCGCTGCGAGCTGATCACCCCACCGCGACGCAGCACCGCGAACAGCTGCTCCAGGAACTGCACCGGCACGTCGCGCTTGCGCGCCAGCTCGCCGATCGGCACCGGCTCCGGCCCACCGCTGCGCGCGAGCTCGGCGAGGGCGAGCACGGCATATGGGGACTTGCTGGTGATCGAGATCATCGCGCCTTCACCGTGCGCGATGCTAACGCCTACAGCCAGCCGCGCTCGGTCGCTATGAGCACCGCTTGCGCGCGGTCGACGGCGCCGAGCTTGCCGTAGATGTTGTGCAGGTGCGTGCGCACGGTGCTCGTCGAGAGCGTCAGCTCGTGGGCGATCTGCTTGTAGACCTTGCCCTCGGCCAGCCGCTGCAGCACGCCCAGCTCCCTACCGGACAGCGGGCACGGGTCGACGTGGCGCTGGCGCTGGCCGCTGGGGCTCGGCAGTTCGTACATCACGCGCCTGAGCTCGTCGGGCCCGAGACCGATGCTGCGGGCGGTCTGGATCATCTCGGTCGGGGACACGCGCGCGCCCTGCTCGTAGTGAGCGAGCATGTCTGCCAGGCGGATGAACGCGGCCTCGCCTTCGACGTCGGGGTTGTGGTGGCGCTCGATCGGCGTCGCCAGCGAGGAGGGCAGGCCCCAGCGACGGACGAGCACGCCGCCCACCAACGCGTGGTCGACGCCCAGCTCGCGGCGCTCCTGATGGATGCGCTCCTCTGGCGTGCGCGCGCCGCGGTGAACCTGCGAGGGATAGCCGGGATAGGCGTGCAGCAGCACCAGCTTGCCGACGTCGTGCAGTAGGCTCGTGACGGTCAGGCGGTCGCGGTTCTCGTAGCCGACCTCCGCCGCGACACGGTCGGCGGCGTGCTGGGTGGCGAGCGCATGCAGGCGGAAGCGCTCCGGCGCGGCGTCCCACACGCTGGCGCGCTCGAAGAAGTCGAATGTGCGCACGCGGTTGGCCACCGCCTGCACCGTCGGCGGGCTGAGGACCTCGACGGCCGCCACAGCGGTGTCCACGCGCGAGCGGCCATCCAGAGAGCGGTTGGCGAGGCGCAGGACGGCGATGATCAGCGCGACGTCGGACTCGACCGCGGCGACCACATCGGAGGTCGCGACGTGATCCTTGGTGACCACCGCGAGCAGGCGGTCACGCGACTCGGCGAGCGCCGGGAACGCCTCAAGCGCCTCGAAGGCCATCGTCAAGCGGCGACCGTGACCCTCGTTCTGATGACGCTCGCCGGAGCCCGCGCCGGGCGTGCTCGTGCGGCGGGGGGCTTGGGGTGAGGTGTCCAGTTTGGCGCTGCTCGAGCTCTTTGCCGGCGGCGGCGTGTTGGCTGCGCCGCGCTTGGTGGCGGCGGTCAGCTTCTTCGCTGCGGTCAGCTTCTTTGCTGCGGCGGTTGCCTGCATGCCTTCTTGACCCCTTCCTTGGGTTCGCCGACCATGCGGATCGGTGATTCCGACGATGCACTCCTATCGGCATCTGCGGACAAATATTTAGGGGACACGCGCCCTGCGCGGGGTCTTGCGCGTGTCCCGCGCTCAGCCGGCAGACAGCGCACGGGCGATGCGCCGCAGCGTCTCCTCGCGGCCGAGCAGAGCGACGCTCTCGAAGATCCCCGGCGAGACGGTCGTCCCCGTGATCGCCACGCGCAGCGGCTGGTAGACCTCGCGCGGCTTGGCTGCGCGACGCTCGATCACTGCTGTCAGCGCCTGCTCCACTGCGGCCTCGTCGAAGTTGGCGCTCTGCGCGAGCGCGTCGCTGACCTCGGCGAGCGTCGCGCGGCCGTTCTCGTCCAGCCAGCGCGCGCGCGCCTTCGGATCCTCGACGGGGCCGTCGAGCAGCGCGCCCGCGAGCGGCATGAAGTCGGCGAGCGTCTGGATCTTCTCCTGGCTGATGCGCGCGGCCTCGCGCAGGCTCTCGCGCCCGGTGAACGCCTCCAGGCGCCGGGTGAGCTCCTCGACGGGCAGTTTGCGCACGTACAGGCCGTCGAGCCAGCGCAGCTTGACCTCGTCGAAGCGCGCCGGGTTGCGGCTGACACGCTCGAGCGTGAAGCGCTCGATCAGCTCGTCGGTGCTGAGCACGGTCGCGTCGTCGCCCGCGCCCCAGCCGAGCAGCGCCAGGTAGTTGCGCACGGCTTCGGGCAGGTAGCCCGCGTCGCGCAGCTCCTGCACGGAGGCGGCGCCGTGGCGCTTGGAGAGCTTCTTGCCGTCCGGTCCGTGCAACAGCGGCAGGTGCGCATACGCGGGGATCGGCGTGCTGGGGCCGAAGCCGGCGGCCCGTGCCGCCTCGAGCACGAGCAGCTGCTTGGGGGTGTTCGAGAGGTGATCCTCGCCCCGGACCACGTGCGTGATACCGGCGTCGAGGTCGTCGATCGCGACTGCGAAGTTGTACAGCACCGACCCGTCCGCGCGGGCGATCACAGGATCGTCGAGATGGACGTGCTCGAAGCGCGTGTCGCCGCGGATCAGGTCGTGCACGACCGTCGCGCCCTCGTCCGGCACGCGCAGGCGCACCGCCCCCTCCTTCTGATTGCCCGCCCGCCCCTCGCCGCGAAAGCCGCGGTCGGCGCCATAGAGGTCCTTGAAGGCCTTCACGTCCTCGGCGGTCGCGCGCGAGCGGTAGGCGTGCCCGGACTCCAGCAGCGCCTGCAGCGCCTCGCCGTGGCGCTCCGAGCGCGCGGTCTGCAGGATCGGCCCCTCGTCCCAGTCGAGCTCCAGCCAGCGCAGCGCCTCGAGGATCTGCTCGATGTTCTCGGGCGTCGAGCGCTCGCGGTCGGTGTCCTCGATGCGCAGCACCAGCTCGCCACCGCAGTGACGGGCGAGCAGCCAGTTGAACAGCGCCGTGCGCGCGCCGCCGATGTGCAGCGCCCCGGTGGGCGAGGGCGCGAACCTGACTCTCATCGCATCCATAGGATCCGCGCATGCTAATCGGCGCGCACGTATCCCCCGCGGGCGGCCTGCCGAAGGCGATCGAACGCGGCGTGCAGCGAGGCTGCCGCTCGATCCAGATCTTCAACCAGTCGCCGCGCATGTGGCGGCCGACGGTCTATCGCGACGAGGACGTGGCGGCGTTTCGCGAGGCGATGAGCGCCAGCCCGATCGACGCTGTGCTGATCCACGCCGTGTACCTGCTCAACTGCGCCAGCGACGACGCCGACATCCGCGCGAAATCGCTGGCGTCTCTGACTCACTCGCTGCGCGTCGGTCACGCGATCGGAGCTGCGGGCGTGGTCCTGCATCCCGGCTCGGCCAAGACCGGCGACGTCGGCGAGGCGATCGCGCGCGCGGGCGCCACGATCGGCGAGGCGCTCGCCGACAGCGAGGGCTGCGAGCTGCACCTGGAGGACACCGCCGGCGCGGGCGGCACGCTCGGGCGCTCGATCGACGAGCTGGCGCAGCTGCTGGAGGCCGCGGGCGGCGATCAGCGACTCGGCGTGTGCCTGGACTCATGCCACCTGCTCGCCTCCGGCTATGACATCCGCACGCCCAAGGGGATGAGCAGCGTGCTGCGCGAGTGCACGCGCAAGCTCGGGCGCGGGCGCGTGCGCTCGCTGCACCTCAACGACTCGCAGACGCCGCTCGGCTCCAACCGCGACCGCCACGCCAACCTCGGCCGGGGAGAGCTCGGCGAGCAGGGCTGCAGCGCCTTCCTGTCCGCTCCCGCGCTGCAGAAGCTGCCATGCGTGCTCGAGACTCCCGGCGAGAATCGCAGCGGGCCGTCCGCCGAGGAAGTCGCTTTCGCGGTGACGCTGCGCGAGCGGGGGATCGCCGCCCGGGGGTGAAAGAAACTCCGCGCGGGCGGGCCCGGCGCCAGCCGGCACAGGGGCGCTCAGGCGCTTGCGACCGCGGCGAGCGGCGCGACCGCGGCGAGCGGCGCGGGCGCGACGGCCGTCTCGGCCGCGGCGGAGCGCGCTCCAACGACCGCTTGCAGCTCGGCGAGCAGCGTCGGCGTGTGGCGCACGCGGTAGTCCTCGGCGAGGCGCAGGCGGCGCGTGCGGCCGTCGCTGACGTCGATCTCGACGATCACCTCGGCCGTGCCGCGGTTCTCCTCTAGCCTCTCCCTGAGGTCGTCGATCGTGGTTTCGCAGAGGTCCTTCGCGGCGATCCGCAGCTTGACGGGCTCGGCGAGCGCGGTGGCGGTCGCGGCGGCCGTGCGCGCCGCTTTGCTCGCCCGCTCGATCTCCTCCCGCGATGGCGCGAACGCCTCGACGCTCTGCACCACCAGGCAGGTCTTGCCCGCTTCCTTGTGATCCACGCGCCCCTTCACGATCACGACCTCGTCGACCGCGAGCGCCGCCTCATGCTCGGCCAGCGCCTTGCCGAACACGAGCATCTCGACCGAGCCCGCGAGATCGTCGAGCGTCGCGAACATCATGTGATCGCCGCTGCGCGTGCGAATGCGCTTGGCCTCGGTGATGATGCCGCCGACCGTCACCCAGTCCTTGTCGCGACGGTCTTCCAGAGCTGAGATCGCGCAGTCGACCCGCGCGCGCAGAGCGTCGCGCAGCGGCTTGAGCGGGTGCGCGGACACGAACAGCCCGATCGCTTCCTTCTCGGCCGCAAGCAGCTCAGGCTGCTCGAACTCCTCGGAGGGGATCGGCGGGTGCACGGGCGCGGCGAACGCGCTCACTGCCGACGCCCCGGCCGCGCCGGCGGCGGTGTCTTCCTGCAGGTCGAAGATCGAGCCCTGTCCGATCTGCGCGTCCTGCTGGATCTGCTGGCCGTTGGCCTGCGCCTTCTCGAGGACTTCGAGCATGCCCCTGCGGCTCGCGCCCGTCGAGCCGAGCGCGCCGCACTTGACGAGCGCCTCGATCGCCTTCTTGTTGACCGTGCGGCTGTCCACGCGCTCGCAGAAGTCCCAGATCGAGGTGAACGGGTGGGTGGGGGCCCCATCACCGCGCGCCCGTTTGATCGCCTCGACCGCCTGGTAGCCCACGCCCTTGACGGCATCCAAGCCGAAGCGGATGCAGCCGACGCCGCCCTCGACGCTCGCCGGGCCGACCGTGAACTCGTGGTCTGAGAGGTTGACGTCCGGGGGCAGGATCTCGATGCCCATCTCCTCGCAGCGCGCCACGAAGAACGGGACCTTGTCCTTGGTCGACATCACCGAGGAGATCAGCGCCGCCATGTACTCGGCGGTGTGGTTGGCCTTCAACCAGGCCGTGCGATAGGCGATCAGCCCGTAGCAGGCGGCGTGGCTCTTGTTGAACGAGTAGTCGGCCGACTTCTCGTTGGACTGCCACAGGAACTCGATCACCTCGGGCCTCGTGCCCGACGCGCGGCAGCCCTCGACGAACTCGGGCTTCAGCGCGGCCATCGCGGCGCGGTTCTTCTTGCCGATCGCCTTGCGCAGATCGTCGGCCTTCGCCCCCGAGAAGCCGGCGAGCTCCTTGGAGATCTGCATCGCCTGCTCCTG
>JBEKGK010000029.1:0-45087 GCA_050012835.1 Solirubrobacteraceae bacterium | reverse complement strand
CTATTTCCGCAAACGCGACCCTCAACGCACCACCAAACGCCTCATCACCCAGCTCGAAGCGCTCGGGCACACCGTCACCCTGCACGAGGCAGTGGCAGCCTGAACGCTATTTTCCTGTCAGCGACGCGCGCCGGACTCGGGAGTCGCGGCCGGCCCGCGCACGCTGCTTTCTGCCAACAGCCCATAATCGACCATGCGGAATCGCGCGCGCCGTGCTAAGGGTTGGATGCCAACAACGCTGGCGAGCACCTTATCAAAAGACGCCCCAATATAATCCGGCTAGCGGATTGCTTCGTATGATCAGTCGTCGAAATTGCGGAGGCTAGGGAAGTCGTAGCCGCGCAGGCGACAACTCAGGTAACGCCAACGTCGAACTCGGGCGCGCGGGGCGCTGAACGACGCACATGTCACTCGGGCTGCTGCTCCTCCGCAGAGTCCGTTGGCTCGGGGAGCGGTCGGCGCGCGATCTCGGCGGCCTCGCTCCTGTCGAGGCCGAAGCTGCGCAGCACGCCTTCAGCATGCTCGATGTCCGCGTGCTCGCTGACTTCGCCCACGAGCTGGGCGTGGATGACGGCGAACAGCGCGCCGCCGCTCGCGTTCAGAGCCAGAGCGGGGTTGGCGACGTGGAAGCGGCCGGCCTCGAGCCCGGAGCGGAGGTCTCTTCTCGCCGCCCGCCCGAGCACCGACCATGCGACGCGGAACGGAACCTCGAGCCGGACTAGCAGCCACGCCCAATCCGAGTCGCTCTGGGCAACGCGCACGAGGTGGCGGTGGGCAACGCTGATCTTCTCCGCCGGATCCTCCACATGCGCCTGGCGTAGCTCTAGGAGCGCGAGCTGCTGCGACAGCTCCTCTTCGAGCAGCGCGTCAAGCAGCTCCTCCTTGGTGCGGAAGTAGTTGTAGAAGGACCCGATCGCGATGTCCGCGTGCTCGGCGATCTGAGCGATCGTCGTGTGCTCCATCCCGCGGGCAGCGAACAGCTGCCGCGCCGCTGCGAGCAGGCCCGCCCGCGTGCGCGCCTGGCGCCGCTCCACCCGGCCACCGCCATTTGGTGCGTTCTCGCGCGGGCTGGAGGGCATTCCCACATTCTGCAGCACGGGCACCGTCTGAATATAGCATCAGGATTGAATATATATTCATTCTTTGCTACGGTCGCCACTCCAGGTGACCGAGGGCGTTGGGAGGAGATGAGATGGTCGAAGAGGTGCCGGTGCTTGTCGTTGGCGGTGGCGGCGCGGGGCTCACCGCCTCGATGCTCCTCGCCCGGATGGGAGTCGAGCACCTGCTGATCAGCGCCCGCGCGGAGACCTCCGACCTGCCGAAGGCCCACGTCCTCAACCAACGAGCGATGGAGATCCTCGAGGACGTCGGGGCCGCCGAGGAGATCGCTCGCCGTGGGACGCCCGCACAGAACATGGCAGCGACGGCCTTCTACGCCGGCTTCGCGGGGCCGAGCGAGGAGTACGGGCGCCGCCTCGCGCGGCTGGAGTGCTGGGGTGCGGGCGGTGCGGATGAGAACTGGCGCGCCGCGAGCCCCTGGATCCAGCAGAACCTCCCGCAGATCCGACTCGAGCCGATCCTGCGCCAGCGGGCGGAAGAGCTCTCGCCCGGGCGCATCCGCTTCCACCACGAGCTCCTGCGGCTCGAACAGGACGGCGAGGGAGTCACCGCTCACATCCGCGACCACGACGCCGGCCGCGAGTACGCGATCCGCTCGCAGTACCTGATCGGCGCCGACGGCGGCCGCCGCATAGCTGGGGAAATCGGCGTGGAGTACCAGGGCCTCGGGATCGTGGCGCAGACTGCGACCCTGCACGTGAGCGCCGACTTCTCCCCGTGGGCGCCGGACCCCGACGTGCTGATCCGCTGGATCTTCTCGCCGCAGAGCGGTGTCGTCGTGGTGATGGTCCCGATGGGGCCGGAGCGTTGGGGGCCCGATTCGGAGGAGTGGGTGATCCACCTCAACTATCCGGTCGACGACCCCCGCGCCCAATCGGACGAGAAGGTCGAGGCCGACGCCCGCAGCGCGACGGGCATCGGCGAGCACCCGATGCGGATCCACAGGATCACGCGCTGGTCGGTGGACGCGGTCATGGCCTCCGCGTTCAGCGTGGGACGCGTGCATCTCGTCGGCGACGCTGCGCACCGCCATCCACCGACCGGCGGCCTCGGCCTCACGAGCGCGATCCATGACGCAGGCAACCTCTGCTGGAAGCTCGCGGCCGTCCTCCAAGGTCATGCAGCGCCCGAGCTGCTGGGCACCTACGAGCCCGAGCGCCGCTCCTCAGACGAGCGCAACGCCCAGCGCTCGCTCGAGAACGCCGTCAATCACTTCGCGATCGCCGCAGCGATCGGGGTCTCGCACGAGAACAGCGAGGAGCAGAACCTCGCCAACCTCCGCCGGCTCTGGAGCGGTCGGCCCCAGGACGCCGCGCAGCGCTCCGCGGTCCTGCGCCACATGCGCGCGCAATCGATGGAGTTCAGCGAGCTGAACGTCGAGCTGGGGTACCACTACGAGTCCCCGGCGATCGTCGACGACGGCAGCCCGCTGCCCGATCCGATCGATCCGGTGCGCGTCTACGAGCCGTCCACGCGACCCGGCGCGCCCCTCCCCCACGCCTGGATCGACGACGAGTTCGGACAGCGACGAGCGATCAAGGACCTCGTCGGTCCCGGGCGCTTCCTGCTGATCGCGGGCGAGCAGGGCGAGAGCTGGTGCGAGGCGGCACGCGAGCTGGCGGCCGCCACGGGCCTGCCTGTCGACGCACTGCGCATCGGCCACCTCGACGGCGACCTGTTCGACCCCCGCTGCACCTGGCTGCGCCACCGCGGGATCGGCCCCGACGGGGCGATCCTCGTGCGCCCCGACCGCTACGTGGCCTGGCGCCGCGTCGGCGCCGGCGGCGACCCGCTGGAGGAGCTCGCCTCCGCGCTCGGCCAGATCCTCGCCACGCCGATCGCCGCCGTCGCTCCGGCCTGACATGGGCATGCGCCCCGTCCCCCACGACATCGAGGTCGACGTCGCGATCGTCGGGTTCGGCCCGGTCGGGCAGGCGCTCGCGGCGCTGCTGGGCCGTGCCGGACACTCCGTACTCGCGGTCGAGCGGTTCGCCGAGATCTACCGGATGCCGCGCGCCGTGCACCTCGACCACGAGATCATGCGGCTACTCCAGGGCCTCGACGTAGTCGACAAGCTGGCCGGCGAGCTGCTGCCCGTCCGCGACTACCACTGGTACGGCGCCGACGGGGAGCCGCTGATGACACTGCAGGCGCCCGTGCCGGCGGCCTCCGGCTGGGATCCCGACTACATGTTCTTCCAGCCGGCGCTGGAGCAGGCGCTCGAGCGCCGCGCAAGCGAACAGCCGTCCGTCGCGGTCAAGCGCGGATGGGTCGCCGAGGCCCTGGCCGTCGAGCCGGACCACGCGCTGCTGAGCGTGCGCCGTGTGAGCGGGGAGCGGCCCGAGGGGACCGCGGCCGGGGAGGCCCGGTCGATCCGCGCCCGCTGGGTCCTCGGCGCGGACGGCGCGAACTCCTTCGTCCGCGAGGCGCGCGGCATCGGCCGCCGAGACCTCGGCTTCCGGGAGCGCTGGCTCGTGGTCGACCTCGAGCCGCACGATATGGACGCGCTCGACCTGCCCCCGGCCTGCCAGTGGTGCGACCCGGCGCGCCCCACCACCCATATTCAGAGCGGCACCCGCCATCGGCGGTGGGAGTTCATGCTGCTCCCCGGCGAGGACCCCGCCGACTTTGAGGATCCCGCCCAGGCCTGGGAACTGCTGGCACCATGGTTCACGCCCGCCGACGGAACGCTGATCCGCCACGCCGTCTACGAGTTCCGCTCAATGCTCGCCGAGCGGATGCGCGACGGCCGCGCGCTGCTGGTGGGCGACGCCGCGCACCTCACGCCGCCGTTCCTCGGCCAGGGCCTGTGCTCAGGGCTGCGGGACGCGGCCAACGTCGCATGGAAGCTCGACCTTGTGCTGCGCGGCGTCGCCGGCGAGGCGCTGCTCGACACCGTCGAGGCGGAGCGCCAGCCGCAGAACGAGTGGGTCATCACTCTGGCCGTCGAGCTTGGGCGCGTGCTGTGCCAACTCGACCCTGACGTGGCCGCCGAGCGCGACGCCGCGCTGCGCGCCGCGGGCGCCCCGCCTGTGCCCGAGCTCGCGCCGCTCACCGGAGGGCTGCTGCGCCGCGGCGCCGACGACGCGCCCGGGCCGCTGGCCGGCCACCTGTCCGTGCAGGGTCTCATCGCGACGCCATCGGGCGACACACTGCTTGACGAGGTGACCGGCGGCGGGTTCACCCTGATCGCCGCCGCCGGCGACCCCCTGCAGGAGCTCGACGGGCGCCACCGCGCGCTGCTGGACGCACTCGGGGCGCACGTCGTCTCGCTCGACCCCGACGCCGGCTGCGCCCAGCGCGATGCCGATGGGCGCCTCACCAGCTGGCTGCGCGAGCATGGAGCGCACGCCGTGCTCGTGCGCCCCGACTTCTACGTCTTCGGCAGCGCAGCGTCCGCCACCGATCTGCCCGCGCTGATCGACGAGCTGCGCGACCAACTGCCCCTCCCAACCCCCGCCTGACCACAAGGAGCCACCGATGCCCGATACCAGCACTGTCCACCCGAAGTTTCACCACTTCAACCTCAAGACCACACGCCTGCAAGAGATGATCGACTGGTACGGCACGGTCGTCGGCACCGAGGTCGTCTTCCAGGACGCAACCGGCGCCTGGCTGAGCAACGACGGCGCCAACCACCGAGTGGCGCTGCTCGCCTTCCCCGGCTTCGCGGACGACCCCGACAAGGACACCCGCACCGGCATGCACCACAGCGCCTTCGAGTTCGACAGCTTCGAGGAGCTCAACTCCAACTACCTGCGGCTGCGCGAGGCGGGGATCACGCCGGCCATCTGCATCGACCACGGGATGACGTTCTCCTACTACTACAAGGACCCCGACGGCAACCACGTCGAGCTGCAGTGCGACAACTTCGGCGACTGGGCCACCTCCAAGAAATGGATGCAGACCAGCGAGGAGTTCCATGCAAACCCGATCGGGCACTTCGTCGACGCCGAGAAGGTGGCCGCCGCGGCGGCCACCGGGGAGCCGTTCGCCGAGATCCACCGCCGCGCGATGGCGGATGAGCTCGCGCCCGCGCAGGCGCCCGTCGAGATACCCACCGAGGGCTGAGCACGATGCGCCTGGTCACCTACGACAACGGCCGCGGCGCCGAGGCCGGCGTGCTCGTCGAGGAGCAGGTCGTCCCCGTGTCCGCGCTGGATGCGCCCGCGCGATCGGTGCGAGGCCTGCTCGAGCTGCTCGACGCCGCCGGGCTCGTCGCGCTGGGTGAGCGCGCCGCCGCCAGTGGTGAGCGATTGGCGCTGGCAAACGTGCGTCTGCTGGCGCCGGTTCCGGACCCCGAGAAGATCATCTGCCTCGGCCTGAACTACCGCGACCACGCAGCCGAGACCGGCCAAGAGCCACCGGCGGCGCCGCTCTGGTTCGCCAAGTTCGCCAACTCCCTGATCGGCAGTGGCGAGGAGATCGTGCTACCCGCGGCCCATCCCGACTATGTCGACTACGAGGCCGAGCTCGCCGTCGTGATCGGGCGCCCCACGCACCGCGTCGAGGCCGACGAGGCGCTCTCGCACCTCGCCGGAGCGATGCCGTTCAACGACGTCAGCGCCCGCGATCTGCAGCTGCAGAACCCACTGTGGACGAGCGGCAAGGCGATCGACACATTCGCCCCCTGCGGCCCCGCACTTGTCACCCTCGACGAGGCCGGCGACCTCGGGGCTCTCGGCCTGCGCACGCGGATCAACGGCACGCTGGTACAGGAGGGCAACACGTCCAACCTCATCTTCTCGGTCGCCGCCGCCGTCGCCTGGCTCTCCAGAACGATGACACTCCTCCCAGGCGACATCGTCGCCACCGGCACGCCCGCCGGCGTGGGAGGCCCCCAAGGCATATTCCTATGCGCAGGCGACACAGTCGAAGTCGAGATCGACCGCCTGGGCACACTCACCAACCACGTACGCGCGCAATAGGCGCGGATCAAGGAGCTGCCAGCCAATGAACACGATCATCTGGGTTACACAAGGCATCCTGGCGGCCGTGTTCCTCGCCGCCGGCCTGCTCAAGCTCACCAACACCCGCGCCGCGCTGAAAGACAAAACGCCCTACGTGGAGGACTTCACCGACGGTCAGGTGAAGACCATCGGGACGGTCGAGGTGCTCGGCGCCATCGGAGTCGTGCTGCCGGCAGCCCTGAAGGTGTTGCCGGTGCTCTCGCCGATCGCTGCGTGCGGCCAAGCGCTCACGATGGTCGCTGCGGCGGCGACGCTGATACGCCGCGGCGAATCCGCACACTTGCCCCTGAACCTCTTCATCTTCGCCCTCGCCGTCTTTGTCGCCGTCGAGCGATTCGGCGCGTACGCCCTTTAGCACCGCCGCGACGCGGCTACGCCGCGATCTCGACCTGCGGCGGCGGGAGCATCCGAAGGAAGTCAGCCGGCAGCCTGCTGCTCGCTTCCCAGAACTCCAACCCCACGATCTCGCCCGTGCTCGGGTCGAGTTCCCGCAGACCCGCGTCGGTCTCCTCGGCAACCGCCGTGCTCGGGTCGTAGCTCTCGAAGCGAACCCAGGCGATGTCCGCCTCGGCGTCGTAGTGCCCGTCGATCCTCATGGCCACAGGCTACGCCGTCGCCACACGGTCACGATCCGCGCAACGAGAGGGTCATCTCCATCCGGGTGCTCGTAGGCGATCACGAGACGACCAGCGACGACCAGCCAGCGTGCCTGGCCCTTGTTGCGCCTGCGCTCGCGGTGACCCTCCAGCAACGCCGACTCGACATCGCGACGGGCGAAGCCAAGCTGCTGGCCTTATCGAGCGCGTGAAGCGTCCAGCGAACGGAGGTTGGATCTGTCGGCACAAGCGGTCAGAGTAGTGGCGTCGCCCGTCGCCCCGGTCATTCGACCACTCCTCCTCGAATCTCTCCCGCGCGGCCCCGCCCGTGACAAATCTATGACAAATGTCAAATCGTCCGATGCGTCCGCAAACCCGCACAGAACGGACGATCTGGACGCGGGCGGACGTATATGGCACGGGCGAATAAGGTTGAGGGCCTTGTCCTGTGTAAACGGGGTGGTGGTTCGAGTTCACTCGGGCTGCATTAGGTCGAAATCGGCACCCTGTAAAGACCGGCTTGGGCCGACGGCCGGAGAAGTTGCTGAGTAATTCGCGCTGCTGCGGGGAGCGCTTGAGCGCACAGCCGCCACTACCTGGAGTACCGTGGCCTTGTGCCACAGCATCAGCGAACCCGACGGGGCCACTGCTCTTGGCCGACCGCGCTGCACCGCGTCCCGCAGCGCGCCGGCGTCGACAGGACACGGGACCGGCCGCGCGTGTACGGGGAGGCGGAGTGACGCTCGTGCGGGCCGCGCGCTCTCGCTCGGCGCTTGCGGCGCCGCGGTCCGCGCTGGTTTCGGCGTTCATGTTCAGCGTCGCGCTGCTCGCGCTGCCGCCCGCCCTCGCGCGCGCCGAAAAGCTCGACATCACCCCCGACGCCGGGCTGCAGGCCAACGCGCTGACCCAGGCGTCCTACATCGCGGGCCGCATCGGCTTCCCGCTGACGCTGAAGCTCGCCGTCGGCTGGGCCGATAATCCCGGCGAAGTCGAGTTCACCGAAACCGGCGTGCGCGACAAGGAGAACGGCTCGTTCGCCCAGCACGGCCCCGTCTGCCAGATAGCAGTCAACAAAGCGTGGCTGGCCTCACAGCCCCAGCCCACCGCCGAGAGCGAGGTGCTGATCCACGAGGTCTTCCACTGCTACGAGCACCAGATCGACCCGGACATGGCGACCCCGAAGGGCAAGTCCAACGAGCACGACTGGATCATCGAGGGCCTCGCGCGCTGGGTCGACCTGACCTTCTACCCGGCCACCCCCGTGTCGCGCGCGCTGGAAGCGATCAACACGTACATCAAGACCCCCGCGAAGGGCCTGTTCGGTCGAACGTACGACGCCGCGGGCTTCTGGGGGCACCTGCAGGACGTGACCGGGGCATTGTGGACGCGCATCCCGTCGATCCTGCGCGACGGCGCGAGCTTCCACGACCAGAGCGCCTTCAACACGGCGATCGGCGGCGACGAGACCAACGTCCTCGACAGCTGGGGCTCGAGCATGCTCAACATCTCCGGCGCGCCCGCGCCGTGGCGGACCGACAGCCCTCTCAGCGGCGGCCTCGGCTCCAGCTACCCGGCCGGGACCGCGACGAGCGTCGACGCGCCCTACGGGGTGGTGCTCCAGGCCACGACGACCGCCCAGCTCGAGATCAAGCCGAACGCGCTGCAGCCGCTGATCCAGATCCACCTCGGTCCCGGCGTGTTCGGCCGCTTCGGCGTGCACGAGAACTACACCAACGCGCAGCTGAAGAGCATGGTCTTCTGCTCCGGCGAAGGGTGCCACTCCCCGGCTGCGAGCTGCGGAGGCGGCGCTCCGAGCACGCTGCCGCCGCTCACGCCGCTGCCGTCGGAGCCGATGCTGGGCCTGGCCACCGGGCTTTCCAAGGGCGCGGCAGACGTGAGCTACTTCGCCGCGCAGAACAGCTCCTTCTGCCCGGAACCCAAGAAGGGCGGTGGCGGTGGTGGCGGCGGCGGCGGCGGGACCGAAGGCACGACCGGCGGCGACCCGCACCTGTTCTCGTTCGGCCTGCAGGCCTATGACTTCCAGGCCGCGGGTGAGTTCACGCTCGTGAAGTCAACGAACAGCCACGACCTCGAGGTGCAGGTGCGCCAGCAGCCGATGCCGCACTCCCGCTCGGTCGCCTACAACAGCGCCGTGGCGATGCGCGTGGGCAGCGCGATCTTCGAGGCGGACCTCACCAACGGGCTCGGCCTGAACGTCTACGTCAACCACCACGCCACGCACGCAACCAGCGGCAAGCTCGCTGGCGGCGGCTCGTTCCATGTCATGGAGGCGGGCGCGGGCCCCTTCCACTTCAGCACCATCGCCGTCCGCTGGAAGGACGGCACGACCGTGACCGGGGAGACGCTGCTCGGCCTGCGCGCGCAGGGGCATTACACGCCGTGGCTGACGCTCACCGTCAAACTCGCGCGCTCCAGGCTGGGGCACATCAGCGGTCTGCTCGGCAACGCGGGCGCCTCGCAGGCCCGCGAGTTCAGCGGCCGCAACGGCACCCGCTACACCGCCGCGGAGATCGAAAGCGGATCGTTCGACCCGACCGACTACAAGGCCGTCTACCAGGAGTGGGGCGCTAGCTGGCGCATCAGCCAGAAGGAATCGCTGTTCACCTACGCGCGCCACAAGAGCACCAGCTCCTACACGATCGCGGGCTTCCCCGAGCAGAGCTTCTACCTCGGCACGGTCGCGCCCGCGACCGCCCAGCAGGCGACGACCGCCTGCCTCGCCAACGGCATCACCGACCGCGCCGTGCTGGCGGACTGCGAGTACGACGTCGCAGCGACCGGCGAGGACGTCTACGCCACCGAAGATGCGCGGCTGCAGAGCGTCACCGGGGAAGGGCCGCCGCTCCCCCAGGCCCCGAACGAGTCGGCGCCGGCCCCGGGCCCGCAGCCGACGCCGGCACCCGCGCCGCCGCCCAACCCCGGAATCGACCTCGGCGCCGGCTCCGCGCACCCGTCGATCGCGTACGACCCGGGCAGCGGCGAGACCTACGTCGCCTGGCAGGACCCGGCGAGCCTTGACGTCGTCGACCTGTGCGCCGTGCCGGCCGGCGCGAGCACGTGCAACGGCGGCGCCGGCCCGTACAGGCTGACCGACCCGCTCGCCTCCGGAGGCGGCGCGGAACCTGCGTACTTCGCCGCCAAGGTGCTCGTGCAGCCCTCGGGCACTGTGGTGGTGCTCACGAACGTCGACGGGGCGAGCAAAGCGGTGCAGGGTGGCTACGCAGTCGCCAACGGCGTGATCGCCTGGAGCTCGCCAGCCGGCGGCGCGGCGTTCGGCACACCCGGCCAGGGGATCGCAAATGGCGGCAAACTGCTCGCCGAGAGCCAGGGAGCCGGCGACATGCCGGCCGGCGGTGCGGTGGCGCTCGACTCGGCGGGGGACATCCTCACCTACGGCGACAGCCACCCGTTCGGCAGCGGGGCGACGGACTTCACGCTTGCGAAACCGGCTCCGAGCACCACGCCCGTCGTGGATTCCAGCGGAGAATTCGCCGAACAGTTCGCCGACGGCGCGCAGGTCACCTCGGCGCCCGACGCGGAACTCCCGGGCAGCTACCTCGCCGTGGCAGTCGGCGGCGCAGCCGAAACCAAAGCCTGCACGTCAGCCGCAGAGACCGGCTTCAGCTTCGTCGTCGGCACGCCCGCGGCGCTCCAGAGCGCCACGTGGCCGGCGTTCAAACCTATCGCCTGCCAGGCCAACTCGCCCGTGCTGGCCGGCGGCGGACCGAGCGGCGGCGCGATCGGCGTCGTCGACGCGGAGGGTGCGGGACTGGAAGGCGCGGGATCAGACGGCGTCTACTGGCGAGCCTTCGACACCACGTCCGACACCTTCACCGGTCCGGTCCTGATCAGCGACGAGACGGCCGTCACGCTCGACGGCCCCTCCGGCCTGAGCGCCTCCTCTGACGCCGGCGGCGGCCTCTACGCCGCATGGTCGGACAACCGCGGCGTGGTGCTCGACTACAGCAACACGGGCGGCTCGAGCTGGCAGCCGCCACAGGCCACCGGCATCCAGGGAAGCGGTCCGGTGGTCGCGGGCGCGAGCGGCGGGAGCGCGCAGGTCGCCTACACCTACAAATCCCAGGAGTACCTGGACCCGTCGGCCTGAGCCGGCCGCGAGGCTGTAGGTGCACGACAGCTTCCGCTCGCTGACGGTGCAGATCCACCACAGAAAGCGATTCTCTCATCATCACACCAACCGAGATCGAAGCCGCCGGCCCCGCCTGATGGCTTCCTCGGCGGGTAACGAGGCGGCTGCTCCGCCGAACCTGATCCTGCTGATCACCGACCAGCAGCGCCAGCCGCAGCATTGGCCCGAGGACCGGGCGTGGCTCGAAGAGCTCATGCCGAACGACGCTGAGCTGCGGCGCACCGGCACGACGTTCACGCGCGCGTTCACCGCAACCGCGATGTGCTCGCCGAGCCGCGCGAGCTTCATGACCGGCAAACGTCCCTCGCGCCATGGCGTCACGCTGACCCTGACCGAGGGCGACCTGTGGCCGGACCGCAGGAACGCTCCGGCCGCGCTGCGCGCCGCGGCGCGACTCGCGCGCAGCGGCGAGGTGCCGCGACCCAGGCTGGCGCGGAGCTTCGTGCGCAACGCGCTGCGCCTGGGGCCCAAGAGCGGCAACGAGCCGGAGCTGCCGCCGGGGATCGACACGCTCGCGACCCTGCTGCGCCGCTGCGGATACCACGTGGCGATGAAGGGCAAGTGGCACCTGAGCAAGCCCGTGAACGGCCATAGCTGGAGCGCCGCCGACCCCGCGCGCATCGAGCGCGACTACGGCTTCTGCGAATGGGAGCCGCCGGACGCCGGCGGCGACACCAAGGCCGAGAACTTCGGGGGCGGCAACGCGGGCGCGACGCATCGAGGCTGGGATGAGGATTACACCCGCCAGATGGAGGCGTGGCTGGCACGGAGCGATCTGCCGGAGCCGTTCTGCCTGGTGTTCTCGCTGGTCAACCCCCACGACGTGCTCGGCTACCCGGCCTCCTACGTGCCGGGCGGCTACGCGTCCGGCGAGTTCCGCGGCCTCGGCGTGCCGCTGCCACCGACGCTCGACGAGGACCTGCGCGAGAAGCCGGCCGTGCAGGCGCTGTCGAAGCTCGGGATGGACAACTATCTCGGAGCGCTGCCGGACCGCCGGGCCCAGCAGGACTACGTGGACTTCTACGCACATCTGCACCGTGTGGTCGACGAGAAGATCGGCCGCCTGCTCGCGGCGCTCGGGCGCGCCGATGACCCGCAGTCGCTGCGCTCGCGAACGGTGATCGTCCGCACTTCCGACCACGGCGAGATGGGCCTCTCCCACGGGGGACTGCGCCAGAAGCTCTTCAACGCCTACGAGGAGACGATCCGCGTGCCGCTCGTCGTCTCCAGCCCGCGCCTGTTCCCGCAAGCGCGCGAGAGCGACGCGCTGGCGTCGCTGCTGGACATCGTCCCCACCTTCCTGGGCCTCGCGGGCGCGCCGCCGCAGCCTGAGCGCTTCGACGGCCACGACCTCGGCCCGCTGCTGCGCGCCGAGGCCGACTCCGTTCGCGACGCGGTGCTGTTCACCTACGACGACCACCAGGCCGGCACAGCCCTCCAGGACGCGGCCGGCCAGCCGAACCGCATCCGCTGCGTGCGCGACGCGCGTTGGAAGTACGCCGTCTATCTCGACCCGGCCCGCCGCGCGGCGCCCGAATATGAGATGTACGACCTCGCCGGCGACCCCAACGAGACACGCAACCTGCTCGACAAGCAGTCGGGACGCGCGCGCAGCGCAGCGCACGAGCCCGAGCGCCGGCGCCTGGCGATGCGGCTCGCCGAGCTGTGCAGCGACAGCGGCACGCTGACGCCCACCCTGCCGGAGCGCGCGTGAGCGCCGCCGCAGCGCAGCGCCGAGCTCGTCGGCCTGCCGGCCGGCGCGCCCGCCTGATCGCGCCGACCATGGTCTCGCTGCCCGCGCGCGCGTCATTGGAGCCTTGAATCCGTGCTGGGCCTGCCCGTGGAGGTGCGCGCGTGCCTGTTCGATCTCGACGGCGTGCTGACGCAGACCGCCAAGGTGCACGCGGCCGCGTGGAAGCGGATGTTCGACGGGTTCCTGCGCGAGCGCGCCGCCGAGGAACACGGGGACTTCGTGCCGTTCGACGCCGTCGAGGACTACGACGAGTTCGTCGACGGCAAGCCGCGCGAGGACGGCGTGCGATCGTTCCTGGCCTCGCGCGGCATCGAGCTGCCCGAGGGAGGGCCCGAGGACGCACCGGGCGAAGCGACGGTGCGCGGTGTGGGCAACCTGAAGAACGAGATCGTGCTCAAGATGATCCGGGAGGACGGCGTGAAGGCGTATGAGGGCTCGGTGCGCTACGTGCATGCGGTGCGCAGCGCCGGCCTGCCGCGCGCCGTCGTCTCCTCGAGCGCCAACGCTCGCGCCGTGCTCGCGGCCGCCGGCATCGATGACCTGTTCGATGCGATCGTCGACGGAGTCCAGGCGCAGCGCGAGCGGCTGCCCGGCAAGCCCGCGCCGGACACGTTCCTGGCGGGCGCCAGGGCGCTGGGCGTGGAGCCAGCGGCCGCGGCCGTGTTCGAGGATGCGCTGGCGGGCGTCGCCGCGGGCAGGGCCGGCGGCTTCGGCCGCGTCGTCGGCGTCGATCGGGTCGGGCAGGCGCAGGCGCTGCGCGAGCACGGAGCCGACGTGGTGGTCAGCGACCTGGCCGAGCTCCTGCAGGCGCCATGATCCGCCAGCCGGCCTTCCCCGCTGAGCCGTGGGCCGTGCGCGAGACGAGCCTCAACCTGGAGCATCTCGCGCAGACGGAGTCGGTGTTCGCGCTGGGCAACGGACACATCGGGCTGCGCGGCAACCTCGACGAGGGTGAGCCCTTCGGGCTGCCCGGCACGTATCTGGCCGGCTTCTGCGAGCGCTACGCGCTGCCCTCCGACGAGCCCGCCTACGGCGACCCGCGATCGAGTGAGGCGGTGGTCAACGTGACCAACGGCAAGATCATGCGACTGCTCGTCGACGACGAGCCGCTGGACGTCCGCTATGGCGAGCTGCGCAGCCACGAGCGGACGCTCGACCTGCGCGCCGGCGTGCTCCGCCGCAGCGTCGAGTGGGTCTCCCCCACCGGGCGCGCCGTGCGCGTGCGCACGACGCGGCTCGTGTCGTTCTCCCAGCGCGCGGTCGCAAGCATCCTCTACGAGGTCGAGCCGCTCGAGGAGCGCGTTCCTTTGGTGGTGCAGTCCGAGCTGGTCGCCAACGAGTCTTTGCCGGATCCCGGAGACGATCCGCGGGCCGGCGCCGCGCCCGGCTCGCCGTTGCGCTCGGAGTTCGCCGCCGGTGGCGAGTGTCGCGCGATCCTCGCCCATTCGACGAAGACCAGCGCATTGAGCATGGCCGCGGCGATGGATCACGTGATCGAGGCGCCGCCGGGCACCGAGGCGACGCCGGACACCAACCCGGACGTCGCGCGCGTGGTCATCGCCAGCGAGCTCGAGCCGGGACAGACGCTGCGCGTCGTCAAGTTCCTCGCCTATGGATGGTCCGCCGAGCGCACCGTCGCGGCGCTCCGCGACCAGGTCGCGGCCGCGCTTGCTGGCGCGCGACGCACGGGCTGGCAGGGGCTGCTCGATGAGCAGCGCGCGTATCTCGATCGCTTCTGGGAGCGAGCCGACGTCGAGATCGAGGGCGATGCGGCGCTGCAGCAGGCGGTTCGCTTCGGGCTGTTCCACGTCCTGCAGGCGGGCGCTCGAGGCGAGCAGCGCGCGATCGCCGCCAAGGGCCTGACGGGACCGGGATACGACGGGCACACGTTCTGGGACACGGAGACGTTCGTGCTGCCCGTGCTCACCTATACCGCGCCGCAGGCCGCCGGCGACGCGCTGCGATGGCGCCACCGCACGCTGGAGCTCGCCAGAGAGCGGGCGCAACAGCTCGGGCTCGCGGGCGCGGCGTTTCCCTGGCGTACGATCGGCGGGCGGGAATGCTCGGGCTACTGGCCTGCGGGGACCGCCGCGTTTCACGTCAACGCGGACATCGCCGACGCGGTGGTGCGCTACCAGGCGGCGAGCGGCGATGAGGCGTTCGAGCGCGAGGTCGGGCTGGAGCTGCTCGTGGAGACCGCGAGGCTGTGGCGCGCGCTCGGCCACCACGACGAACGCGGGCGCTTTCGCATCGATGGCGTGACCGGGCCCGACGAGTACAGCGCGCTCGCCGACAACAACGTCTACACCAACCTGATGGCCCAGCGCAACCTGCGCGCGGCGGCCGACGCCGTCGAGCGCGGTCCCGAGCGGGCAGCCGAGCTCGGCGTCGATCACGAGGAGACCGCCGGCTGGCGCGACGCCGCGCGGGCGATGCTGATCCCCTACGACACCGCGCTCGGCGTCCATCCCCAGGCCGAGGCCTTCACCGAGCACGCGATCTGGGACTTCGACGCGACGGCCCCCGAGCAGTACCCGCTGATGCTGCACTTCCCGTACTTCGAGCTGTACCGCAAGCAGGTGGTCAAGCAGGCGGATCTCGTGCTCGCGATGCACCTGCGCGGCGACGCGTTCAGCGACGAGCAGAAGGCCAGGAACTTCGCCTACTACGAGCAGCTGACCGTTCGCGACTCGTCACTGTCGGCCTCCACGCAGGCCGTGCTGGCAGCCGAGGTCGGCCATCTGGAGCCGGCCTACGCCTACCTCTCCGAGGCGGCGCTGATGGACCTCGACGACATCGAGCACAACACCCGCGACGGGATCCACATCGCGTCGCTGGCCGGGACGTGGATCGCGGTGGTCGCGGGCCTTGGAGGCATGCGCGACCACGATGGCGCGCTGAGCTTCGCGCCCCGACTGCCCGCGGCGCTAACGCGTCTGGCCTTCCACCTGTCCTTCGGCGGGCGCAGGCTGCGCGTGGAGGTGCGCCACCGCCAGGCCACCTACTCGCTGCTGGAGGGCTCGCCGCTTCAGATCGCCCATCACGGCGAGCCGGCCGTGCTCAGCGTCGAGCGCCCGCTGACCCGCTCGATCCCCCACAGCCCGAGGCGCGAGGCCCCGCAGCAGCCGCCCGGACGCGCGCCGGGGCAGGAGCGCAGCGCACGCCGCGCGGCCCGGCAGGGCCGTCCATAAGAAGTTTCGTGCGCTAGAGGTTCGACTCCAGTACCTTCAAGATCGTGACACTCGACGAACTGACCGCCGCGGTCGCGGACGGCACCATCGACACGGTGCTGCTGGCGATGACCGACATGCAGGGACGCCTGCAGGGCAAGCGTTTGACTGCGACGCACTTCCTGGCGGAGGTGGCCGAGCATGGCGCGGAGAGCTGCAACTACCTGCTGGCGGTGGACGTCGACATGCGCACGGTGGACGGCTATGCGATGTCCTCGTGGGAGGGCGGCTACGGCGACATGGTGCTCAAGCCGGACCTCGACACGCTGTGCCCGGTGCCGTGGCAGGAGGGCACGGCGATGTGCCTGGCCGACGTCGCCTGGCCCGACGGCTCGGACGTGGTGGCCTCCCCGCGCCAGATCCTGCGCCGCCAGCTCGCGCGCCTGGCCGAGCGTGGATGGAGCGCCAACGCGGGCAGCGAGCTCGAGTTCCTGGTCTTCCAGGACACCTACGAGCAGGCCTGGCAGAAGGGCTATCGCGACCTCTCCCCCGCGAACCTCTACAACGTCGACTACTCGCTGCTGGGCACCGCGCGCGTGGAGCCGCTGATCCGCCGCATCCGCAACAGCATGGTCGCGGCGGGGATGGTCGTGGAGGACTCCAAGGGCGAGTGCAACTTCGGCCAGCACGAGATCAACTTCCACTACGCGGACGCGCTGCGCACCGCGGACGAGCACTCGATCTACAAGAACGGCGCCAAGGAGATCGCGGCCGAGGAGGGCGTGTCGATCACGTTCATGGCGAAGTTCGACCAGCGCGAGGGCAACTCGTGCCACATCCACTTCTCGCTCGCGGACGAGCAAGGCCCGCTGTTCGCGCGCGAGGAGGCGATCTTCCACTCGTTCCTGGCGGGGCAGCTGGCGTGCCTGCGCGAGATGACGCTGCTGCTGGCGCCGCACGTCAACTCCTACAAGCGCTACGCGGCCGCGAGCTTCGCGCCCACGACCGTCGCCTGGGGCCACGACAACCGCACGTGCTCGCTGCGGGTGGTCGGCCATGGCCCGTCGCTGCGCTTCGAGAATCGCGTGGGCGGCGCCGACCTGAACCCCTATCTCGCGCTGAGCGCGATCATCGCCTCGGGGCTGCATGGGATCGAGGCGGGCCTCGAGCTCGAGCCGGCGCTGGAGGGCAGCGCCTACGCCGCCCGCGAGCGCCCGCGGCTGCCGGCGACGCTCGCGCACGCGCGTGAGCTGTTCGCGGGCAGCGACGTCGCCCGCGCGGCGTTCGGCGATGAGGTCGTCGCGCACTACCTCAACGCGGCGGACGTCGAGCTCGCGACCTTCCAGGCGGCTGTGACCGACTGGGAGCGAGTGCGGGGATTCGAGCGACTGTGATCGTGTAGGAGCCGACAGCGATGGCGAGTGGATCCGAGGATCGTGAGGCTGCCGCGACGCTGACGCTTCCGAACGCGGTGTTCGCGCCCGTACGCTCGCAGACCGCGTTCGAGGAGACCGTCGATCGGCTGGGCACCGCGATCAAGCTCGGGCTGCTCGCGCCCGGCTCGCAGCTGCCCGCCGAGCGCGAGCTGTGCGCGCGCCTGGGCATCGCACGCTCGACGTTGCGCCAGGCGCTCACCGCGCTGAGCCAGAGCGGGCACGTGTTCGCGACGCGCGGGCGCGGCGGCGGCACGTTCGTCTCGGATCCGCAGCCGCCCACCGATCCACCCTCGCCGCAGACGCTCGCGCAGTGGCGCGACACGTGCGACCTGCGCCTGGCGGTCGAGCTGGGCGTGGCGGTGCTCGCGGCCGAGCGCGCGGACAGCGCCGAGCTCGACGCGCTGGACGAGGTCGCGGCGACGCTCGAGGCGACGCTGGAGGACTTCGGCGCGTACCGCCAGGCGGACATCCGCCTGCACGTCGGTCTCGCCGAGGCCACGCACTCGCCCCAGCTGGTGCGCGCGATGACCGAGGTGCAGGGCGCGATGACCGATCTGATCGCCTACATCGCGCACCCGCCGCAGGTGCTCGAGTCCTCCAACGCGCAGCATCGCCGCCTGCTCGCGGCGGTGCGCGAGCGCGACGCGATGCGCGCGGCGCGCGTGATGAGCGAGCACCTGCATGGCACGGAGCACATCCTCGCGGGCCTGCTGCCGGGCGGCTGAGCCGCCCGATCGCGCGTGCGGCGGAGGCGCGGTTGGCCATCTGTCCGCCCCAAACGTCGCGATTTGCGCCAACTGCACTTGACATCTGTCCGCGACCGAGCTTATTGTCACGATTGAAGGACGGACGACCAAACCTTTTCTTCTCCAGGGGGAGCCGATGAGCACAACCGGGACATTGAGCGCAGACGAGCAGCGACTCGCCGAGCTTGGCTACAAACAGGAGCTGAAGCGCGGATGGAGCGGGTTCTCCAACTTCGCGATCTCGTTCTCGATCATCTCGGTGCTCGCGGGCTGCTTCACGACGTACGGGCAGGCGTTCAAGAACGGCGGCCCGATCGCGATCTCGATCGCCTGGCCGCTGATCAGCGTGCTGATCCTGATGGTCGCGTTCTCGATGTCGGAGCTGGCCTCGGCGATGCCGACCGCCGGGGGCATCTACTACTGGGCCTCGAAGCTCGGCGGCGCCGGCTGGGGTTGGTTCACCGGCTGGTTCAACCTGATCGGCCTGATCGCGGTCGTCGCCTCGGTGGACTACGTGTGCGCGACGTTCCTGATGAACCTGCTCGGCCTCTACAACGTGCATTTCATCTTCAACTTCGCCAAGGCCTCGGCGGCCACGGACGTCCACTACAGCGCCCATGTCAACTTCGCCCTGTTCGCGATGCTGTTGATCATCCATGGCCTGGTCAACGTCTTCTCCAGCCACCTGGTCTCGATCTTCAACGGCATCTCGGTGTGGTGGCACCTGATCGGCGTCGCGGTGATCGTCGTGATCCTGATCCTCGTCCCCAGCCACCACGCGAGCCTCTCCTACGTGTTCGGCCACCGCGCCAACGAATCGGGCTTCAGCGGGCACATGTACTGGTTCTACGTGCTGCCGCTCGGCTTCCTGCTGACGATGTACACGATCACCGGCTATGACGCCTCCGCGCACGTCTCCGAGGAGACCCACGGGGCTGCGGAGGCCGCGCCCAAAGGCGTGTGGCGATCGGTGTTCTACTCGGCGGTGGTCGGCTGGATCGTGCTGCTGGCGATCACGTTCGCGATCCAGAAGAGCAAGGAACCGGAACTGCTCAAAGCGGGCTTCCCGGCGCTTGCGATCTTCACGACCGCGCTCAGCTCCGCGGGCGCCAAGGCGGTCATCCTGATCTCCACCATCGGTCAGATCTTCTGCGGCATGGCGTGTGTGACGAGCGCGTCGCGCATGACGTTCGCGTTCTCGCGCGACGGCGCCGTGCCCGGGCACAACCTGTGGCGGCGACTGGGCAAGAACCGGACCCCCACGTGGGCGGTGCTGTTCGTTTGCATGATGGCGATGATCGTGACGATCCCGGCGTACTTCCCGAACCACCTGGGCACGCCGGTGGCGTTCCTGGCCGTCACCTCGATCTCAGTCATCGGCCTCTACATCGCCTACACGATCCCCGTGTACCTGCGCTGGCGGATGGGCTCCAAGTTCCAGGCCGGCCCGTGGACGCTCGGCAGCAAATACAAATGGATGAACCCGATCGCGTTCAGCTGGGTGGCGATCTGCGTGGTCATCTTCTGCCTCCCGTTCGCGCCTGCGGGCGTGTTCTTCAAGCACGGCTTCGAATGGTCGGCCGTCAACTACGCTCCGCTGGTGACGATCGGCGTGATGCTCGCGGTCACGATCTGGTTCACGGTCTCGGCCAAACGCACGTTCACCGGCCCGATTCGCACGATCGACGACCTGAACGCGGCGGAGGCCCTGCCCGACATCGCCCAGGCGCCGTAGGAGGCGCGTTGCTTTCGATTAATGGGCTCCGCCTGCCGGCTCCGCCGCGTAGGGATGGCTGACTGGTGAGCGATCGGCTGTCGGTGCTGGAACCGGCCACCGAGACGGTGCTCACCGAGCTCGCGCGCGCGGGCGTCGAGGAGATCGACGCAGCAGTCGCGCGCGCGAAGGCGGCGCTGCCGGCGTGGCGGGCGCTCGCGCCCGGTGAGCGCGCACAGGCGCTGTACGCGCTCACGGACACGCTCGCCGAGCACCGCGAGGAGCTGGCGGTGCTCGAGGCACGCAACGCGGGCAAGGCGATCGCCGACGCGCGCGGGGAGATGGGCATGGTCGTGGACACGTTCCGCTACTACGCTGGCGCGCCCGAGCGGCTGCTCGGCGACACGATCCCGGTGGCGGGCGGGCAGGCGTTCACGGTGCGCGAGCCCGTGGGCGTGGTCGGTCTGATCACGCCGTGGAACTTCCCCCTGACGATCGCCGCGTGGAAGCTCGCGCCGGCGCTGGCGGCGGGCAACACGGTCGTGCTCAAGCCCGCGGAGCTGACGCCGCTGACGGCGCTGCGCTTCGCGGAACTCGCGCGTGAGGCGGGCCTGCCTGACGGTGTCGTGAACGTGGTGGTGGGCCCCGGTCGCACGTGCGGGCAGCGCCTGGTCGAGCATCCCGACGTGGCGAAGATCGCGTTCACCGGCTCGACCGAGGTGGGACGCTCGATCGCGGCGGGGGCGGCCGCGAGCATCAAGCGCGTGACGCTCGAGCTGGGCGGCAAGTCGGCGAACGTCATCTTCGCCGACGCCGACCTCGAGGCGGCCGCGGCGGCGGCGCCGTCGGCGGTGTTCGGCAACGCGGGACAGGACTGTTGCGCGCGCTCGCGCATCCTCGTGCAGGAGAGCGCGCTGGAGCGGTTCCTGGAGCTGCTGGAGCCGCATGTGAAGGCGCTGCGCGTGGGCGATCCGCTCGACGAGCACACGCAGATGGGCCCGCTGATCTCAGCCGATCAACGCGACACGGTCGCGTCGTTCCTCGACGGCCAGGCGCCGGTCGCCTTCCGCGGCAGCGCGCCTGAGGGCCCGGGCTTCTGGTTCGCGCCGACGGTGCTCTCGCCCGTGAAGCCGAGCGACCGCGTGGCCCGGGAGGAGGTCTTCGGCCCGATCGCGGCGGTGATCTCCTTCACAGACGAGGCCGACGCGATCCGCCTGGCCAACGACACGATCTACGGACTGTCGGGGTCGATCTGGACGCGCGACGGCGCTCGCGCGCTGCGTGTCGCCCGCGCGGTCGACACGGGCGTGCTGTCGATCAACGCGAACACGTCGGTGCGCGTGAGCACCCCGTTCGGCGGCTTCAAGCAGTCGGGCTACGGGCGCGAGCTGGGTCCGCACGCGCTCGAGGCCTACACGGAGGTCAAGACGATCTACTACGCAACGGAGGAGCAGCGATGAGCGCCGCGACGACCGGACCGGCCGCCCCTTCACGCACCGCTTCCTCACCGGCCGCCCCCGCACACGCCGCGAGCGTGCAGCGATGAGCGCGTCGGACAGGCTCGCGGGTCGCGTGTGCGTGGTGACGGGCGCCAGCGGCGGCATCGGCGCGGCGACGGTCGCGTTGTTCCAGCGCGAGGGCGCGACGGTGGTCGGCGTCGACCTGCAGCCGGGCTCGCCGGGGGACCTCGCGCTGCAGACCGACGTGACCGACGAGCAGCAGGTGCGCGACGCGTTCCAGAGCGTGCGCGAGCGCTACGGGCACATCGACGTGCTGTTCAACAACGCGGGCATCTCGCCCAACGACGACGGCTCGGTGCTCGAGACGACGCTCGAGGCGTGGGAGCGGGTGCAGAGCGTGAACCTGCGCAGCGTGTTCCTGTGCTGCAAGCACGGCATCCCGCACCTGCTCGAGAACGACGGCCCGGCGCGCGGCTCGGTGATCAACACGGCGTCGTTCGTCGCGGTGATGGGCGCGGCGACCTCGCAGATCTCCTACACGGCCTCCAAGGGAGGCGTGCTGGCGCTCTCACGCGAGCTCGGCGTGGAGTTCGCGCGCCGCGGCGTGCGCGTCAACGCGCTGTGCCCCGGCCCGGTGGACACGCCGCTGCTGCGCGAGCTGTTCGCCAAGGACCCCGAGAAGGCGGCGCGCCGCTTGGTGCACGTGCCGATGGGCCGCTTCGCCCGCGCCGAGGAGATCGCGCAGGGCGCGCTGTTCCTGGCCAGCGAGGACTCGAGCTTCGTGACCGCGTCGACGTTCCTGGTCGACGGCGGCCTCAGCGGCGCGTACACGACGCCGCTGGATTAGCTCAGTCCGCTTCGGCCTCGGCGATCGCGCGTGCGAGCGCGGCGTGCCCCTCGCGCAGCACGGGCTCGCCGTGGGACACGAGCACGCGTTCGATCGGCAGCTCCAGCAGCGGGCGCAGCAGCCCCGCGACGTCGGCACGGTTCGCCCGCACGTCCTCGAGCCAGCTCTGCGGGCACACGCGCACACCGCCGTGCTCGTCCCCGATCAGCCGGTCGCCCGCGACGAGCGTGGCCACCGCCGGCAGCCAGAACAGCGTCTCGCCGGCGCCGCGCAGCGGCCGCTGCTCGACCCCTGCGGGCACGTAGTTCCACACCCGTGTGGTGTTCGCGCGGTAGCGCTCCGCCAGCTCCGCGCGGTCACGGCGGTGCCAGTGGATCGTCGTCAGGATGCTGACGGGCCGTCCCGCGATGCGCTCGTCGAGCCAGTCGAGAAACCGCGCCCGCTCCGCGGAGGGCAGCAGCGGATCGATCAGCACGACGATGCCGGGGAGCTCATAGAGCACCGAGGCGACGATCGGATCCCAGTCGCTCGAGCTGCCGGGCTCCGCGTCTGGACTCCAGTCGGGGTGCGGAGCGCTCCAGCGCAGCAGGCCTGGCGCGATCTCCGTGAGAGTCGTCGGATCGATGGCCTCCAGGCTAGCCGCCGGACCAGCCTCGCTCTCGTGCCGGCAGCCGCCGCTACGGTGCGCGCTCGCGCTGACCGCCTCATCAGCGTCGCGGCCGATTCGCGCTCCAGCTAACCGCCGATCGGGGCGCGCGCGTTGGTGCCCCAAAAAATCTGGGTGCCGAACGCGTCGATCACGTTGACGAGCACCAGGTTGAGCGCCATCGACTTGGCCGTCGCCTGGCCCACGCCCACGGGGCCGCCGCTGGCGTTGTAGCCGTAGTAGCAGCCCACGAGCACGATCGCCGTGGCCATCGTCATGCCCTTGATCACGCTGAACAGGTAGTCGCCGGGATTCTGGAACTGCCAGAAGATCAGCAGGTAGCCACCCGATGAGATGTAGCCGACCTGGTGCACGATCGCGATGTAGGAGCCCAGGTAGGCGACGCCGATCGCGCCGACGTACATGAACGGCAGCACCAGCCACGCCGCCAGCAGCCGCGTTGCGCACAGGAACGTCATCGAGTTGACGCCCATCACCTCCAGCGCGTCGACCTCCTCGGAGATGCGCATCGCGCCGAGCTCCGCCACGATCCCGGTGCCGACCTTCGCGGACATCATGTAGCCGAACACCAGCGGCACCGCCTCGCGCAGGTTGCACCACGCCGAGAACACGCCCGAGTAGCCGGGCGAGCCGGTGGCCTCGGTGAAGTAGGCGGCCTGGACGCCGCACGGGCCGAGGCCGTTGATGAACACCAGGCCCCAGATGACGCCCGTCGAGCCGACGATCAGGATGCCCGATTGGCGCAGCGCCTCGCCGAAGAACCGCAACACGCGCAGGCTCCACACGTCGCGCAGCACTTCGCCCATGAAGCCACCGAGCTCACCGGCGGCGGCGAGCCATTCGCGCGGCAGCGACAGCAGCTCGCTCATTTGAGCACCAGGATCTGCGGGTGGGTGGCCAGCAGCGTCGTGGTGAAGACGTAGCTGAACGCGCCGATCGCCAGGAACGAGACGACGACCGCCTCGTTTACCGCACGCCCGACGCCCTCCGCGCCGCCGGAGGCGGTCATGCCCTTGTAACAGGAGACGATCGCGATGATCGCTCCGAAGATCGTCGTCTTCAGCACCGAGCCCCACAGGTCGGTGACGGTGGCGTTCGCGAACAGGGTGTGCCAGAACGGGCCCAACGAGCCGCCGTTCTCGATCTCCGCGAGCAGGCCGCCGTAGAGCCCGAACAGGATCGAGTAGATGTTGAACAGCCCGGTCACGAGCATCAGCGACAGGAAGCGCGGCACGACGAGGTTCTTGACGGGGTCCACACCCAGCACCTGCAGCGCGTCGAGCTCCTCGCGCACCTTGCGCGCCCCCAGATCCGCGGTGATCGCCGTACCGCCCACCCCCGCGACCACGATCGCCGTGATCAGCGGGCCGATTTCGCGGACGACCTCGATCACGAAGAAGCCGCCGAGGAAGTCAAGCGCGCCGAACAGCTTCAGGAAGTTCGCCGCCTGCAGGCCGGGTGCCCCGTAGTTGATCGCCACCGTCGAGACGAGCAGCGGCAGCCACACCAGGCGCAGTACGAACAGGAACTGGGAGACGAGCTCGCCGCCGTAGACGTACGGCGGCTGCAGCGCCGAAGAGACCGTCCGGCCGGTCAGCAGCACCATGTCGCCGAATTCCTCCAGCAGGTTCCTGGCTGGCGAGAACGCCCGCCTGGAGAGGGCCGAGATCGCACCGCCGCCGCCTTGCACTCCTCTAGTGTACTAGTTCACCAGTACACTATGCAACATCGTCTCGGCGCTCTACAGTTGATCGCATGAGCCATGACGCGCTGCAATCGCCCGCAGCCGGGTCGCCGGGCTTGGACGTCACTGTCGATCGCGACGCCGAGATCCCGATCGGCGTTCAGCTTGCGTGGGCGCTGCGCTCGCGGATCCGCGACGGCAGGTTCGTGCCCGGACAGCGCCTGCCCGGGCTGCGCGAGGTCGCCGAGGCCACCGGCGTCAACGTCAACACCGTGCGAACCGTCTACCAGCGCCTCGAGCAAGAGGGCCTGATCGACAGCCAGCAGGGCAGCGGCACGTTCGTCGCCTCCACGCCACAGCAGCTGACCACCGTGGCCACGATCGCCGCGGACGCGGCGCGCGAAGCGCGCCAGACGGGCGTCGACCCGCGCGAGGTCGCCGCCGCGCTGTACGTCTCGCCAGGCGGCCCACGTCAGCCCGGCGACGAGGCGGCCGAGCGGCGGCGCGTGCTGCGCGGGCAGATCGCCTCGCTCGAGCGCACGCTCGGCGAGATCGAAGCCAGCCACCCCGGCGTCGCGCCTGCGAGCGGGGCGACTCGCCGCGGCATCGGGCCGACGCTGCTCGACGCCGCCGAGCTCGAGGACGTGCGCACGCGGCTCGTGCGCCGGCTCGCGAATGTGCAGGCGGCGATCGACCGGCTGGGGGGCGAGGCTGGTGCCGGGGGAAGGGCAGGCGTCCGTGGGAGGGCGAGCGCTGGCGCCGGCGCGGGCAAGAAGCAGGCCGTGGGAAAGCAGGAGGGCTTTGCGGGAGAGGCGGCGAGGAAGCGCCCACCGCGGGCCAAGCCGGGGAGCCGGTCAGCGCCTCGGGCGCGGCCGACGATCCAACCCGCACCGGAGGGCGCCTGAGCCGCGTGGCACAGATCTACTTCCTGTCGATGGTGCTCGGGGTGCCGCTGGTGCTGCTATCGCTCGCGCTGGTCGCGGGGCATTTTCACCGCGACGGGTATGCGGAGCTGCTCGATTGGAAGCCCACGCGGTCGCCGGAACGCGAAGTCGAACTCGAGCTTGGGGACGTGGAGCAGATGCTTGCCGCGCAGAACGCGCACAGGCGGCGGCGGGGCGCGGCGGAGCGGACTTTGGAGGAGGTGCAGGAACGGGCGCTGGCGGGTGGCAGATACGGGGATGTCCTGTTGCCTCGGGATCGGCGTAACTCTCCGGCTCAGTGGTAGGTACGTCCGATGATGGCTCTACGGTTTGGCCATGTCGGCAGCAATCACCGACGACGAGCTTGCGGCCATCCGCTCATCGACCCGGGCGCAGCTCGATGAGCTACTTGAGGAGCCGTGGATCGCGAGCGACGTGGTTGCGCTCGAGCGCATCGGGATCGCGCTGCTTGCCGCCTTCGACGTTCCGGAGGCACCTCCAGAGCTGAGCGCCGTGCTGATCGACGCGCTCGTCGATCGTGGCTGCGAGACCTCGATCGCTGTGCTCGCCGTGCTCGCCGCGTTCGGCAGCAAGACGACCGCGGACGAGGCGGTGCGGGCGGCGCGTGGCTTCGCCGATCACCACGTAGAGGTCTCCGACGATGTTGGGACGCTGACCGTCAGAGAGGTCTGGCACAGTGAGATGCCGCCAGGCGAGATCTGGGTCGCGGTGCTCGACCGTCCGGGACACGGCGAGTCGCAGGCGGCGTGCGTGACGCTCGAGACGAGCAGCGAGGGGCCGATCGCCGTCGGTGCGCTGCTGACCAACGCCGGGCCGACGAGCGAGCTCGACTCCGCGCTGGCCCAGCTGGCAGAAGGCGCCAAACGCTCGACGGTACCCGCGCTGGCCGAGCGCCTCGGCACCGCGGTCGCCAACATGAGCGATGCCGGGCTCGCAGCGCCGTTGGAAGTCGGCGTATGCGTGCCGATACTCGCCCGCGCGATCAGCGGCGAGGCTCACGCGCTGGGCCGTGTGACGAGCTATCCGGAGCTGGAAGAGGACGAGGACGAGCTCGTCGAGGTGGACGAAGCCGTCGCGGAGACCCTGCTCGACGAACTGGTGCGCGACTACGGGCGCTACGTGTGCGAGCAGCACGGCGCCGACAGCGCCGTGTGGCGCCACGGAGAGTTCATCTCATGTGCGCTGCTCGACTGGAAGCGCGACTACGGCGACGGTGAGCCAGCCCGCTGGACCACGGCCGACCTCGAAGAGTTCATGCTCAGCTTCGCACCACGCAAGATGACGATGGACGACGAGGCAATCCAGACGCTGCCGGACTGCTTGGCGGCATTCATCGACTTCCTCGATCGCGACCGAGCCCTCGAAGGTGACACCGCCGACGCGCTGCGGGAAGCCTGTAAGCGTCTCGCTCGCAAGAGCGCCGACGCGTGTCGCGACCCGTCGCGCTGGGGCATGGCGAAGTCGTTTGCGATGGCGATGATCGCCGACGGTGTGGACCTGGCCGATCCGGACGCCGGCGAAGCCTGGATCGCCGCCCACGACATGCGGCTCGGCGCTGCTCGCGAGGACTCTCGTGGACAAGCCCAGCCGTCCAAGCGACGCACGGCTGGCTCCGAGCGTGCGAAGCGCACCGCCGCAAAACAGGCTCGTCGCCGTAACCGCCGCTGACGGGGCGCCCGGCGATACCGAGCTGTGAAGGCGCCGCCGCGATCGTCGACTGCTCAGGCCGCGAGGTCCGCGAGCAGCTCACGCGGCTGGCATGCTCAGAGCACGCGCGCGGCATCGACCACCCGGAAACCCGGCTCGCCGTCGAGCGCGGCGAGCGCGCGCATGCCCGGTGAGCGGTGGCGCCGTATGAAGTCCGCGTCGCCGATGAGATAGAGGTGTCGTTGGGTGCGCGTCAGCGCGACGTTGAGGAGCTTCGCCGCCGCGACTTGGCGCTCGCTGCCGCGCAGGTCAGCGACACCGGCCCAGCGGGGCTGATCGTCCTGCATGAGGTCGACGATCACCGTGTGGAACTCGCGGCCCTGAAAGCTGTGCGCGGTGCCGCACGCCACCCCGAGCCCGGCGCGCTCGGCGAGTCTCGCCGCACGACTGGCGTGCGCGCGATACGGGCACACCAAGCCGGTGTCCTGCGCCGGCGTGTCCGGGCCGCGGGCGAGCGCAACGAGGAGATCGAGACCGAGCTGGTACCACCAGGAGCCTCGCTCGGCGACCAGGCGCTTGCCGGGGTGTCGAGAGGTGTCGATCAGCGTGATGACCGCCTGCCCGTCGGCGCTGAGCGTTGTGGAATGGCTCTCGAGCAGCCCGTCGTAGCAGAACGCGTTCACGGTCTTGGCGATCAGCGGCGGATAGCGGTATTGGACGCTCAGCGCGACACAACGCGGGTGCCGCTCGGCACTGTTGCGGTCGTGAATCCCGGCGAGGTGGAACACGTCGCGTTGCTGCCAGTCCGCGAGCGCGCGGTCACGGTCGTCGGGGACGTCATCCGCCTCTGCGATCGGCGCGTTCTGCAGGAAATCGCCGACCAGCGCGAGCGTGCGGTTCGCGCGCGAGCCCGCGTATGCGACATACGCGGGCTCGATGCTCGCTGCCTCGTCGAGGATCACGACGTCGAAACGGCGCTCCAACAGCGCCGGCTGCATCGTCAGCGCCGCGAGCGTGCACGCGACCACCGGGGCCTCGGCGAGCAGCCGTGCACGTTCGCGCGCGAGATCCTCACGCAATTGCTCCTGCTCGCGCTCGAGCCCCTCGAGCTCCTTGTCGAGCACCGCGACCCGCTCGCTCAGACGATCGCGCTCGGCGATCCGCTCGGGCCATCCCTCGCGCTGAGCTCGCGCGAGCACGGCCTCGGGCTCCCGCACCCGCTCGGCGATCTCCCGCAGCTCACCGATGCTCTGACTCAGCGCCTCGAGCTGGGCTCGGGTCGCGTCCACGTCCGCAGCGAGCTGCCGCGCGCGCTGCTCCTCGCGCGACGCGCGCCGGTGGCGCTCCGTCAGGCGAGCGACGATCGCCTGCTCCCGCGCAGCGTCGGCACCCCGCAAACGGCGATCCTTGCGACGCGTCTCGAATAGCGAACCGGCTTGCTCGACGCGAGCTCGTGCCTCCTCAACCAGCGCATCACACTGCGCGGCCCGACGTACGCGGCCCGCGCGCACGAGTGGCAACGCGCGCGCCAGACCCCGATCGACTGCGTCACGCGCTTGCCGCAACCTGTCCCGCTGGGCCTGCTCCTGGCGCTTGCGGGCGCGCAGCGCAATCATCGCGTCCTTCGTTGCGTCCGCCGCCTCATCCAGCGCACGTTGAGCGATGAGCAGGCGCGCTTGCGCGCGTTCCAACTCGTCGGCGTCGACCCCGCTCTCAGCGGCCGCAACGCGGTGAGCGTGCTCGCGCTCGCGCAGATCATCCAACCGCTCTGTGAGCTCAGCCGCCGCGTGAACCAGCTCGAACGTCCGCTGGCGCGCCGAAAGCGCGTGCCTTGCTTCCTCGATACCGCCCGCGTCGACCCCTGCCAGATCCTCCACCGTCACAGTCAACGCCGCTCGCGCCGGATCACCACGGTTGCCGTCGCGGCGCGCACCCAGATCGGCCTGCCGCGCGTCGCTGTCGGTCAACACCACCGCCGCCTTGTCGAGCAACAGGTAACGGTGATCGATCACCCCTGGCGAGACCCTGTCGAGCGTGCCCTGGCTCGCGATCCGAATCACATCCCCGCACGACCAGCCCGCGTCCCTGTCGTCGGACGATCCGATCAAGCCCTCCAAGACGTTGTCCACAGCGCCGTGCGTATGCGACGCCACCAGCACCGAGCGACCGTGCGCCAACGCGTCCCTTACGGCGGACAGGATCACGGTCGTCTTGCCCGTCCCCGGCGGGCCCCACACGAAGCACCCCCCGGGACTCGTCATCGCTGCAAGCGCGCGGCGCTGCCCGTCGTTCAGACCGTCGTCGCTCCGAGCGGAGGATGCCGACCACGACGGCGGGGAGATCCTCCGCGATGCTCTGAGCAACTGCTCGACCAGGTCCCCCCGCGTGCTGTGGCGCAACGCCGCGAGCAACGCCCGCTTCAGCCTGACCTCGAGATCCGAGACACAGAAGACACGCACGCGGGGCACGCCCCGCAGAGCGCTGCGGGTCTCACGTGGCACCTGCAGCGAGATGCGCCTGCCCGCGAAACGCCTCAGCTTCACGACGTGCCGCTCCTCCCCCCGCCGTCCCGTGCCCAGATCGGCGTCCACCACGTAGAACTCCTGACTCATCCAGTGCTTGGAGGTGTCGACCCACACCTCCAGATCCTTGCCCGGCGACGGCCATGGCACGGAATCTTGCGTCAACGACTCACCCTTGCCTTCACGCACTAGACGCGCCAGCGAGGACTCCAATGCGTCGATCGCCGAGGCGCGAATGCGCGACCAGGTCAAATCATCGGCATCGCTCATAGAGGGCTCAGCGTACGGGACAGGTCAAGCTGTCGGACGCGTTTGCTTGTATGGCCGCGCCACATCTCGGTAGGTGCGTCGCAACCCGTCGCCGCAGAACACCGGGCCGGCCTACTCGTGACGCGCTTGGATCCACCAGCCAGCATTGACCGTCTACGCCCCCGTCGAGACAGGCTGATCGACCAGCTTGCCGAGTGCCTGACGATCTCCGACGCGCGCTGGGACGGTGACGAGCAGACGGTGGTTCACATCGACCGGCTCTTGCCGACGCTGGCTTCCCCGGAGGACGATGCCGAGACCGACGCGGGGAACACGCAGGCGAGATGGCAGGTTCGCATGGCCAAGCCGGCGCACCTGTACGGGTTCCCCGCTCCCACCGAGGCCCTCAAAGAGTTCCATCGAGCCGACGCCAAGAAGGGGCGCCGACTGCTCGTGCGCGATCTCGACGCCGGACAGATCGCAGCCGTGCTCGCGTGGCATTTTGAGGAGGGCCCACGCGAAGAAGCCCGGCGCACACGTAGCCGCCGCAAGCGCCTGCGACCGCACCTGGTAACGAGCATGGCTGTCCGCCACGACGCGGCGGGAGCCCTGCGGGCGGAGTACACGGTGATGCTGTGGTATCTGCTGCTCGTCGTCGCCGCGATCGACCGACGCACCGTCAGACGAGGCCGTGTCGGCGTGCTCGCCGACAGCGCGATCGTCCTCACGCCCGACGAGCTGCGCGCGCTTGGCCTACAGAAGGGCCCTCCAGCAGCCACGGCGGATACGCCGACCGCGACTACTACGAGCTCTCGACGTAGCGTCGGTAGATGCGCTCGGCCTGCTCGGCATACTGTCGAGGCAGCGCGTCACGCAATTCGGCCAGGAACGCGCCCTGCGGCACCGGCTGCGCCGGCTGACGCTCGGCAAGATAGCTGTCGATTTCGGCTCGGACTGCCTCGTGCTGAGCGGGATCGCGCGCGGTGCGCTCGAGTAGTCCGCCTGCGACCTCTTCGATCGACGCTCGACGAGCCTGCGCAGCGATCTTCAGGACATCGCGCGCGCGCAGGTGCTTCTCCGTGCCTCCCCACAGCTCGGGCTCGATGCCGAGCCTCGGGCGGTTGCCATGGAGCTGAGCATAGCGCATGTAGCGCAAGTCTTGCAAGTGCTGCAAGGAGCTAGGATCGTGCCGAGCGGAGCTCTGGTAGCAAGGCGACCTCATTATCCGCGGCGCACACGCTCGCTTTGGCCGCCGCGATCGTCGACTGCTCAAGCCGCGAGGTCCGCGAGCAGCTCCTCGAGCATCAGCTCCTCCTCGATGCGCTGTCCAACGCGGCGCATCGTCTCGCTGAGATGCGGATCCCAGCTCGCGGGCACCGGGGCGCCGCTGAGCGGCTGCGGCGATGCCACGGAGTCTGCCACGCGTAGGTATGCCTCGGTGTCGAACCGCCACGGAGCAAGCGACAGCCGCGCATGCAGCACGTTGGCGATGCGCACCCCGCCCCAGTCGAAGTCGCCATGGTGGACCAGCTGCGCGCCGGCGGCCGTCAGCGCTCGCAGGAGCAGCATTGTGGCGGCGCCCGGCTGACCGCCGGTGCACACCAGCGGTGGACACTCCGCCCCGAGACGGTCGGCCGCGAGCGCCACGATGACGGGGTTCTCGCAGATGTGCACAGTCTGCTCCGCGAGGCTGCCGCCGGATGCATCCGGCGATCCCGGAGGGCCGACGCGGGATGCCGCCGGCCAGTCCGGCGGATCGCGTACGAGCTGACGCAGCGTCAGCCACACAGGCTGACCCGTTCTCTGCGCAGCTCGCAGGATCCGGCCCGACCCTGTCTGGTCCTCACCGGGCAGTCCGAGCGTGAGCACGACGCTGGAAAGCTCGTCGCACAGCAGGCCGACCGCGGCCCACGCCTCGCGACGCAACTCTGCCGGCGACTCGTCGGGTCCCGGGGCCTGGAGACCGGTCGAAGATCGACCAGCGAGCGCCCGAGCGGCGCCGAGCGCGAGCGTGGCGAGCGGCTCACCGTCATCGAGCGCGTGGGCGCCACCGGCGAGGCGCGCCGCGAAACCGCCCAGCGGCTCACCGTCGGCGGGCAGCGCGGCGAGCACCGCGGCGAGCCGCTCGAGCAGCGTGCGAGCCTCCGCTGGGTCGGGCTCCAGGCGCTTGGCCGCGCCCGAGCCGCGTAGCCACGCCAGCCAGCTCGTCAACTCCTCACATCCCTCAGCCGCCGCCTGCACACGCCTGCCAACCAGCTCCTCCAGCGGCGCAAACGCGCGGTCCCAGGCAAGCTGCTCAGCCGCGCTCGCCTCGGCGCGCACGACCACGGGCCCCGTGAGCGCGACGACCGCCGCCGCGAGTCCATCCGGACTGGCGCCCGAGCGGCGCACCAGCTCGTCCACCGCGCGCAGCGACACGCTGAGCGCACGCCCCGCGCGCGGTCGCCGGCCGAGCAGTCGCTGCGCAGCCCGGCGCTGAGCGGCAGAGGCATCCGCGAGCGTGACGGTGCCATCGAGCGACTGACCGAGCTCTAGTCGACGGCGCACCCGCGCGAGCAGCCACTCGAGCTCGTGGTCGCCGAGCAGCCGGCCGAGCCGCTCGACGTCCGCCCCCGAGCGCCTCAGCCGCTGGTACTCGGCGTCTCCCACAGGCCCTCCCCGTCGAGCGGCTGGGCATCGCTTAACCCGGCCGCCACCGACACGACGGCCGCCACGGGGCGCTCGACGCGCGTGCGGGTGGCGCCGTCCCACTCCCAGTGGCTGACGAGCACCGCCGGGACGTCATCGACTCGCGCCAGCTGTGCGATCGCCAGCCCCGGAACCTCGCGGTAGCAGCCCCACTCGCGCTCGCTGGTCATGACGACGTCGAGATCGAACGCGGTCAGCAGGCCGAGGCACTTGGCGCGCGCATCGTCGTCGACACCGGCGAACGCCTCGTCGAGCATCACCAGGCGCGGCGCATGGTCATTGCCAGCCGACGCGTAGAAGGAGGACGCCGCGGCGAACAGCGGCACGCTCGCGGTCAGCACCCGCTCACCGCCCGAGGCCGGGCCCGTCGCGCTGCGCCAACGACCGCCCTGGTGTCGCTCGATGGCGAAGCGGTGCCAGCCGCGATAGTCGAGCGCCTCGGTGAGGTGCTCGACCCAGGTTCCCGCGACATCGCGCGAGCGCACCTCCTGGATCTGCGCCTGCAGGAACGCTCCCACCGCCGCGCGATCCTCCTCCGACCACGCGTCGGCGGCCTGGCGCAGCAGGCGCTCGCGCGCCTCCTGCAGACCCTGCGGGCCGTCCTCGACGACGCGCCAGCGCAGTCGCAGCCGCATGCCGGTGCTCGTCGGGCGCTCGTCCAGCTCGGTGTTGGTGGCAGCGACGTGATGCTCGGCATCGGAGATCAGTTCCTGCAGCGTGCTGGCGACCTCGTTCACCAGGTGGTTCTCGAGGATCTCGCGCTCGTGCTCGTCGAGCAGCCGCTGACGATCGGCGACCTCCCCGGTGAGCGCGCTCGCCAGCTCGGGCACCGTCGTCGAGCGCCCGCGGAAGACGACCTCGACGGTGATCCCCTCCTCCTGCATGGACGCCGAGGCGTTGTTGCCGTGGCGGCGCAGCGCATCGCCCAGCGTGCCCAGCTCGTCGGTCACCCGCCGCTGCGCGCGCTGCCAGGCGGGCTCGTCCTCGGCGGCATCGGCGAGCTCCTGCTCGAGCTGGCGCGCGAGGCGCAACGCGGCCGTCACGCCCCACTCCTGCTCGCCCTCCGGCAGCTCGACCGCGCCCAGCGCAACCTCGATCAGACCGGTGCCGGCAAAGCGCCGCAGGGAGTCGACGTCAGCCCGGCGCTGCTCGGTCGCCTGCTCGAGCTCCACCGCGAGCTGCTGGCGCCGGCCGTCTTCCCTGCCCTCCTCGCGCTGGGCCTGCGAGCGCCGTGCGTCGGCCGCGCCTCGGCCGCACTCGTTCTCGCGCAGCGCGCTCGCGACATCGGCGAGCCGCCGCTGCAGCTCCGCTACAGCCGCGCCGACCGTCTCAGCGAGCGTCTCGTGACGCTCCGTGCGCTCAGCCGCCTCGCGCGCGGCTGCCTGGAGGCGCTCGCTGTGCTCGGCGAGCTCGCGCGCAGCCGTCTCCACATCCTTGCCTGCCTCCGAGGCGGCGCCCCGCGCGTGATCGAGCGCAACGTAGGCCGGCCACAGAGCGGCGAGCGCAACACGAAACGCCTGCACGCCGGCGCGCATGACATCGAGCTGCCTGTCCTCATAGGGCAGGCTCAGCTCCTCGGCGCTCTCACGTGCGGCGCGCTCTGCGTCCGCCCTGCCCGCCTCCGCCTGCGCCAGGCGCGCCGCCGCAGCCGCGATGCGCTCGCCGAGTCGCGCCTGCTCGGCATCCAGAGCGGCGAGGGCGCTGTGCGCATCGTGCAGGGCCTCGTCGGTGGGCATGCCCCGCAACTGCTCCTCGAGCTCCGCACGGCGCTCGCCGAGACGCTCGCGCTCGCCTGCCATCTGATCGAGACGCCGGTGCGCCTGTGCGCGTTGCTCCTGCAGCTCGGCCAGCCGTGCACGCCGCGCCACCTCGCGGGCGCCGCGGCCGATGAACGCCGCTGCCGGCTTGCGCCAGGAGCCGCGCAGAACGCCGTTGCGAAACTCGCCCTCAGGTGTGACCCAGACCGTGCCGTCATCCTGTGTCAGCGCGACCGCGGTGAGCACACGGCGCACGGCCTCCACCTGCACGTGTCCCGCGCGGGGGTCGTCATGGTCGATCGCGGGCTCGAGCACGTCGTGCAGGCGCGGACCATCATCTGGGTCTCGCGCGTCGGGCGTGAGCAGCACGTCCTGGGTGCCGGGCGCGAGCAGCTCGCCGTCGGGGCTGACCCACGCGTCGAGGATCCCGGACGCCTCCAGCGCGGCCTCGATCCCGGCCCGCTGCTCCTGTGGCACGCTGGAGCGGAAGTCGACAAGCAGCCACAGCGGCGCGCCGGCGCGCTCCTCGCGGACGGACGGGTCGCGCGTGTGCGGGACGGGCGGCGTCTCGTGCTCGCCTGCCTGCAGCCGCTCGATCGACGCGTCGAGCTCGCCGGCGAGCTGGCGGACCTCGCGCTCCTCCGCGTCGAGCCCCGCCTCCAAGCGCGCCAGCGCGGCGCTCGCGTCGCGGCCCGCCGCCGCGAGCGCAGTGGCGAGCGGGTTCAGACCGTCAAGGGTCTCGACCCACAGCTCGAGCGCCGCGAGCACCTCTGCGGGATCGGCGAGCGTCAGCGCACTGGCTGCCTCCACGTACACGCGGGCCGCGCAAACCAGCTCGCGGCCGGTCTCCGCCAGCAGCTCCGCCGCCCGTGCGCGCCGCTCGGCGAGCAGCGCAGCCTCGCTCGCAAGCTCCTCGTGGCGCTCGCGTGCGTCGATCAGCGCACGCTGGCGATCGCCGACCGCGGCGAGCAGCGTCCCCAGATGATCGATCGCCCGCTGCTGGCGAGCGGTGAGCTCCTCGGCACGACGGCGCAGCTCCGTCACGTCCGTCACGTCCGTCACGTCCGTCTCGATCACGCGATCCACTCGCTCGCTGAACGCGTCGGCGATGCCCGCCACCTGCGCCTGCTCGACGGCCGCGCCGCGCGCCTGCGCCAGCTCCCCATCCGCCCGCGCTCTGCGTGCGCCCGCATCCGCGAGGCGCTGACGCTGTTGATCGCGTCGCTCGACACCGCGATCGTGGACCGCCCGCGCCTGGGTGGCGCGCTCGGCGGCCCGGCGAGCCTCCTCGGCGGCGCGCTCGAGCTCGCGGGCGCTGCGCGCCTCCGGGCTCTCGCGCAGCGCTCGCTCGCGGGCGCGCAGACGCTCCTCCTCGGAACGCAGCTCCGCAAGCGCCGCCTCCGCGCCGTGGAGCTCGTCGCGCGCCTTCTGATGAGCGGCCTCGGCGTCGGCGAGGTCGCGGCTGACGCGGTCGAAGGCTGTCTGTGCCTGGCGCGGAAGCGCAGCGCGACGGCGGCACGCGATCCGCGCGTAGTGGCGGTAGGTGTCGAGGTAGCCCGCGGCGGCGTCGCGCGCCTCGACCATCGCCGTGAGCGCGTCGCGGTCCTCCTCCAGCCCGCGGAAGGCCTCGGCGACGTCGGCGATCAGCGCCTGGTCGAGCGGTGGCAGCGCGCCGGTGAGCGCATCGGACAGCGCGCGCTCGTTCGGGCGCTTGGAGAGCTGTGGCGCGCGAATCTTGATCAGCAGGTCGATCAGCGCGTCATAGCGCTGCTCGCCGAGGCCGAAGAGCGCCTCGTCGACCGCGCGCCGGTAGGCGCGTGCGGTGCGGTGCACCACGCCGCGCGAGCCGAGCGCCTCCTCCAGCCGCTCGCGGGTCAGAGCGATGCGCGCCTCGTCGACGAGCGCCAGCTCCTCGCCGACGCGCTGGTCGCTGAGGAAGAACCAGTGCGAAGCGATGCCGCGGCCGCTGACCGCCTTCAGGCCGCATCCGAGCGTGCAGAACAGCGTGTTGCCATCCGCGTCGAGACGGCCGAGCTCGAGCCACGTGTATCCGAGCCGCTCGTCGTTGGGGTGCTCGCCGCCGAGCAGCAGGTTCCAGTCCATGCGCTTCTTCGGATCGGCGTCCGGCTCGACGCGATGAGGGGAGAGCTCGCCGTCGAGCAGGAACGGAAGCGTGAGGGCGAGCACCTTGGACTTGCCGGTGCCGTTGTTGCCGCGCAGCAGCAGCCGGCCGTCGCGGAAGCGAAACTCCTCCTGGTCGTAGTAGAAGACGTCCACCAGCCCCGCGCGCAGCGGTTGCCAGCGCTCGCGCTCGGGCTGCGGGAGCGGACGCGTCACGCTTGCAGCTCCAGCTGCGAGCGCCCCTCGGCGATGGTCGGTGCGGCGAGCGCATAGCGGGCGAGCGCTGGCAGCGGCCTGACGCCGTCCGGGCCGCGTCGTATCAGCCGCAGCGCCACGAGCCGCTCGAGCGCGGTGTCCACGAGCGCAACCTCGGCGCCAGGCTCGCGGGCACTGCGACGCCAGTACGCCCGGTGCTCCTCCGCCAGCCGCCGTACCAGCCGGTGCAGCTCGGCCTCTGCGATCTCCACCGCCTGCTGCGCAAGATGCTCGGCCAGCAGCAGCGTGACGTGGCCGTCGGTGCCCACGTCCGGCATCCGCACGTCAGTCAGGTCATCGTCGGGGTCGACCATCGCGATCCCCTCCTCGCGAACCTCGGCCACGAGTCCGGTCAGCTCGGAGATACGTCGCGTGAGCGCACCCCGCTGACCGGTCAGGTAGGCGGCCTGCGCGGGGTCGAGCTCGTCGTTGTAGAGGACGGGATCGTCGAGCAGGCGTCGCGTGAGGTGATGGCGCAGAGCACGGGTGCGCAGATCCTCGGCTTCCGGCAGTGGATCGGCGCCAAGCTGGGAGAGCCGCTCGTCAAAGTCGTGAGCGGCGATCGTCGAGGGGCCACGCGGCGCCGCGAGGACCACTGCGAGCACGCGTCGTTCGACGTCGTAGAGGGCATCGCCCGCATCGCGCACGAACGCCTCCTCGTCGCCGGCAACGCGGGCGAGCACGCCGAGCTCGAGCAGCAGCCGCACGACCGCGACAAGGTCCGCGCGCTCCTCGCGTCCCTCGAGCCGGAACACGACACCCGCCCGCGCGAGCCGCTCGTCGGCGGCCGCCAGGATCACACCTTCGGCGAGGCGACCGAGGGTGATCTGCGCATCGGAGCGCTCGAGCACCGACAGGGCGAGGCACGTCAGCACGTAACGTCGGCGGCTGAAGGGCACCCGCGAGCGCGCGTCACGGGCAGGATGCGTCGGATCGTCGGTCGTGGGCGCGAGCTTGACCAGTCTCGCCACCTCGCTGTCGACGATCAGCCGCCAGCCCGTGTTCGTGTCGAACCACGAGCGCAGCTCACCGGCGTGACGGCGGACGAGGCGGAAGTCATCGACCTCGGCGCCACCCGCGTGCAGCATCGGTCGGCGCAACAACGCGCGAGCCGCCCGTCGCAGCTCTGCCGATCGCGCGTGGTCGAGCGCGCTCTCGAGCGCGTGACTCACGCCGGGACCGCCTGGGGACTCGCCGGGCGCTCCGCGCCCTCAGCGTGGGAGGCGTCAAACGTCGCTGCACGCGCGCCATTCGGACATGGGTTCAGGTCGGCGATCTCGATCACGTGATCGGGTCCGCGAAAGATGCCGGCGGGGGTGCGGATCTCGATCAGCTCAGCGTCCGCGAGCGCGACCAGCCGGACGTGCAGGGTGCCGTCGGCGGTCGTGGTGGCAACCTCTCGCTGGCCCGATCGACCGGCGGAGAGGGCGTCGCCCAACAGCGCCAGGAACAGGCCAAAGGCATCCCGATCGAGCTCTCCAAGCTCGCCGAGGTTGGTCGGCCGGCCGGTGGCGAGACGGGCGCGCGCGGCGGCCGTCTGCTCGGTCTGCCGCGCGGCGAGCTCCGCCAGCAGGCGACGGGCGTCCTCGCGGTCGGCTACGCGGTTGGGATGTCCACGGCGCTCGTAGCTGCCGGTGCGCCGCAGGCGTGGACTGATGTGCAGGGGAGGCGCCTGCATCCATGACGTTGACACCGGCACGGGCTGCTCCTCACGCGCCTGGCGCGTGTCACCGTCGAGGACGAGGTGCCGCGACCCGTACACGCCGAACGCGGTGCGCCACAGCCGATGCAGAGCGGCGTCGTCGGGCGCCTCGGCGAACCACTGCGCAAGCGCACGGAAGTCGGCCGAGCGGTCGGAGCGTCCGGAGCGACGCTCGTTGAGCGTCGCCACCACCGTGAGCAGATCGGGGATCGCCTGCCGCGCCCGGCTGCGCAGCAGCTTGGCCTGGCTCGGGCGGCCGGGCTGGGAGACAAACCATTGCCGCAGCCCCCGCCAGCGCTCCTCCCAGGCCGCCGCCTCGACGAGATAGGCCACCTCGCGAGGGTCCTCGCCGGCGGCGCCGTCATCCTCGCCGCCCGGCGCGGCGTCCTCGGCATCGCGGCGCGCAGCGACACCGAGCAGGCGCGACACGTCCGCCTGCTCGAGCTCGCCCAGCAGCGCGGAGATCTCTCCGCCCACGGTGACGAGATCCTTGATGAAGCGCTCCAGGTAATCGACGAGGTGATTCTTATAGGCGCGGAAAGCGTCCACGTCGGCGTCGTACAGGTCGATCGTGCGCTGCAGCGACCCCATGAACGCCTGGGCGTTGCCGGCGAGGTCGGTGAAGCGCGCGACGAGGTCGCGCAGCAGCAGCCCCACGCTTCCGGGATCGGGCTGAGCCTGGACGGCGAGCTCGCGCAGCGCCCGCAGCTGCGTCACTATGTCCGTCAACGCAACCGCCTGCAGAGCACCACGCCGTCCGAGCTGCTCGTCGTACACGGCGAGCGCCCGCTCCGCGGCCTCGCCCGGGTGGGTCAGCTGATAGAGGAAGCGCGCGCGGTGGAAGTCCTCGACCGTCGTCACGCGGCTCGTATCGGGGTCGGCGCGCAGATTGCCCCACTGCACGAGCTGCCCGAGGGCATCGACGACCGCCTCGACAGGGACGTGCCCATCGCAATCGGCGCGGGCGAGAGCTTCGTGGAGATCCTCGCTGCGCAGATGCACCACGAAGCGCCGCTTCGCGGCGACGAACTCCCCCATCACCCGTCTGTACAACGTGACGTTCGGCGTCGCGAGGTGGGCGAACGGTCTAAATTCGGAAGGCTCCACACCCCGGCACGTTAGCCCCCGGTGGGGACCCTTGAGCGCATCGCCGGAGATGCTTCGATCGGATGTACGGAAATGACCTTCCGTGGGCACGGGCAGCAAACCCTGCGGTCTCGGCTCGATGGAAGACCGCAGCTCATGCAGGCGACCTCATCTGGTGTCCCGTCGTCACGCTGGAGCTGCTCTACGAGGCGCCAGACCGCGAATGCGTGGAGGCCGCTGCCGGGGCGCTGGCGTGCAGCGGCAAGCGCCCCGGTCAACGGCGGCCTGAGAGGGTGTGCGCTGGCGAGCGTCAGCCCCAGTGGCCTGCCTGCGGGTCCCACGTGGTCAATCGATCTGGGTCCTCCTGGGTCAACGGGTCGACAAAAGCAACGACATCCGCTACGAGGTCGGTCCACCGGTCGGGTGGGGCCAGCGTAAAAGAGGCGCGCTGGCGCAGCGCGTCGTAGCTGCGCTGCCTGTCGGGCAGCTCGACCAGAACTTCGGAGAGCGGCAGGACCGGATGCCGGCGACGCTCCGCAACAGCTTGCAGGGTCGTGCGCAGACTTGCGGCGTCGATCGCATGCAGGCGGCTGAGGATCCATACGTCGGCGAAGTCGCGGTCACGGGTGTTGAGCTCGCCGCGCTCCATCATCGTCGCGATCTTCTCGGCCAGCGTGCGCTCGATCGGGTAGGCGTGCAGCACGATGCCCGGGCCACCGAGAATCTCTGGATAGCGGATCTCTTCGACCTCGCCGGGGTCGCCGAATGAGAAGTCGAGGGTCACGACGACGCGGGCGACGCCGATCGACGCGGGGAGCTTGGCCCGCACTCCGCGGTAGCTGGCACCCTCGCGCATGGCCTCCGTCGCGATCGAAGCAGGCTCAAACACGACCCCGTCCGACTCGGACAGCGTTGTAGTGGCGATCTCGGCGACGACCGCAATGACCGACTGCTCGTCGTTGGGGATCCCGTGTGCCGATAGGTCGGCGTCTCTGGTCATCCGTCGCGCATCGAGGACTGCCAGCAGCATGGCGCCCTTGAGCACGAGCTGCTCGCGATAGCTGCTGCGTGACAGCCGTCGCAGGAAGCCCTCGATCGCGTAGAGCACCTGCAGCGCCTGCGTGTTGTGCCCGTGACGTTCACGTGCGAGGCGCTGCAGCTGGCGATTGACCAAGTCGGAGTCCGAACCGCTCAACTCATCACCGCCTCCAGCGCGTCGGTCAAGCGTCGCTGCCCCCCGAGCTCACGGGCGATAGCGACGAGCCGGCGAGGCTCGGCGTCCGGCCGCCGCAGGTAGCGGTTCAGCGCATGCAGCGCCGTATCCCGCCCTACACGATGCGCGAGTCGCATGGCATCGACCACGGCCCGCTCAGGTGTATAGATCGACAGTCGCTCGCCGGTCTCGCTCGTCTCCTCGCGGCGCTCCAGACCGAACGTCGCCACGGCGAACACGTGAACCTTGGTCTGGGGAAAGTCGATGTGGGGCCTATGGGCCCCGCGTGCCACCGCGATGTGGACGAGGACGGGCAGCTCATCGGTCAGGTCCCAGTAGGCCAATGCGGAGTTCAAGCAAATGATGCCGTCGGGGACGCGCGCGCAGACCGTCGCGAGGTCAGTGCTCGAGCTGACCGCGCCGCCGGCCCTGCGGAAGACACCGCGTCCCACGCTTACGACGTCTCCCCGAGCACGTAGTCGATACAGCTCAAAGCGGGGGACGCCAGCATGCTCTGCATCGGCGACCCGGAACGGCAGGTCGCCGAACTGATCCAGCCGCTGCCGGGAGCGATCGACACTCACTGCTACAAATCCTACACTACCTAGGCTGTACTGTAAAGCTTTTGGTGCACCACCACCGCGCGCGGCACGCCGCAGCGGACCCAGATCGAACATTCGGTACCACATTGGTACCAAGGCCTCTATTTGGCCACCCAGCCAGCCTGCGAAGAACAGCGGCCATTCCTGAGGGGTGAGCCCCTATCCACGCTCTGAAGCTGGGTGGTCCGCTCAGGTGTAGTCGCCGTCGATGAACGCTTCTGCGGCCTCGCGCACCGCTGCGAAGTCTCCGTGGCCGAGTCGGTCGATCGGCCGGTCGAACCCGAGCAGGCGATTGCGGGCCATCAGCCAGCTGCGCGTGGCCTCGGCCGAGTACGCCTCGCGGAGGATCTGGGCGATCGTGCGAAGGTCGTCGATACGCTCCTCCAGGCGCGTCCGCTTTGGGCGATCCTCCTCAGAGAGCAGTCGACGGATCGTCCGAACGCCAGCGCCCGTGGCTCGCGCAAGCTCTTCATCGGTGAGGTGGAGCTCCCGCTTGATGGCGATCAGCACGCCGGGCGCTCCTGTGGCAGCGGTGGTCATCGCTTCAGGCTACCTGGTGGCCGGTCCTTTGTCAACCTCTCTGGCATCCTTTTTTACAGCATATATGGCAGGTAGTTTAGCCGCAGAAATGGCCAACGCTGCAAGACGGCCCGCCTATCGATCCCGTAGGCTCAGACCGGCCTATGTTGATTGCAGCTTGACGTCAAGGACCGTGTAGGCGTCCCAGGCGTAGATGTAGGCGTTGTCAATGGAGTAGATCGACATGTGTTGCTGGTTCACCGCGGACTTGAGGTGCGTCCCGTCGAAGCTCCAGCCGGCCGCGCCCCACCAACCGTAGAAGCCGACGTAACCATTTCTCGTCGGTGCGGTGCCGACGCTCATGTAGTAGTTCTGCCAGTTACCGCTCGTCACCTGGATGTAGTTCACGCTGTTGTAGGGGTACCAGATGAGGCGCGCAGCGCTGCTGAGGTCGCTAACCAGCACTGCCCAACCGCCGTCGTCAATACCGAGATATCCCTGTAGAATGCCGTTGTTGTAAAGCGCGATGATGAAGGTGCTGGTCGCGTCGGGGCTTGCCGCAGACGGGGATTCTGCAAAGGCTCCTGACGGAACGTTCTGGACTGGATCGTCGGTTGTCATGATGGCGGACTCCCCTTTCTGATTCGATGGTTGGGCCGTGCACTTGGACACGGTCGATCTCGGCGAACTCCGGGCCGTGAGCGCAAGGCGATGTCACGCACCGGGTTCACGGAGCGGGTTTCGGTGCTCGACATCACGATGCTCAGGACGGCCATGACGCCGAGGAAGCTGTTGGCCAGCTCTCGGTGCCGTCTTGGCGAAAGATCGTCTCTGAGATGGAGTAGCCATCGAGTGCGACCGTTGCAAAGCCGTTCGCGACGAAGTAGTTGCTCCCGGGGCCTAGAACGGTTTTCTCATACCACTCGACGTCGGGGCTGTTCAGCCTCGTTGCGACGCCCCACGGTATGCAGCCATGCCCGCAGCATCTCGGACGGATCGTGATGCCACTCGCATTCCTGTCCTTGTAGACCACACCCATGTGCTCGTGGCCCCAATACCAGATGACCGTGCCGCCGGACAGGGGCGCCAACTGAGCAACCACCTGATCCCAGAGTGGCGATATCGGGGCGGAGCCGTCGTACTGAAGCCCGTTGTGATGAGTGAGCAGGATCAGCTGTTGCTTTGCGGCGGCCGCGGCGCGCGCCTGATCGTTGAGAAACTGCGCCTGTGTCCCCGGTCCGGTCGGCCCGAGGCTTCCAGTCATGAATCCGAAGCCGCTCTGGTCGGGGTCGAAGTAGGCCGTATCGAGCCCGACGATGCGAAACCTGTCGTTGTAGAGAGCGAAGTAGCTACAGCGGTTCTGACTCGCGAAGATCGGTGAGGTGAGCGCGGTGTTGAAGTACCCGGTTCCGTGCGCATACATATCGTGGTTCGAGTTGAGCGCGAACGACTTCCCTTGCGTTCCGGACCAGGGCCAAGGAGCGAGGAAGTGCGTCATCTGGTAGTCGCGCTCGACCCACCCCGATTCGTCTGTCCCCGCGTAGTAGACGTCTCCCAGGTGAACCATGATGTCGCCCGCGCCAATCGCGGCTCTTGCGCTGCTTGCGACGTCCTGCGCCGCCTTGTTGTTTCCGCCCCAATCGCCGAGCAGCGCGATGGTCACGGTGTTTGCGATCTCAATGGTTGCCGACGTGTTGCTGAACGCCGGCGTTTTGCCTTCTGTGAGGTGCCAGGCGATTGGGCAGTACCCCCATCCGAGATAATCGGTGGCGTCGTAGTCGACTCCGCCCCAGTACACCTGGCCGTCGGGTCCGACCGACGTCTCTATGCGCCCTGTCGCTGTGTCGATCAGCAGGCCGTCTGGATCATCGTGCAGGAGGCTGTAGGCCAGTGCCATCTCCGGCGTCGGTCGCGAGGCCGGGGCAACGCCGGCGCGGATGCTCAACAGGGCGTCATGGTTGCTGCGTAGTTCCGGTTCAACACGCGCGCGCTCATCCGGCGGCAGCGCGTTCCACGCCTCCTTCACGTCCGCGGCGACTTTGGACCCGTCCTGCATTCGATTCGTCCCCTTCCTGTCTCAGCGCGGCTTAACGTGATTGTCGGCCAGGGCATTCACCGGCCAAAGGTTCCAATTCCGCGCACGCTAGCAGTTAGAACCGTTCTCTTGGGCCGCTGCTCCCGTGCCGGTGAGCCCTGGCGCTTGGCCGCGACGATCGCCTACTCGATCCCAGTGGCGTGATCAGGCTGTCCGCGTTTCTCCCCGTTGGTGGCCATCGGTTCTCCCCGGTGGTCGTGGGGTGTTCGCGGGTGCTTGACGGAGCGCAGGCCGTAGGCCGTAGCGGAGTCATGCGCCCGCGGCGCGTTTAGCTGGCGAGGTGAGCCGGACCGGGTTTGACGGAGACGGGGTTGTTAGGTTTTGTTGCTCATGATGTGGCGGTCAGTGCCCTCCAGGTAGCGGGCGTAGCCGCCGCCGTTGCCGGCAGCGATGCTGGAAGTGGTCAACACATGGGGTACAGACCCCTTCCGGCCCCAACCGGCCAACGAGTTTCGGGAGCGACCGGGCGTCGTGCCTGTCGCCGACCGCAGTTGGCCAGATCTGGCGATGACGTCGAGGTAGCAGTTGCACACTGATCGCACACCCGTGCATCAGGTCTGTTCGGCAGTTCATCGCTGTGCGCCGGCGGGCGCCATAGAGCGGCGGGAGTGTCGCGTCGGGGTGCTGCGGTAGCGTCGCCGCGTGGCTTCGAAGTCGCTCATGGACTGGGGGACGGACGCGTGCGCGGCGTTCGACGAGATCGAGAACGCTCATAAGGCGGTCGGAGGGAGCAAGCCGGGCAGGCGGTTCTTGACGCAACTGAACTACGCGTAGATGATGCTGCTCGCGACACGTTGCAGACGTTCGCTCAAGCGCTACCTTCAAGACCATGGCCCCCAATCAGACAGCTCTTACCGACTCTCTGAAAGTCGGCGACCACGTGACCTCGAAGCTCCCAGCCTTCAACTGGAGGGGCATCATCGTCGAGGACCTTGGCCCCCTCGGCGTCGATGGCAGCGAGATCTTCGTGATCCGCGTAGGCGATGAGGACGAAGGCCGACACTTCAACGCGCGCGCTGAAAACCTTGAGCGCGTAGCGACGTAGAGAGGCACCACGGCGACACTGCAAGCCGTCCCCTCAGTCCTCGGGGATCAGCGCAGATAGCCGGACGCCGATTCCATCGGCGAGCGCGATCATGACGTCAAACGCGGGATCGAGCCGTCCAGCTTCGAGGGCGTTGATCTGCTCAGCGTCGATGCCGACCCTGGCGGCGAGGTCAGCGACGCTGACACCCTCCCGCTCGCGTACCCGCCGGAACGTCTCTCCGAAGCGGATCAGCTCAGCTCGCGTGTCCATGGATTCCTCCCGTGAGTTGTGTCGGTGGCGCCAGGCAGTAGCCAACGCCCCAGGTCG